>CACMYY010000004.1:0-45000 GCA_902618025.1 uncultured SAR116 cluster alpha proteobacterium
AGGTTTCCAAAATGGTCGAAAAAGTTCAATTTTAGGACAACGATTCATAACAACTTTTAAACCTGCATTTTCTGCGAGACGAGCAGCTTCATAATTAACAACACCAATTTGACCCCATAAAACTTTTGCACCAATTTCTATTGCTTCTTCTGCTATACCAAGTAGATCTTCTGATCTTCTAAATACTTCCACCATATCCACTGACCGATTAATTTTTTTTAAATTTGGGAAAACCTTTAAACCTCTTATTTCTTCTAATCCAGGTTTTGGGTTTACTGGTATCATATCATAGCCTGTTTCATGTAACACTCTTAAAACTCCATAGCTAAACTTTGTTTTATCAGGACTTGCTCCAACCATTGCTATAGTCTTTACAGAACTTAGAATATCTTGAAGATAATTATCTTTATAAGGTTCATCATGGTTCATATTAGTCATCTTTAATTTTCCTGATTGTTGCAATATCAGATTTTAATTCGTGTGGCGCGAGTGGATCAATAAATGGATTACGATATAATTTATCATGACTTTCTACTCCTATGTCAAAAGTACAATTTGTTTTAGCTCTTGCTACACATAATATTACATAACCATCGTTAATTTGCCTATTATTAAGTGCTAATTGAGATTTTTGGTCAACTTTACCTTTGATTAATTTGGCAGCACACGTAATACATCCCCCATATTGACAACCATATGGTAAGTCAAGACCAAGCTCGCGTAATTCTGACAATAAGGGTCTATTACCTTTAACCTCATATGTGCTATTATTACGATTTGCTATTGTAATTTTCTTCATAGCCAAATATCACTAGTACAATCACCCCCAGGGTAACGACTTTCGTGACAACGACTTGGACCATTTGGTTCATCACCAAAGTTTACAACAAAATCTTTATTAATTTTCATACCACCATTTTCCACATCACAGTCGATCATGAGCATTACACCACCTTTGGTTCTGATTTCTGGATAAAATTGATTATCCCAAGTTGAAAAAAGTGATGTAGTTACATACATCCTTTTCCCATCTAAAGATAATTGATACATCTGTGGACCCCCAGCAACTTTAACACCATTTACTATTGGCGCTTTACCTAATAGACCACCCATCCAAACTTGACCGGTTAAAACTGGGTTGTGTGGGTCTGTAATATTATATTGTCTCATATCACCATGAAGCCAATTATTTATATAAAGATATTTATCATTCATAGACACTAAAAGAGCTGACATTACTCCTGGTATTGGAATGGGCCAATCTGAATGAGGCTCATTGTCAATGTCTATAATCTTTTCCCATTCCCAATTTCCATTTTCAGACTTCCAAAAATGTATAACATTTGCGCTTAAGGCTGCACCACAAAATCCATGACTACTATTAGGGTTATGTAAAAATTTTACTTCTAAAGGTATTAAGCCATCTTCCCCTAAATACATTGTTTGAATTGGCTTTTTTTTCTTAAAATCCCAAATATGTAATCTTCTTCCATATTTAAGATGACCAACTTCTTCAAGATCAAAACCTGGCATAAATGTGTTTGGAGCCGCCCATTCTGAACTAATCATTACATTATGGCGTGGCTGATACCAAAAATCATAACTAAATGGTATATCTCCCATTGAATTTTCCCAACGTCCTATAATTTCAAAATCTTTGTTTAAATGTAAATAACCTCCTGGAGCTTCACCTCTAGCATCTCCTAGAAAAGAAATGATTATTTCTGAACCTAAACAATGAACTGTATGAGGTCCTGATAAATTGGTTTTGGACTTAATCTCTGAACCTTGAATAACTTTATATAAATTGGGCGCTTTTGGATTTGTTGCAGTATCGACAACATAAATATTGTTGGATCTAACTCCCGGAACAAGTAAGTATTTTCTACTCATACTATTATCTTCATGACAAGATGAACACGCGTTCCACCCCATATGATGTAGCTCATCTCCTATTCCCGGCATTTCTAGTCTATGTATTACTTTTGAGTAAGTTTCACTATTTGAGTCAACGTCAACTGTAGCTAAGTAATCAGGTTTTTGAATGCCAGTTCCAGTATAAATAGCTATGGTATAAAGTAGTTTTTCACTTGGTGCTCTAATTGCCTCTGAAGGACTTGCGTACCCTGGACCACAACATAATCCTTCCATAATTAATCTCCTAAAATATTGGTTAATATTAAAAATTACAACAAAAAAACCTACGGTAAAAGTTAAATTTTAAGTTAAATTGTCAATATAATCTTTAATCCCTTTTTCTATTGAATATGTAGGTTCCCAATCAATATCCATCTTAACTTTTTTTAAACTAAAAAGTTTTCTATCACTTATAGAATTGTGCTTTGAAAAGCTCACATGTAAATTGTTTATATACCGACTTATTTCGTTGAAAATTGTTAGGTATGATGGAAAATCAGGTCCTGAAATATTATAATCATAAAAATGTTCTTTTTCATGAAATATACATTTTTCTATACATGAAACCACGTCATTTACATAAACATATGGCCAACAAAAATCACTTCTAAATGGTAATGTAATTTGGTTATTTTTAATTCCTGAATTTATAATATCATTAATAAAACAGCTTGTTGATCTTCGATGTCCGTAGATAGTTGATAACCTAAGAGATATTATATCCAGTTCATAATTTTCATAATACTTCTTTAATAATAAATCACATGAAGCCTTAGTAGCCCCATATAGATTTTCTGGAGCAAATCTATAATCTTCTGTTGTATCACTTTCTGCAAGCTCTCCATATGCTGAAATAGAAGAGCAGAAGATAAATCTATTAATTTTTTTACAAATTCTAGCTGCTTCAATTAAATACATAGTAAAAAAAATATTATTTTCGATGATTATATTTGGATTTTCATTTGCCAGCATTGGACCAGAAATTCCACCTGTATGAATAATTTTTGTTATATCGTACTTTTCTAATAAATTTGTAACATCCTTAACACTATTTAAAGGAATTGAAATATGCTTATAGTTTTCGTTACATTCTGAGTTAACAACTGGGTCAATACCAACAATTAGATTACTCTTGTTTAAAAGTTTTGTAACTAAGGGAGCACCAACTAAACCAGATGAACCTGTAATAAGGATATTTTCTAAATTCATATTTTCTCTCTACATTTTTTGAATAATTTTTTATAATTTTATTATTGAAAACTTAACAAGCTTATTGATAAAATTAAATAACTAATCTTTTTTGGAGGAGGTTTAAATGAAATTGTATTTTGCTCCTAACTCACGCGCAGTTAGGATAGCCTGGCTTCTTGAAGAATTAGGTATGGAATATGAAATTGAAAAATATTCAGTAGGCGATAAAGCTCTTAGAACTCCAGAATATTATAAATTACATCCTATGGGAAGAGTTCCTGTACTAGAAGATGAGAATATAAAAATTTATGAGTCTGGTGCAATTGTGGAATACCTATTATCTAAATATGATAAAGGTAAATTTTGTCCTGACAAAACAGACCCAACCTTTCCTTATTATCTACAATGGCTTCATTATGCTGAAGGCTCAATCATGCCACAAGTTAACACAATTGTTGTAGAGACTATCTTACTACCTCCTGAACGAAAGAACGAAGTTAACGTTGCAAGAGCTTTTAAACTTTTAAATGTTGCACTATTAAACGTAAATAATAACTTAGAAAATAAAGACTTTTTAACTGGTACATTTTCTGGAGCTGACATAATGACAGGACATGCATGTATAGGGGCAAAAAGAGTAGGTGCAGACATTTCAGATTTAAGTAATGTAGAAAAGTATATTGATCGTTTATTGTCTAGGCCTGCATTGCAAAAAGCTATAAAAATTTAATTTATTTAAATTAAATTATTTATGAGATCATAATCGATATCATCCCTTGTGATAGGACTATTTTTATCAATTTTATATTTAATAATTAACTCACTAATTTTAGATCTATAAGCTAAATCTTCACAATAGTTTCCCTCTTCAATAAGGAAAATAGCTGAGCTTAGGTAATATAAAGATGTAGTTATTTGCCTTGATGAAGAAGTAAAATCTTCTTTTACTTCATTTTCAACAAAATAAAAAACATCATCTATGACAGATAATAAATGTTTTTCGTGTTCTTTTTCAGAATTAATTTTGACGGAATTTACGAGAAAATTTTTAAATATTTGTAAATTATTGTCTTTTTTAAGAGCTCTAATTGTATCTAAAGATATTATATTACTAGTGCCTTCCCAAATAGAACCAAGATGGGAGTCTCTCAAAATTTTTGGATCAAGCCAATCTTCTATGTAGCCTAAACCACCTCTAATCTCCATTGCATCTCCAGCAACTTTTCTAACATCTCTACATGCTCTAAATTTAATAAGGGGTGTTATTATCCTAAAAATTTTCTGCGAAACAATATCTCCTTTATCTGCTTTATTTAAGAGATCTGCTGCTTTAAATACGATAGATCTAGAAGCTTCTGTAATTATCAGAATCTTTAAAAGTTGTTTTTGCATTAAAGGAAGATCAATTAATTTTTTATTAAACGCATGACGATTATTTGAAATAAACAAGCTTTCTTGAAGACACCTTTGCATCATACCAGATGCTCTAACTCCATTAGATAGCCTCGACATATTTATCATGTCGGTCATTTGTTTAAAACCCTCATCAGGGTTACCTACAAGATAAGCAAATGCTCTATTTAATTTAATCTCACCACTCGCAAAAGATCTTCCTCCTAATTTATCTTTTAATCTTATAATTTCATAATTATTTTGATTTCCATTTTCTAGTTTTTTTGGCAAAAGAAATAATGCAAGCCCTTTTGTTCCACTGATGGTTTTATTATGTCTAGCAAGAACCATAGCAAGATCTGCATCTGGATTAGAGCAAAACCACTTATCTCCTGTTAAAAACCAATTTCCATCCTCATATTCGGCATATGTATCAATAGACCCCACGTCTGATCCTGTATGTTGTTCTGTCATAAACATGGCACCTTGAAATAAATGATCAAGATCTTGTGAAGTTAATTGATCAAAGAATTTGTCAATTAATGTTTTGTCTCCAAACTTTGTAAGAGTTCGTGTTAAAGAATCTGTCATACTTAATGGACAACAAAGACCAAATTCACTTTGAACAAATAAAAATGTAAGTCCATATTTTACAATGGGTGGAAGCGGTTGTTGCATTCCAAAAACACCATGCCTATGCGACATTGCTGCTAAACCAAATTTTTCAAAAGCAAACTTTTCAATTTTTATAAAGTCAGGGTGTTTTTCAATATCATTTGATAATTCACCAACTCTTGATCTTTTTTTCAATTTTGGAGGGTTTTTATCAGCTGACAAGGCTAATTCTTCTAATTCAGAACCTACTATATCTCCTAACTCAATAAACTTGTTTTCAACTTGTTCAAATAATTCCTTTCCACAGTAATATTCTAATAATTTTGAAAACGATTTATCCCTTAAATAAGCGTTTATTCCTTTACTATCTGGAATATTATTTGAAGAAAGAACCACTTTTAAACCTAATTATAATAGCTATGATAAAATTCTAAGTTTGAAATATGTAATTATGCAAAGCTTGTAATCATATAACTAACAAGACTTAAATTACAGAGTAATTCAATTTTTAGTTAATTGATATACTTCGTGTGATAAGCCAAGTTCTTTTTCCATTTGTTTAAATTCATCTGATGACATAAACTGTCCAACCATATCAGGGTTAAAAACTTCTGTACTAATCATTGCTGTTTCATCATCTACCTTACCAACAATTGTATTTCTCATCATTTGAGACTGCACTTCTGCATCTGAGTCAAACTTTTTTTTCCATTCATCATAAGTTGTATTTTTAATCTTTACAATTATAAGAGTGTTCATATACCAATCCTTTGATTTTATTTTCTTAATCTGTCACGTCCATTACATTTGACATCTCTTTTATGTTATTATGAAACATGCCTGCCATATCACCTAAGGTGTCTAAAATAGCTTGAGGAGAGTTTGCTTTCCACCAACAGTACATAACCATATCATTCTTTTCATTATTCCAATTCATTTGAAAATTTGCATTTTCGTTTTTCATATTTTTACGCACATCATCTGAGGTCATGTCTTTCATTGCTTCAAAATATTGCTCTCTCATTTCTTCAGACTTGAATTTATGTTCTACCATGTAATCTTTCATTTATTATCTCCTTAAAGTTATACTTTTATTATGATTGTTTTTTTTATAACTTCAAAATTAATTTTAATAATATTTAAATTATTTAAAAAATAATTAATTAAGAATTCAATATTAATAATAGTTTTTAATTTTTTTTCTTTACCTTCCTCTTAGGGAAGGGTTTAAAAATTATTTTATGGTTCGAATGATAATTGAAGGTGTCATACAGATAGACTGGTTCTGCCAAAATACTTGGTTACAATCAACTAAAAATACTTTGTGGTGTTTACTTGGATGTTGTATCGGAGATTTTGGTACAATTGCATATTTTCAATTTATGGAAATTGAATGGCCTGTTATATTTATTATGTCTTTAGCAATTGTTAATGGAATATTAACATCCATCGCACTTGAAACTTTTATACTGTCAAAGCAAATGACTATCAAATTAGCCTTTAAAACAGCAATTGGGATGTCATTAGTATCTATGGTTTCTATGGAATTGGCTATGAATTTAACTGATGTTGCACTTACTGGTGGTGCTATTTTAACATGGTGGGTTATTCCTTTTATGCTTATCGCAGGATTTGTAACACCCCTACCATATAATTACTGGCGATTAAAAGCTCTAGGCAAAGCATGTCATTAAATTTTAAAAGTTTTATTAAAGATAAATCTTTATTTGTAATACTTGTTCCTTCATTAATTTTAATTTTAGGAATAGTTGTCTACTTTGCAGAGGAAAAAGTTGCTGAAGCAGCTATCACTTTAAATCCTTATAATAAAGAAACTATATCATTAGGAAAATCTTTATATGTTCAAAATTGTGCATCATGCCATGGTGTAAAATTAGAAGGACAAAAAAATTGGATGTCCAGACTCCCAGATGGATTGATGCCTGCTCCTCCTCATGATGAGACAGGTCACACTTGGCATCATAGTGATAAATATTTATTCATGATTACTAAATACGGTATTGAGAATATCATAGGTCAAAAATACCCTAACAATATGCCCGCTTATAAAGATATTCTCTCAGATAAAGAAATTATATCAGTATTATCTTACATAAAAAGTACTTGGCCAAACAAAGTTAAAAAAATCCACGACCAAATCAATGATCGTGAGAAATCAAAATAACATCTAATTAAATTATTAATGGAAATAAATATGCTATCTCGACGTGAATTTTTAAATTTTTCAGCAGCGACAATTGCTTTAACATCTTTACCTAATCAAATTCAATCTAACCAATTAATCCGTAATTATAAGCTAACAGCCGAAATTACCCCACATTTATTCGATAAGAAAGGTGTCTTAGATAGTTTATGGTTGTATAACAAACAATCACCTGGGCCAGTCATTGAGGCAAAAGAAAATGATATCATAAGAGTTGAGTTTGTTAACAATTTAGATGAAGCCAGCACAATCCACTGGCATGGTATAAAAAATATTAATAAGATGGATGGTGTTCCATATTTAACTCAGGACCCAGTTCAGCCTGGAGAAACTTATATATATGAATTTCCAGTTAATAATGCAGGAACATTCTGGTACCACGCACATTTTGAAACTTGGAAACAAATTTCAAAAGGTTTATATGGACCTCTAATAGTCAAAAATCATTTAGATAAACAATTTGATAATGATATAATTATATTAGCTGATGATTGGAGATTGAATAAAAATTATCAATTAGATGAAAAATCATTAGGCTCACTTCATGATTGGTCACACGCAGGAAGAATTGGAAATTGGCTTACTATCAATGGAAAAAAATTTCCTGAATACTCTGTAAGTAAAAATGGCTATACAAGATTAAGATTTATTAATGCCTCTAATGCAAGGATACTTTCATTTGGCTCTAGTTTAAATGGGATGAAGATCATCTCAATAGATGGGATGTCGGTTGAACCATTCATTCAAGATAAATTTGATTTGGGGCCAGGACAAAGGATTGATTTGTTAATAAAAACTGATGATATGTCAACAATTGATTTCTTAGAAGTCAGTGGTAAAAAACCGTTAAATGCTTTCAAGCTAAATGTTAATCAAAGTAATAAAAAAAATATTCTAAAGAAAGACATAAAATTTCAACCTTTTAAAAAAATACCTCCTTATAAAAACCCAAAAATATTAAACATTCATATGCAAGGCGGTGCAATGGGAAATCTTGCTAAAGCCTATTTTGAAGGTGAAGAAAAAAATTTTCGTTCATTAGCAATGGAAAATAAAAAATTCTGGGCATTTAATAAAGAGGTAGGTAAGTATGAACATTCACTCGCAAGTATAAAAAAAGGCGACATAATAATTTTAGATGTTTGGAATGACTCAAGATGGCCACATAGTATGCATCTGCATGGTAATCATTTCTATGTTCAATCAAAAGAATTTTCTGGCGATGATAAACTAATCCTCAGAGATACATATCTAATGCAACCAGGTGAAAAATCAAAATTTATATATTTAGCAGATAATCCTGGTAAATGGCTTTTTCATTGTCACATGTTGGAACATGCAGCTTCTGGTATGATAGGTTACATAGAAGTAGTTTAATTTAAAATTAAGTATGAACCAAAACTGTGTCCATTAAGCCTTTTCCTCTGATCTGAATAGTTTTTCGCTCTATATTACTATCTTTATAGTTTACTAAATCGAAAGTATTTTTAGACATATGAATACAGTCAGGTGTTCCATAGCTCTCTAATCTTGCAGCAGTATTAATAGTGTCACCCCATACATCAAAAGCAAATTTTGACTTTCCAATAACTCCAGATATAGCAGGGCCTGAATTTATTCCTATTCTAAGTTTGATGGGATTTCCATTATGATCTTTGAATTGAGCAGATATTTTTATCATTTCCTTGGCAAGATTAAATAAAGTTAGAGCATGATCTTCTTTTTGGAATGGCATACCTGAAACAACCATATATGAGTCGCCAATTGTTTTTATTTTTTCTACACCATATGTTTCAGTCAAGTCATCAAACTGAGAAAACATGTCATTTAAAAAACCAACAATTTTCTCTGATGAAATTTTTTCAGACATTTCAGTAAAACTAACTATGTTTGCAAATAAAACAGATATTTCAGGATTATCCATAGATATGGTTTTGATATTATTTTTTAGCTTTTCTGCAATTGATTTAGGCATAATGTTATGAAGAAGTTTTTCAGATTTGTTACGCTCTTGTTCTAAAAAGATAGAATACATCCCCATAGGTAATCCTAAGACAAGTAAACTGCCAACTATATTGCTGAAACCAATAATAGTCTCTGTTAAATCATTGATCTTATAAAGAGGTTCCATTTCAGAAAAAGAAATAAACATATATGAATAGATTGAAATAAATACCAAAGCTAAAAAGGCTTTAAGCCTAATATCTAAAGGAACAGCTATAATTAATATTGCTAAGTTAATGTATCAAAGGTGAAAAAATGAATTCCAACCAATCAAAAAAATAAATGCTGTAGCCGAACCTACGCCAGCAATGCAAGACAATATAACTCCAAATTTTGCAAAACCTAGGGTATGTAGAATAAATCCAAACGCTATAAATGAAGCAAAAAACAATTCCGAAAGAACTAAAGGTTCCCAATTTTGAATGGTCAAATAAAATAGAAAATCCCTTCCAATAAGCCCTACTCCACCAGCTATAAAACCTAACTGCATTGCTAGAAAAGCAGGTTTCCATTTTTCTGGATATCTTAAAGGGGGAACGCTTATTATATTAACAATAAAATTAATCATTTATTAATGTCCATTTATATATAAATCTAAACCTTTCTGTCAGGGTAAGGTAAAGAAAAAAAATAAAATAATTGAAGTAATATTTTATAACTAACTGTACTTTTAAATAAACTAGAAAAATATGGTAAATTTCAATTGGTAATTATTGAATTATAATAGATGAGCGAGTTTGTTTTAGTCATTTTAGTAACGATGGGTCTAAGTAAGGATCCCTCTACCTATGAAATAAGGGTTCCAAAAAAAACCTACAAACAATGTATAAAAGATTCTAAAACTTATAAATTTCCATTTGAAGAGCTGCATAAAGTTATATCTGTAAAAACTAGATGTGAAAAAGTGATTGGAAAACAAAGACAATTGAAAAATGACAAATCTATTTAAAATTATTTTCAAATTATAAAAACAAATAGGTTTCATTTTATTTATTTTATTAAATTTTTGTTACGAAGAATAATATTTTAAAAATTATTTAAAAAAATAAAATAGGATTGACCTTCCCCTGAGGGTAAAGCTTATATATTATAATGAATTAAGTTATTATTAATAAATTATCTTGATTTACATAAGTTTTTTTAAAAAATCGGAGTAAATATATGATGAAGATTCTCGTAATCTGTATATTAAGTTTGTTTTTAAATTTCTCAACTGCTACAGCTCACTCGCCAGTAGGATTTGTGGTTCCAAAAGATGGGTCTATAATCAAAAAGGCTCCAGAAAAAATGGAAATCGTTTTTACTGCACCGGCAAAACTGATTAAGGTTGAGTTTTCAAAAGTTACATCAAACAAAAAAAAGTCATTAATTAGTGGCCTGCTTGGAAACGAATCTTTAACTCCAATAAAATTAAATAAAGATCATCTTATGAATGAATCAAGACGACATATTATCAGTCTACCTAAATTAGACGACGGTATATATAAAACAGCATGGCGCGCACTTAGTGAAGATGGTCACGCTATCAAGGGTGAGTTTATATTTGAGGTGTCACCCGAAGGTTCAGATGTATCAGGCGCTGATGTAAAATTGTTAATTGGTGAAGGTCAAGTTAAACGTGTAAGAGGGACAAAAATAACAATAAAGCATGGACCATTAGGAGAGTTAATGCCAGCGATGACAATGGAATTTAATGTCTCAGACAAAAAAGTAATCTCAAACTTTAAGAGGGGAGACAAAGTTAGGTTTCAAGTGAATAAAGAATTAAAACTTATTAAAATTGAATTAAATTAGAAGACTAATAAATATGTATATAAAAAAAGAAATAACTACAAAAACTAATTCTAAAAAAGCTATTTTTACCTCTGCTAACTATTTTAATTTTCAAAATTTTTTATTCACTTTTAAAGCTCTAGTTTTCTTAATGATTGTTGGAACCATTTCGTTTTCAGTAATTGCCAAAAGTGAAGAGAATTCAATAAATAAAAATATATATAAATCAATTTTTGACTCTTATGAAAAATGGGAATGGGAGGACACATCAGACTGGATTATTTCAAATAAAACAGTCGATGAGATTGGAGGGTGGCAATATTACTCTCGTGAAAAAAGCAAGGAAAAAAAATAGGTTAGCGATGAAATTGAGAATTTTTTATTTTGGCTTAATATTTTTAGTATCTGGTTGTACGTCTTATAAATTTGATCAAAGTTTAAATAATATTAACAGTAACAAAGATATTGTTATTGCTGGTAAAATAACCGCAGCTATTAACCAGGAACAACAAAATGAATTATTTAATAATTCAAAAGCGCTTCTAAATTCAGAAGTTGGTGAAAAGGAAGCTGTAGAATTAATGCTTTCCAAAAGTCCTAGTTTTCAATCCCTTTTATTTAAATATCGCGGAAGTGGGTCAGCTGCTGCTCAAAACGGAAGGATTTCTAATCCAGTGTTTTCGTTTGAACGAATGGTGAAGGGTTCTGAAATAGAATATGGGAGGTTTCTGAGTTTTGGACTCCTTGATTTGCTTTCACTTCCAACTAAACAAAAATCCTCAAAACTTGCTGTTAATTTGAATGATATAAATTTTGCTTCTGAAATTTATGGGGCAATTAGTGATGTAAGAATGTCTTGGTTTGAAGCAGTTGCTTCAGAACAACAACTAACTCTTTATGATAATGCCTTTGTTGCTCTTTCTGCGAATGCTGAACTTGCTAAACGAATGAAAAAAACTGGTAATATGACAACTAGTGATAGAGTACGTCAACAATTAATCTATTCGGAAGCCACTGTAGCACTTGCTAAAGCGAAGATGAGAAAAATATCTAGTAGGGAAATCTTAATACGTAAAATAGGTCTAACCGAGAGTGAAGCTAATGATTTAACCATACCTAAAAAATTACCAGAATTGCCAAAAACACCAATATCAATAGAGAAAATTGCTGATAAAATTAGTGACAGATTTGACGTAAAAACTGCTCGTATTGAATATGAATTGCTGTTGGAACAGTTAGGAGTTGAAAAAATTAATTCTTACACAGATATCGAATTTGGATATAGGAATGATAGAATAAAAGATGATGGAGTTATATCAAACAAAAAAGGCTATGAACTTGAAATTAAAATCCCAATCTTCGATTGGGGTAATCTTCAAAGAGATACAATTCAAGCAGATCTAATTGCTAAGCAAAAAATTTACGAGAATATCGTATTAGCTGCAGCGTCTGAACTTCGTGAGGCTTATCAAAACTATAGGACAGCCTTTGATATCGCAAAACATTATTATGATCAAATTATTCCAATGCATGAAATACTCTTAGAAGAAGCAACTTATAATTATAATGGAATGATAATTGGAATATTTGAGTTGATGCAAAGTGGGCTTGAAAAATCAACAGCTGAGATAAAAGCTACAGACGCATTACAAAACTTATTTACTGCAGAACTCAACTTAAATAGTGTTGTTCTAGGTAGAAAACTAGGGGCAAAATCAAGAACCACAGAGATTGCCTCTAATAAAGCTAAAAAAGGGCATTAGTGAAAGATAATAGTAAAAAATGGAGACTTAAGTGAAAACAAGACGCGAATTTATAAAGATGTCTGCATTAGCAGGCACAGCAATAGCAGGTGCATCCGTTGCTACCTCGTCACTCGCGGGGTTACCCGAGCCGGTGATACAAACATCTGCAGACACAATCAGTCCAAATAAGTCGAAAGAAACATCCGAGTATAATCCCGTTGTTACACTTAATGGATGGACATTGCCTTACAGAATGAACGGTAACTTTAAAGAGTTTCATTTAGTTGCTGAACCTGTTGTTCGTGAACTAGCACCTGGAATGAATGCTAATCTTTGGGGATATAATGGTCAAAGTCCTGGCCCTACAATTGAAGTTGTTGAGGGTGATAAAGTTAGAATTTTCCTTACAAATAAATTACCAGAACATACAAGTATTCATTGGCACGGCCAAAGGCTACCTAATGGAATGGATGGAGTAGCAGGGCTAAACCAGTTAGCTGTAAGTCCTGGTAAAACCTTCGTATATGAATTTGAAGCAAAACGACCAGGAACCTTTATGTACCATCCTCATGCTGACGAAATGACTCAAATGGCAATGGGTATGATGGGATTTTGGGTTACTCATCCAAAAAAAGAACATCCATGGATTAGCAAAGTAGATAGAGACTATTGTATTTTACTAAATGCATTTGATATTGTCCCGGGCTCAGAGACACCAAAAATAATGACCATGCTTGATTTCAATTTATGGGCTTGGAACAGCAGAATTTTTCCTGGAATTTCCCCCCTTATAGCAAGAAAAAATGACCGTGTTAGAGTAAGAATTGGAAACTTAACAATGACAAACCATCCTATACATGTCCATGGAATAGAGTTTGAGGTAACAGGTACAGATGGTGGACCAACTCGACCAGAGAGTCGATGGAAAGAAGTAACTAGCGATATAGCAGTTGGCCAAATGAGGCAAATAGAGTTTATTGCTGATGAAGAAGGAGACTGGGCAATGCACTGTCACAAAAGCCATCATTCAATGAATGCTATGGGTCATAATGTACCTACAATGATTGGTGTTGACCATAGAGGAGTGTCAGAAAAGATTAAGAAGTTAGTCCCAGATTATATGGTTATGGGTGAACGAGGAATGGCTGATATGACTGAAATGACTATGCCATTACCAGATAATACTATCCCAATGATGACAGGAGACGGTCCTTATGGCTCTGTTGAAATGGGAGGTATGTTTAGTATACTTAAGGTTAGAGCTGATCAAGCCCCAGGTGATTACACTGACCCCGGCTGGTTTAAAAACCCTGTAGGTAAACAAGCATATGAGTATAAAGGAGAATTACCAAAAATGTCAAAAATAAATGGAACAGGCAATCCACTTATGTCTTCAAAACCTAAGATAAAAACAACTCAATTTACAGCTGTAAAACCAAATTATAGGAAAAGTTAATAAATACATCTAAGAATGTTAGAGGGTATAGTTGATGGATGTATGGATCGTTTTCACTCCTATTTTGAAAGTTCTACTTTATTTGGCTGGATTAGCAGTAGTTGGAACAAAATTATTTGATCTTCATTTTAGTAAGTTTCAAACAATAGATAACATGGAATACTGTAACTTTTTATCTAAAAAGAGTTGTTTGTATGGCCTTATAATATCAGTTGGGATGATATTTTCCATAGCAGGTAATTTAGGTGGAGAATTTTTGAGTATTTTAGACCCAATTATTTTAGAGCTTGCTTTAACATCAAAGGCAGGATATGCAGCAATTTTTGCATTAATTGGTTTTATACTAATTGGAATTAGCACAAGACATGAAATAGTCTCTATTAAGTTCCTTGGGTGGCTAGGTGTTGGTTTTGTTCTTTTATCATTTATTTACACAGGTCATTCCCAAAAATCTGGTATCTTGGCACAGATTTTACTTTTATTTCATCTCATTTGTGTGGCGTTTTGGATTGGATCTTTTATACCATTATACAATATGTGCTCATCTGCAAATACAAGTAATCTTCATGTAATAGCCCACAGATTTGGTGTTTTAGCTGTTGTTTATTTGGCTGTTTTAATAATATCTGGAGGTTCATTTGCATATATTTTGATGAATGACATTAGTTTATTATTCAGCACTTCTTATGGTAACGCATTTTTAATTAAAATGTCTTTAGTTTCTTTATTACTATTATTTGGAGCTCTAAATAAATTTAAAAATGTTCCATTAATAAAAAACGAGCCTACAGTTGGCTCGTTTCAACTCAAAAAATCCATTCGCATTGAAATGTTCATTGCACTACTCATTTTATCCTTAACTAGTATTCTTACCACTTCGATGACTTTACCTATGGGTGGTTAAAATCATTTATTTAATTTAGACCTTGCCTATAAATGAATTTTGAATTTTATACTTTAATCTATATAAAATCCGCTCTAACAATTTCTTTCTTTCTAATATTTTCCCAGTCAGTTTTTATGAGAAAATCATGTGCAATATCAGATATGAACTGATCCGCGTTGTAACGTCCAACTATTTGGAATCCAATTGGCAGATTTGTTTTTGACAAACCACATGGAACTGATATTGCTGGATTACCTGAAACGTTAAATGGTGATCGAGCGTGTCTCATATAGTATTTATTAATTTGTGAGATATCTCCAAGATTGAAAGGAAGATCAAAATTTGTAGGTGTGATTAAAATATCAAAATTTTCCAATACAACATGGATTTTTTGAGTAAGTTCTTTTTTTTTATTTTTTGCGTTTTTATAACTTTCATCTGAGATATGTTTACCTTTATTTAATCTTTCAAATGTTAATTTATCTATTAGATTCTCTCTTGATTCTAATTGTTTATTAAATTGTTTATAACCTTCTTTAGCCATTATTGTACCATTTACTTCGTGGTAAGTTTTAAGATTATCAAGATTTACTTTTGAAACCACCGATCCATTTTGTTCAAATACTTTGATAGTTTGTTCAAATGATTCAACTACTTCTTCATTAGCTATAAAATCCTTATTATAAAAATGTTCAATAATACCTATATTTAGATTTTGGAAATCGTGATTTACCGTATTTAGAGATTTTTTTAGTACCGAAAAAATAAGTGATATGTCTTTTCCAGTTCTTGCCATTGGGCCAACTGTATCGATAGTCTTAGCTAATGGTTGTATACCCCTCATTTCTATAGAATTATATGTTGGTTTTAGACCCACAATTCCACACATTGACGAAGGATTTCTTATTGAGCCACCTGAATCAGTCCCCAATGCAAATGGTACAAGATATCCTCCAACTGCAGACCCAGATCCACTTGAAGATCCACCAGCTGTTTTATTAAAATCCCACGGATTACTTGCTGGTTTATCAACACCTGAGAATGTTGGGGCACCTATTGCTAATTCGTGTGTATGTAATTTCCCAATATAAATTGCGCCTTCATCTATTAATTTATTTACAACAGTTGAGTTATTTTTTTTTACTTCAGATGTCTCAAAAAGCTTAGATCCATTCATAGTATTTTCTTGCTGAACGTCTATAACATCTTTTACTCCAAAAGGGATTCCTTCAAGTTTTCTCTCGGTGCTATTTAGGTAATTCAGTTCTGATAATTTGGCCTGTTTAATTGCCTTTTTCTCAGATATCGAGATAAATGCATTAAGCTTCGGATTAAGCTTTTTAATTACATCAAACGTGTTTTTTAAATTTTCTACTGGTGACAACTTTTTAGACTTGTATAGATTTATCAAATCGCAAGCTGAGAAAAAAATTGTATCATGCATTTTCTTAAAATTCATTTTCTTTAATAAAATTAATTCTTTTGATAATGAGCAATCATTAATTTAAATTATGATTTTTTTAATTAACCCCGTGGTCTTGACGATAATGAGCATCCACCGTCAACTACCATGAGATGTCCGGTAATGTATCTTGCCCAACTTGAAGACAAATACACAACAGCTTTTCCAATATCCCAGCCATCTCCCTCCATCTGTATCAGAGAAGCTTTTTGCCTTTGGGAACGATGTTGTTTGGTCATCCCACTGGAATAAACCATGGGCGTGTAGACTGGTCCCGGAAGAATACAATTTACTCTTATTCCATCTGCTCCATGATCCACTGCCATGGCTTGACTAAGTGATAAAACAGCCCCCTTAGAGGCAGAGTATGTGGTAAAGCCTCTTGGTCTAGTAGCAGAAATAGAAGATATATTAACAATTGATCCCCCATTTCTTGACTTTATCATTTCAGGAATAGCATATTTTGACATCAGAAACATTGGTTTAAGATTAATATCCATAACATGGTTCCAATTTTCTTCTGGTTCATCAACTACAGATAGCTTACTAGCAATACCTATATTGTTATCCAATATATCTAATCTTCCCCACTTATTTATAGCAAAATCTACAACTTTTTTGCATTGTTCAGATTTTGTTAAATCTCCACTAATACTTGTTGCTTCCCCGCCTCGGTCTCTAATCATTTGAACAGTGTTTTTTGCTAATGTATCATCCTTATCAGCAACGAGTACTTTTGCACCAGCCTCGGCTAATAATATAGAAGCTGCTCTCCCATTTCCTATGTCTTTTCCAACTGCTCCGCCTCCAGCAACAATGGCGACCTTATCTTTAAGACCAAAATCAAGGGTTTCAATCATTATTCTTACTCCAAAAATAACTGTCAATTTTAAATTAATTTTACACAATAATAGTGTAAAATAAAAAAATTATTTATTTAAATTTAATTTAAACCTAATGTTAATTTATGATGAAAAATAATAAAAAAATTTGTGTAGTAGGCGCAAGTGGCTTAGTTGGATCTAGCATTGTCAGGTATGCTCTAGAAAGAGGCTATTTTGTAAATGGCACTCTTACAGATAAATCAGATATAACTAAGGTCAAGTATTTAAAAAAACTCAAGAATTCTAGGAACTTAGAATTGTTTAGCGCCAAAATGGAAAACGAAAAAGATTTTATAAATCCGATGAAAAATACAGATGCTGTTTTTATAGCATGTCTAATTCCCACATATAAGGGTAAAGACGGGACCCCAGCCAAAGAGATGGATGATAAAAGAGGCTATCAAGAAATAATTAATCCGACAGTTAATGGATGTTTAAATATATTAAAAGCAGCTAAAAATAAAGGTATAAAAAATATTATCATATGTTCTTCTACATCTAGTACGAACCCTGTTCCACCTGTAGAATTTAAAAATGAAATAGAACATTGGTCCGATGAAAAAGAACAATGTAAAGCCAAAAAATATACATCTGCTACTAAAACAGTTATGGAGAAAATAGCTATTAAATATTGTGAAGAAAATGATATTAGACTTTCAATTATTTTACCTACAGGGTTATATGGTGATCCCGTTTTACCTATGCATCTAAAGCACAACCCCTTTATTTGGCTAAAAAGAGTGATTGATGGTGGCAGTCCTAGACATGAGAAAATACCTAATGATTCTGCTTCAATGATACATTTAAGGGATCTAGCAAAAATATTTTTAGCAGTATACGAAAACCCTAGTGCATCTGGTAGATATTTTGGAGTTTATAAAAGTCTTCATTGGGAAGATATTTATAATGAATGTAAAAAATTAATACCAAACATGAAAATGCCTCAAGGTTTTTCTGAAGCACCTGTAAAACCAACTACTTTTGATTTTACTAGAAGAGATTCACTTAACGTAAAAATAAAAGATTTTTCTACAACTTTAAAAGAAACGGTTGATTGGCTAAAAACAAACCCTTTTTCAGAAGAAATAGGTAATGAATAGGTTAGAACTTATTTTATTTTCATTATTCATACTTTTTTTGCCAACGATATTGTATTGGGTTGATATTTAATTCTTTTATTTTTTTTTTGACATAAATAGGAACTTATTATGAACAATTTCAAAGAAAGAGATTTTTTCCATGAAGGTATGAGAGAATTCCAAGATCTTTTTGACGGCCAAAGAACAGCTGATGCTATAGAAAAAAATAGAAAACATTATGAATTTTGGGATGATGAAATAGAATTAATTAAAAATTCTAAGTTTTTCTTTATTGCTAGTTCATGGAACGGATATATTGACTGTAATATAAAATCAGGAGACCCAGGTTTTGTAAAAATAGTTGAAAAAAGAATTATAGAATACCCTGAATATGACGGAAATTCAATGTATCGTACTGCTGGCAACATTTCTAAAAATCCAAATGTAGCTTTACTTTTTCTGAACTTTGACGGGAAAAGTCGAAGAATTAGGATAAATGGTCATGCAACTATCCATCATGACAACAAATCTCTAAAAGATCATTTTGGCGCCAAGTTTGTTGTGAGAATTAACTGCGAAATATATCCAAACTGTCCAAGGTATATTCCAAATCTAAAAAAAGATGAACCGTCAGCTTATGTACCAAGAAAAGGCAAAGCAGTTCCACCTGCACCTGAATGGAAAGAAAGAGATTACATAAAAAGTATTTTACCAAAGGATGACCCTCACAAAAGTCGAAATTAATTGTAGTTTCAGAGTGCCTAAGATTGATTCGTGTAGAGTTTAAATTTTTGTAATACTTTCAAAAAATCGATAAAAATGTATGCAAAACTTTTAATCAATAATAATTTTTTACGAAGAGTTTTCTTTTGTAATGCAAATAAAAATCTGATTTGGCTAAAAATTTTACAAATTCACGATTGCCTATTTATTAAGCAAAAATTTTTCTTGCTAACTTTTGATTGACTCATGATTTCATTTTATTGATCCTAAGATGTTTTGGAAAGTTATTGGGGAATAACATTCTAATAAATAAATTGGAGGAAAAATAATGAATAAGTTTATTAATTATATTTTTTACAGTCTATTTTTTTTATTATTTTCAAGCTTAGCTAATGCTGACACAATAAAATTTTGGACTACAGAAGAGCAACCTGCGCGTCTTGCAAAACAAAATGCAATGGCTGCAGATTTCTGGCAAAAGACTGGGCACGAAGTAGAGGTTATACCTGTATCAGAAAAAGATCTAGGTAAAAGAGCGACAGCTGCGTTTGCTGCAGGCGATCTACCTGACGTTATTTATCATACATTACAGTATGTTCTACCATGGTCAGAGGCTGGTATTTTAGACGTAGAAACTAATGATGATATAGTAAATTCTTTAATGAAAAGAACCTTTGCGCCAGGCGCTATTAAAATGGCGCAATTTGACGGGAAAACAGCTGCAGTTCCAGTTGACGGTTGGACACAAATGGTAGTTTATCGTAAAGATATTTTCGATGCAGCTGGATTAGCTCCACCTAATAGCTATGCAAACATTGAAAAAGCAATAGATAAATTACATAACCCACCAAATATGTACGGTTTTGTTGCAGCAACTAAGGTTGATGAAAATTTTATGAGTCAAGTTTTAGAACACGTCTTTTTAGCTAATGGGGTATCGCCAGTTAATAAGAATGGTTTTAGCCCACTAGACGAAAAAGCAACTTCTGAAGTTTTAAATTTTTATAAAAAGATTGCTAAAGCTTCTCCAGCTGGTGAGTTATATTGGAAACAATCTCGAGCAATTTATTTTGCTGGCAAAGCTGCTATGATTATATGGTCACCTTTTATTTTAGACGAGTTAGCTGGTTTAAGAAACTCCGCACCACCAACAATCAATGATGACCCAACTTCAAAAGCTTTAGCACAAAAGACTGGAATTGTAACAACGTTTGGTGGCCCATCTAATCCCGCAGGCGCTGCTTGGGCAGATATACGTTATTTTGGAGTAACCTCAGACGCAAATACTGACGTTGCTGCAGAGTTTGTTAAATATTCAATGAAAGATGGATATACTGCTACACTTTCAATTGCACCAGAGGGCAAATTCCCAGTTCGTAGAGGTGAGCCTTTTGATACAGCAAAATATGTAAATGCATGGTCAAAGTTACCAGTTGGAGTTGATAGAAAGGCTCCTTTATCAGAACTATATTCAGATCTTACAATCAATAAAATTGTTTCTGGACTTCAAACTGCTGATAGATGGGGTGTAAAAGAAGGTCAACTATCTTTAGCATCAAAAATTATAAATTCTCAAATTATTAATCGAGTAGTTCGTGAATTCATTGATGATCAGATTGATGTTAAGACTGCTGTAAGTAAGTTAAATAAAGAACTTTCAAAAATAAATTAAATTATTCGTTAGACGATCTTCATAAGGTCGTCTAACTTTTTATTATAATTTTAAGAATTTTTGAATGACAAACATCAAAAAAAAAAATAAGAACACTTTATTAGAAAAAGAAAAAAAACTTGGCCTAATACTCCTACTACCAACTATTTTAATAGTATTATCTGTAGTTATATTTCCACTCTTAGCTAATTTTTGGATTTCCTTTAAACCAGTATCCTTGGGAGATCTGCGTCCACCAAAACTTATAGTAAAAGAACGCATTAAAGGAAATTTATCTGAAAAAAGTCAACTTGCAGAAATTCAATATAGATACAGAAATTCATCGATTAAATATGATCTTGAAAATGTGATAATTAAAGACACAATACCAAATGGTTTCACCGTTAAAGATTTGCAACCAGCCCAATTTTGTATGATAAAATTAAAAGAGTTAACATGTAATTTAAATAATGTTTCCTCAAGATCCTCTGGAAAGATAATTATTAAAATTCATAAGAATGATCAATGGCAAAAAGAATTAGATAACCCCAAAAAAACTAAACCCTTAGTCACTTTTTCAAGCAAAAATGTATTAAGCTCTTTTGACTTTAACACTGAAAACTTTAAAAAAGTTTTTTCTGCTTCTGAATTTTTTGAAGTATTAAAAGTTTCTTTTTACTATACCATATTTGGCACTGCTGGAGCATTGTTAGTTGGTCTTCTGGCAGCACAAATTTTACAAAAATCTTTTAGGGGAAGATCAATTGTACGTGGTTTACTTCTTTTCCCTTATGTATCACCAGTTATAGCAGTAGCTTTTGCATGGGTAATATTATTTGATCCTTTCTCAGGTATTATAAATTCAATGTTAGTTCAAATGAATGTCATTAACAAACCAATTAATTTTTTTGGACAAAAATATACTGACATAATTATTTTTGGTTATGTGTTTAAATTTCCTTTAGCTTTATCAATGGTTATAGCTTTTGAAATTTGGAGATATTTTCCTCTTTCATTTTTATTTATTCTTGCTCGTATGCAGTCGTTTCCTGAAGAAGTATATGACGCTGCCAAAATGGATGGGGCGTCACCATTCCAACAATTCATTTATATTTCACTTCCATTTTTAATTGGTATTATGTCTATTTTATTTTTACTAAGATTCATATGGACCTTTAATAAATTTGATGACATTTTCTTATTGACTGGTGGAAACGCAGGAACAAGAACCTTTACTGTAAATGTTTATGAACAAGCATTTGCAATTTCTAATCTTGGAGCAGGAGCAGCTGTGGCAGTAGTAATTTTTATATTTCTACTTACATTCTCTTTACTTTTTATGAGATATTCGAAAAAGGAAACATTTTAAAATGTTTTGGAAATATGGCTTATTTTTTTCGATTTTGTCTGGAGGTATATGGGGTGTTTTTTGGCAAATCTTTTTTACCGTAGTTGGCATTTTAACCCTTGGAACTCCTTTGAGTTTAGAGTTAAGTCAAATTATGATTATTGGGCCATTTGCAGGAATTTTGTACATCAAAAGTCAAAAATTTTTATCCATAAAATTCCATCTTACAGCAATATTTATAATTACTTTTCTAATTTTTATTTCTAACTTAGGAAACCCTTATCAAGCAGAAGATGAAAATCAACTAATAATATTTATGTTAATTTTATTAACTTCATTTTTTATATGGGTAAGTTTGAATCATTCTTTATATAATTTAAGTCCTGGAAAATTGTCAAAACATGATATTGAAAGTTTTTTCATAAAATTCATGTGGGGAATAGGTTTAATTATATTAATTTTAATAACCTTAATTCCCTTTTATATTATGATTATGACAAGTTTAAAAAATCAACAAAGCTTGATTTTAAACCCTCTAGATTTGTCTGTTAATTTAAATACCGATTTTAAAACTCTATTTAATTCATACATCGAATTATTTACTAATTTCAATTTTCATTTGTTTTTAATAAATTCTTTCATTGTATCCTGCACAACTGTAATTATAACTTTATTTTTTTCAATTCCTGGAGCTTATGCACTTGCTAGATTAAGGATACCCAACAAAAAATTTTTTTCAGGTACTGTAATTTTAATTTATTTAATTCCTTCTATAGTTTTAATTATTCCACTCTATGCAATTTTTTCATATATAGGCTTAAGAAATTCTTTATTTGGTCTAATACTTGTTTACCCAGCAACTACAATCCCTGTTGCGCTTTATATGCTAAGAGGTTACTTCAACGCATTATCAAGCGAAATTGATGATGCTGCGTTAATGGATGGTCTTTCTCGTATTCAAATAATTTTAAAAATAGCTATACCTTTATCTAAACCAGCTATTGTTAGTGTTGGGTTATATGTATTCATGATTGCTTGGAATGAATTCTTAATTGCGTTCATGTTTTTGGATGATCCTAATATATTTACATTGTCTAGAGGTATCATGTCTTTAAACTCTTCAGAAATTCCACAACAGCACCTGATGGCGGGGGCAGTAATAGCAACAATCCCTGTGATGATAATTTTTCTTTATTTAGAAAAATTTTTAATATCTGGTCTTTCAGCAGGTGGGGTTAAAGGATAATGATTAGAGAAAGATTTCAAAAAGCAGTTGAAATAATAACCAGAAATGATCGTGGTGGTTTTACTGTTCCAACATCTAAACTTTACCCACACCAATGGAATTGGGACTCTGCTTTTACAGCTTTAGGAATTTCTACTTATAACAAAATAAGAGCATGGCAAGAACTAATTTTGCTGATTAAAGCACAATGGAAAAATGGAATGATCCCTCACATAATTTTTCACGAAAATAATCCAAATTATTTTCCTGGTCCAAATCATTGGCAAATCAAATCAAATGCTAATACTAGTTGTCACTCTCAACCACCAGTGTTGGCCAGTATAATATGGGATATGGTAAATAATGGAAATAATTATGATTTACAGAAAGGTAAAAGTCTTTTTAATTCTTTAGTGGCATATCACGAGTGGTTTTTTTCTGCAAGAGATCCAAATAATGAAGGTTTTATCAGCATAATTCACCCATGGGAGTCTGGAAGGGATAATTGTCCTGATTGGGACTTAGGGTTAGATAATGTGAATGTTCCAGATAATTTTGAAGATTATATTAGATGTGATACATCACATGTAGAAATATCTCAGAGACCTACAAATAAAGATTATGATAAATTTATGTCTATAGTCCAATATGGAAGAAACTGTAATTGGGACCCAAAAAAAATGTATGATGAGGGTCCTTTCTTGGCAATTGATCCAGGAATAAATTTTATTTTTTTAAGAGCAAATAAAGATCTTTTATCGTTAGCGAAATTATTTAAATATAAAAATACAGTAAATAAGATTGAAAATTGGATAAATAAACTTGAGGAAGGTTGCCAAAGATTTTGGAATGATAAGATAAAAGCATTCACTGCATTTGACATGAGAAGTAATCAATTCTGCGACGCTATAACTAACGCATCAATGCTTTGCTTATATGCTGGTACAGGTTCAGATAAACAAAAAAATTACACCATTAAGCATTGTGAAAGAATTTTAGATAATTGTGTTTATGGAATGCCAAGCGTCGATCCAAAACATAGAAAATTCGAAAGTGAAAGATATTGGAGAGGTCCAGTTTGGTCAATAATGAATTATATGATTTCATATGGTTTAGAAAATGAAGGTGAATACTTACTAGCCAAAAGAATTAAGGATGATACTATTAAACTTATAGAGGTTGGTGGTATGTATGAATATTTTAACCCACATACAGGAAAAGGCCTTGGTGGACATGACTTCTCATGGACTGCTGCAATTTTATTAGCACTTGGTAGAGATAGTTCTAATTTAAAGTTTACAAACAATTAGTGAGCACATAATGGCTTCTATTATTTTACAAAACATTTCAAAATGGTTTTCCAGTAATCAAGTAATTAAAAATGTTGACCTAAACATTAAAGATGGAGAATTCATTGTTTTTGTAGGTCCCTCAGGATGTGGAAAATCAACACTTTTAAGAATTATCTCTGGTCTTGAAGATTTAAATGAAGGAACTGTTTTAATTGACGATTTAAATGTGACAGACAAAATTCCATATGATCGCGGATTATCTATGGTTTTTCAATCTTATGCACTGTATCCCCATATGAATGTTTTTGATAACATAGGTTTTTCTTTGAAAACCTCAGGCGTAAAGAGTGATATTTTAGAAACAAAAGTTGGAGAAGTTGCAAAAATTCTTCAACTAGAAGATCTGCTTCACAGACTTCCTAAACAACTATCTGGAGGACAAAAACAGAGAGTTGCAATTGGAAGAGCAATTATTAGGAAACCTAAAGCTTTCTTGTTTGATGAACCACTTTCTAATTTAGATGCAGCACTGAGAGTTGAAATGCGTTTGGAAATCTCTAAATTGCATAAAGAACTTGGAGTTACCACGATTTATGTTACTCATGACCAGGTTGAAGCCATGACACTCGCAGATAAGATAGTTGTTCTTAACGAAGGAAAAATTATTCAAGTTGGTTCTCCACACAAACTTTACAATTATCCAAAAAATTTATTTGTTGCAGAATTTATTGGCACACCAAAAATGAATATTTTAGACTGCATTCAAAAAGAAGGATATATATATTTAGATAAAAATAAAAAAACTAATATTAAAACTAAAAAAGAAAAAATATTCAAACTGGGAATAAGACCGGATAATATAGAAATTTGCAAATCTGAAAAAAATATATTGAGTGGGCAAATAAAATTTTGTGAATACTTAGGTTCTGAACAATACGTTTATGTTGATTGTGGAATTAACAATAAGCTAATTATAGTAAAAATAGATCCAAATATTAAAGTTGTTCTTTATGAGAAAATAGGCTTGAAATTTATCTCTAAATATGTGCACTTTTTTTCTAAGGATGGCCTAAGATTAATTTAAAAAAATTTATTCTTAAATCCCGATTGTTCAACTTTCATAGTTTAATAAATTTATGAGTTTAGTATGGTCAAAAATAATCAATTATCATCGAGGTTCAAACAAGTATTTTTTAATACTGGAGTTGCTATAATGATAGTAGATAAAAATCGTACATTAATTGAAGTAAATCCAAAATTCTGTGAAATATTAGGTTATAACAAAGACGAACTAATAGGTAATAGTGCTGAGATGATTCACATCTCAAATCAAACTTTTAAAGAATTTGGTGAAAAGGCTTTTAAACAGGTAAGAAATAAAAAACTGTAAATTTGGATTGGCCATTCAAAAAAAAAGATGGTGAAGAGATTTGGTTTAAAATTTCTGGAGACCCCGTTGCAGATGAAGATGAAGTTTTATGGACTGTAGTTGACATAACTCAAAGAGTGAAAACACAAAATAAAATTGAACAACTTGCATCTCAATTGTCAAAGTATTTATCACCTCAAGTTTATAAATCAATATTTTCTGGAAAGAAAAATGTTAAAATTGAAGCCTATAGAAAAAAACTTACAGTCTTTTTTTCAGATATTAAAGGCTTTACTGAAATTACTGATAGATTAGAACCTGAAGTATTAAGCTCATTACTTAATAGCTACTTAAATGAAATGTCACAAATAGCTCTCAAACATGGTGGAACAATAGATAAATTTGTTGGTGACGCTATTTTAATATTTTTTGGTGACCCTGAAACAAAGGGGGAAAAAGAGGACGCAAAAGCCTGTGCTCTTATGGCTTTGGAAATGAGAGAGCGCATGAAACATTTAAGGAAGATCTGGGAGGATCAAGGAATTTCAAATCCCTTAGAAATTAGAATAGGAATTAACACAGGATTTTGCAATGTAGGAAATTTTGGTTCTGAAGATAGATTAGATTATACCATTATAGGCGGGGAAGTAAATTTAGCTAGTCGTCTTGAATCAAACGCCGATCCTGGACAAATTCTCATTTCTCATGAAACTTACTCTCTAATTAAAAAAGATATTGTTTGTGAAAAAAAAAAGAATTGAGTGTTAAAGGTATATCTCACAAAATACAAACTTATCAAATATCTGACACAAGTAAAAATCTTGAAAAGAAAAATCTACTTTTAAATGAGGAATATGAGGGATTTAATTTAAATATAGATTTAAATGTTGCTTATAAAGATCAGGTGATTTCCTCTTTAGAGAATATGTTGTCAAAAATGAAAAAGTCTAGGACTTAGAAATTTACTCGCAAAGTAATTGGATTAAAGTAAACCTTATTGTACTGAATTAAATTTTAATTTTTAAAGTGTAAGAAAAAATGAAAAAACGTATTTGAATTATTTAGAATAATACAGCAAAATAAATATCACCATTGGATAATACAATAAACTTTAATACCATCATCTGATAGAAATTTAATTTTTTAATAATAAAAGGAAGAATACTTATGAATATGATATCTAAGAGTTTTGATCCAAAACTAGTTGAATGGCGAAATGTAAAAGATCCAGAAAATAAGGAGTTTAAAGTTGACTTTGATTATAGTCTTCTAGGATATGATATTAAATCAGGGCGCCTTGATATGCTATTAAGGTATGCTAACTTAAGTCATTGTAGACGACATAGACATGTAGCTTCAACATTAACAATGGTTTTAGAAGGTGAACAACATCTCACTGAATGGCAACCAGACGGATCTAAAAAATCTATAATAAGAAAAAAAGGTGATTACGCTATAGCAAGTGCTGATGCACTGCCACACGATGAGCGTGGAGGCGAAAATGGTGGAACAGTTCTTTTATCAATGAATGCACCTGATGGAATATTATTTGAATATTTTGATGAAAACATGGAAAATGGATGGACATTATCGATAGAAGAGTATGTAGACAATTGGAAAAAAGGAGTAATATACGGGCAGAGAAAATAAGAAGAATTTTTAAATGACAAAAATCTTATTATTAATGACAATTTTTGTATTTTCTAATAATTCTTTTGCTCAAAATAATACTGTTGATTTTGACAAACTTTGTTTAGGTAAGACTTGTACTAAACCAATAAAAGAATTTCAAATTTCAAATTTTTTTTTTAAAACAAGAAACTGTGAAACTAAAGACTATAGAAAATGTCTGCTTTGGTTTGGAAATAAAGGAAACAAAGTAAAAATTAGTTGGGTCAAATATTACAGAATAATTAATGGTCCAATTCCAACCAAGTCTACTTGTATAAAAGGAAAACCAGTTTGGTTTGAAGATATTCCTTTTCCGAATAATAAAGATCTAAATATAAATATTTTAAAATTTTTTCGAAAATCTAATTATCAAAACAAAGAAAAAATGTACTTTAATGATCCAATTATTAAAACATTTAACTATTTTTCTCAATCCGATAAATCCTTGGGAGTATTAGTTCAAAGTAAGAACTTTAAAGGTATTAGAAAAAAACAAATCTATGTATTTGACACCGAAGGGGATAATTTTGAGGTTGTTAAACCACTTTGTAAAAATGATTAAAATGATAATTTTAACGAGCGGAATTTAAATTTGTAATTTACAAACGCTATCTATGAAAATTATGCAATAAAATTACAAATATACTTTTAAATGAGCAGTATAATCAATTTATGATGTTAAAATTTAAATCCATTAAAATTAGATAATGAAACAATCAATTTATAGCTACTTGAAGTTAAGACTTTGATTTTAAATCTTTCAAAACTTCAGAAACAACCTTAATTGCAATTTTATTATCTTCAATCTCTGACTTATCAATAGATAAAGACAAACCCGGAATATTTCTTTCAATCAAATTATCATTTTCCTGAGAAAATTTTACAACTTCATATGTTTGAACTGGATAAGAAATACCCTTCACATTAATAGCCTCTTTTTTTTCACAGATAATTTTATTTCGAATTAATAAATATGTATCCTCTGATAATAAAATTTTGTTAATACCAGCTCTTGCCTCAAGCCTAGATGCTAAGTTTACACCGTTGCCAATAATCGTGTAGTCTAGTCTATCTTCAGAACCAAAATTACCAACTGTGCATACTCCAGTATGAATTCCCATCCGCGCATTTAAAGGTTTCGCTAAACCTTTTTTTCTCCACAAAATTCTAAGCTTGTTGAGTTCTTCTAACATATCCATTGCCATCGAAACACACGCTATTGCATCTTCTTCGTCTCCCCTTGAATTAGGGTCTCCAAAAAAAACTAAAATCGCATCACCAATGAATTTGTCTATTGTCCCACCCCATTTAATAGCGACATTAGACATTTTTGTTAGATATTGGGTTAGGAGTTCTGTTAAAACCTCAGGTTCTAACCTTTCAGTTAATTCTGTAAAACCTTGCAAATCTGAAAAAAAGACTGTCAAAGGCTTTCTCTTTGTTTGGACCTTTACATCAAGTTTGCCTGAAAATATTGACTCATAAACTTGAGGTGAAAAGTATTTGGACAACTTTTCTGAAAGTGTTTTTAATTCAGAAGTTCTTTCCTCAACCTTTTTTTCGAGATTTGTGTTTAAGCTCTCTAGTTCTTGATGAGCTTTATTTAATTCTTTTAATCTTTGTTGTTCAAGTTGATAAAGCCTTGCATTTTCTAGAGCACTAGCAGTTTGATTTGCTAATATTCCAATCAATATTTCATCAGATTTATCGAAAATATTCATTTTTTCACTTTCCACAGAAAACACACCAACAAGCTCATTATCTATAAGCATTGGTATAGCAACCTGACTTTCCGCATTTTGGAGACCTGGCAATTCAACTTTATCCTGTAATTTATTTTTATTAGTAATTTGAACTTGTTCACGAATTGCTTGCATGTAACTTCTCTGCATTCCTAAATTTGCCATTCTCATGAGCTTTTTCTTTTCAGCAACTATACCAATAACTCCAACACCAAATTCAACTTTTGCACCTATCCCTCTTTTTTCATATCCATAAGTTTCTAAAACGTTGAGATGTGTTTTATTTTCAGAAACTAGTAAAATCATAGAATGTTTGAACCCAAAAAATTCATTCATTAATGATAACATTGAGGAAGCAATTAAGTTTAAATCGAGAGATTTATTTATTTGATTGGAAATTTGTTTGATTATTTCAATTTCTTTTGATTTTCTATCAAGAAGAATTTTAATATTTTCTAATTCATTTTTAGATTGTGAAATTTTATCCATGCAAACTGACATACTTCATAATTTAAAAAAATTTTATTAAAACTACTCACTTATGGATATAACTTTGTACACATCAGCTGCTCGTAATTTAAAGATACCTGTCATACCTGTCATAGACGCTATAGCTTGTAATTTCATATCCATTTCGTCAAATAATTCACCTTCGGTCTCTTCATGATCAAATTTCAATTCTAAGTTGTATTGTTTCAATGTGCTAGGATCTGAAATTGTTGCATAGGCAAATGGATTTTCAGAAATATTTTTCTTTGTCTTATTAAAAAACTGAAATGAAAGAGCTACATGGTTTTCATCTACATACCATATCTGGGATATCACAGTGGTATTTGGCTCACCATCAGATGAGCAACTTGTAATCCAACTTGGGAACATTCCTTGTAATGCTGGCATGTGCTTATCTGTAATCATTTAGTTTCACTATTAGTTATTTCTTTACCAGCGTCTGGGCCTGGTGTTTGAATATAGACTTTGTCAACTTTAAAAGTTATGCCAAGGTCTGGCACTTTCCCAAATTTGTCTAAAGCAGCATCTTTTGACAAACCGACACTTGTGATAACATCAATAACATTATTTCTATAACTTTCTGATATTTTTAGATCTTCATTATTTAATTTTTCTGAGGAGACAAATTGGCCTTTAAAATTATAAGCTTCATGACTTATCATACCAACAAAAAAACTAATCCTTCCAGACTCACTTAAATATTGCAAAACATTTTTACACTCAGAATTTATTACAAAACAAGTAAGTTTGGATCGTATGTTGTCAATCTTTACACCTAAAGTGTCTACATGCACTGTTTTATTGTTTTTGGACGAAACTCCAAAATGACCCAATCCCTCTTGTAATGCATTTATTGTTAAATCAGGTATCAAGATTTTTCCAAAGCTTATTTTTGTTAATATTAATATAAATTTAATTTAAAAAATTTAAAAAGTAAATTAATTGGGCATCTTTATTATTAAAAAAATTGCAACCTTACACAATCATGACTAAGAAGTTATATTATTACCTATATGATAAATAAGATTGAATATTTTTTTGATTTAAGGAGCCCTCGGACTTATCTGGCTTTTAAAGGTTTATTTTGGTGAGAACAGAATTACTTCAATTGAAGGCCACTTTTAAAATCTTTAAATTTTATTAATGAACAATTTAGACAAAAAATATAAGAACAAAAATTATATAAATGAAAAATTTAAATAATCTTGATGGAGAATTAACATATGACCAAAGTTTCAATAATCAGATTTAAACCAAAGCCTGAGTGTTTTGATATATTTTTGAATAATATCAAAGAACGTAACCGAGAAAGAGCGCTTACCAAACCACCTACTCATTATTTATTGACCACTCCTGATGAAGTAATTGCAATAATTTTTCGACAAGAAAGCGAATTCTCAGATAGCTCGGCAAAAGGTGTTAATTGGTTGGATACACAAAGACATTTATTAATTCAATATAGCAAAGCAGACGGTCACACTATTCCCCTAACTGGAACATTAATTGAATATTAATTATGCAATAATTATTAGCAATCTAATGTAATTGGGTTAATTTTATTGGTTAAACTTTATTAAGTATTCATCTTGCTAACTTTATAAAGATGTCACCCATACCAGATGTCAATTCATTAATCGGAGTTCTATTTCTAATTGGGCAAAATCTACCTGTTATCTTATTTGCAGATATTTTCCTTAAATCTGACGGTTCGCAAAACTTTGCTTCGTGTAATATTCCAATTATTAATTTACTATCTTGTGTTTCAACTTGCTCGTAGTCTAATTCATTTCCTTTACAAAAATAATTCTTGTTAACTCTTTTAGGAAAATCTTCCTTTGTACAGGGATTGTCTATAATTAGTGCATATATATCTTTGGAACCTTCTTGAAATTCTTTAGTGATCTTTTTAACCCTAGCATATTTCATTAGGTCGCAAACACAAGGCCAACAACATTTATAGTAGTAGCCACAAATTTGTTTTTCAGTTATGTCCTCTTTTACATTTACAAATTGTGGGGTTGAACCTGATCCAATTAGTGAACCTGAAACAGCACAGTAATGTTTATTATACTCTTGAAACTCTTCAAAACTTTTATAATTATCTGAAATATGCTTGTAAAATTTAGGTCCAGCTGCATTTCTATTTCCATCCGGAAATATTGATCGCCAGTCTTTGGATAAACTTTGGTAATATTTACCTTTGTCATCACTTGCATAAGAAATTACTATGTTCGTCAGGAAAAATACTAACAATAAACTAAGAAAATATTTTAACTTTAACATTAAATTAAATGTCCTTACTAAAAACGTAAGTTTTGTTTAATTGATTAATTTTAAAATTATCAGATGATCCATCAGTCCATTTAATAGTAACACTTTTAACTTTTTCATGTTTTCTAAGTCCATAATGAGCAACGGGCTCCATTTGACATAAATAACCAGAACCAGCGTCAATGGTTTTTGCATGGTTTCTCATATTTGTATTTAATATTACTGTTGCTCCTCTTGCTGGTGCATTAAAAGCTGTTTTTGGTAAAATTCTTACAAACCTAAAAGATCTATCAATGTTTGCCTTATAGAATGAAAGTGGTTGTTGACCAGATTCACCGTGTGAAACTAACAATTCAAGAACACCATCATTATCTATGTCTGCTACAGCTGCACCTGTACCTAATCCAAATGGTTCTAATCCGTTTTTTAATTGAATTTCTTTTAATTCTCCATCACTCAGAATTTTAAAAAGTTTATTCGGTTCACCAATATTGTTTATAAAAATTTCATCAAATCCATCATTATCAAAATCAGCTGAAATCACAGTTCTAACTCTTGATGGCTTTTTAAATGCACCAGTTGCAACATCATTAAATTTATTTTCATCATTAAGAAAGATTCTGTGTTCACCATTCCAATTACCACTAACAATATCTAATTTACCTCTGTATAAAAAATCAGTTAGTGTCGTCCCACGACCGTTTTCAAATGTATCTTCAACACCTAAGTTTTCTGCAACTTCTTTAAATGTGCCATTTTCATTTATATAAAGAAAGTTTGGACCTCTTTCATTTGCAGCGAATATATCCATTTGATTACTTAAGATGTGGCCAGAAACAACAGCTCTTCCACCCGTAATTCTGTTTATATTTAATAATGGTGCTTGATCTAATATATTTCCGTTTGTTAATTCATAAAAACGAGTTGGACCACCATAATTTGCAACATAAATTCCATACTTACCCTCACCATTTCTGTCAACACACACAACTGATCTTCCTGCTGTTAGATTTAAAGATTTTAAATTTTTATCAAGTTGAAATAAATCAGTTATAATTGTTTCGTTATCAAGTAATCTGTCAGAAAACTGTTTTTTACCACTGTATGTGTCTGTATTGAGAAAATATAATTCTTCAAAACCATCATTATCAATATCGCATGCAACAACCCCAATAGTAGCTCTTAGATCATCAGCAAATAATTTGTCACTGTTTATATTTTCTAATTTACCATTTTTATAAGATAAGATTAAATTAGGAAATCTAAATCCAGTTACAACAAACTCAAATCTTCCATCTTTATTAAAATCGGTTACAGAGATACCATAGCTCAACCTTTTTGTATTATTTTTAATTGAGCTAGATATATCTTTGAAAAATTCAGCAAAAACAGATTTAGACATTAATATTAGGATTACAATAAATATTGATTTCATGATTTTCATATATTATTTTAATAATAATTTTCAATAGATATAATTTATAAATGTAATTTTTGAGTATAATGAATTGTAATTAATTAAATAAAGATTATATATCATTCATCTCCTAATCATTTCTATAATTGTACTTAATCTTTATCTCAATCAAATATTTCATGAAAACCTTTCAAAATAAAATCCCTCCTTTTTTCGTTCATTTGTTTACAGGCTCTGGGATTATTTTTAGTTTCTTGGCATTAGTGAATGTTATTGAAGGTAACAAGTTACACACTTTCATTTTTTTAGGTATTGCATTAGTAATTGATATTGTTGATGGAACTTTGGCTAGAAGGTATAAAACAGAAATATTTTTTCCAAATATTGATGGTAAAACTTTAGATACAATAATTGATTATATCAATTACATTTTTATACCTTGTATAATGCTATACAAATTTAATTATTTGCATCATAATTTTACAATAATCTTGCCAATCATTATCTTATGTATTTCACTGTATTCTTACACTAATACAACATTGATGGATTCGTCATTTTCTTATGTAGGCTTTCCTTCTATATGGAATATTGTTATTTTATATTTAGAAATTTTGAGTTTTGATCAATTTATTAATTTATTAATAATTTCATTCTTTATTTTTCTAAAATTTATTCCCTTTAAAGTTTTTCACCCGATGCGTTACAAAAAGTTACAAAAAATAAACATTTTACTTTTATTTGCGACACTTTTTACGAGTTCTATTTTACTGCTAGATAAGTTAGAGCTGAAAATTTTAAATGATTCGTATTTTTATCTTTTAATATTGTGGATAATTTTTAATAGTTATTTCATTCTATTTGTGATCTTTTCAAACTTATTTTCATATAATGATAACTATAAATTAAAAAGGTGAATAATGTTATTTTTATAAAAGTAATTAAATAATTTAAGCTATAGTTGTATTTAAAAATCAATTTTAAAAAATCATAATTTATTAATATTTTATTTTGAAAAAAATAATTATTGGTGCCAACCTAGATTATCCATAACTTTAATAATTTTATTAAATTGTTTAGACCATATGAAATTAGCTGGATTTGTCCTACCCGTAAACATCGCTTTAGTATACTTATTTTCTAATTGATTATATTCTAGTAAATATTTTTTCTGATTTTCAAAATCTTTTTCTTTTTCGAAAACATACAAAAGAAATATGTGTGCATATCCTGAGTTTCCGCAAAAAGGGCTTTTGCAGTTATCAATTTCATTAGAAGTTTTTCTGTTTAAAATAATTTTTTTAGCTAATTGCTTAACTATTTCTAGATTATTATTTAAAAAACTTGCTTGCATATAAAAAGATGTAAATGTATCTGAGGGATTATCGTCTAGCTCAAATAATTTCTTAAAAGACGCGGTTGCTTGTTCAAACTTATTACAAAGTGTAAAAACTTCTCCTGCTAGTCCATATTGATAAGAATTATTATTAATCAGGCTATAACCTTTTTCAGCAAATTCTCCAGCTTTTTTTAGCCCGCCCCATTCTTCAGCTCTATCTCCGCCGCGATTTAAGATGTGCGCTGAAGCTAAAAAATAACCTTGCGCTAAATATGCATCAGCTTTGTCAGGATTTATTTCAATAGCTTTTGTTGCAAACTCCATTGCTTTTACAAAGCATGCAGTTGATGCTGCTCTTCGTTCTTTTTTTGTTGCTTGATTACTTTTTGGTTTACAAAACCCAAGTCTAAATTTGTAATGATGCTTCCATGCTTGACTTAAATTATGCGCATATCCATTTGGATTAATTTTATATAGCTTGTCTAAGGCTTTTTCATAATCAGAATAACCTTCTCTTGACCACTTTTCCCTTTCTTTTGCAGCAAATTGAAGAAGTCTTAATTCTTCTATTGTTTCAATGTCGTCATTTGACACACGAATTTTGTCTTCTTTAAGATTAAATTTAGAGAGAACTGAAAGTACTAATTCATCTTGGACTTTAAATAAATTGTCAGTTTTAGAATTTTTTATTTGTGAAAGAAGTATTTGATTGTTTTTAATATCAAGTATTTCAATATTGGTTCTCATATCTTTGCCAAAAACCGTTACAGAACCACTCAGTAAGTATCTCACATTGTAATTCTTAATTAATTCTTTCTTTTGCAGATTTTTTTTTGATACTAACAGGCTAGTATTCTTAGAAAGCACTTTTAAATTTTCATACCCTGATAAACCACTTACAAAAAGATCAAGCATACTTTCTGATATAAAATTATATTCAGATGAATTTGCTAAATTTTGAAATGGCAGGACAAGAACGACTTGTTTGTCTTCTAAGCTTGGATCTTTTAAATGTTCATTTTTTTTGAAGAATTGAAATGAGATAAACCCAATAAGCAATATTGCTGCTAATCCAATAGAACTAAATGCTATCACATTTTTCTTGGATCTAGTTTTAATAGATCTTTTATGTGAAGGGCCTAAAAGTATATCAAACGCATGAAATTCATTTTGTTTTACTTTTTGAATACCAAGATCATTAAATGTGATTTTTGTTTTAGGAACCACAAAATCATATACACTCTTTGATATAGTTATACCATTTGGTTGAGCAAGAGCTTCTAAACGTGCTGCAATATTAACACCATCTCCAATAAGATTGCCATCTTTGTTAACTACGTCGCCCATATTGATACCAATGCGAAATTCTAACTTAATACTATTTTTATTAGATTGATTTCTTTTTTTGATTTCATTCTGGAATTCAACACCACATTCAACAGCATTTACCGCACTTGCAAATTCAGCTAGCACCGAATCTCCAGCTGTATTAAACACAGATCCATTAAATTTGTTTAAAAGTTTTTTTAATATTCCTTCACATTCATTATAGCTATGTACTGTTCCATTTTCATCTATTTCCATGTGTTTGGAGTAGCCCACAACGTCAACAACAAATATTACAGCTATTTTACGATTTATTTCGGAAGACATAATTTGAGCTTAATTAGATTTTAATTTTATACAAGATTGAATCAACACATCAAGAGTAAAAAAGGTTTTGGTAAAACCTTTTTTACTCTCTTGCATCTTTACTTAAGATTATTTATTAGATATTTAATAACACTCTAGATGAGATTAGAGTTCCAGCATTACTTGCTTTTAAAACAATCTTTTGAAATTCTTCAGACATCCCAACTCTATCAATTATTTCTCCCATAGAAGACATATCACTAAAATAGTAACAAGCAATTAATTTATCCATGTTAGTTGCTAACAAGGGTACAACTGCCATAAAAGAAGCGTCTTCATTTTTTATAATAGCGTCTATTTCAGGAAAGATTTGAACAGCTTCAGACAAATTATCTCTAGATAATTGATATTCTCTCATCATAATTACATTATGCTCAGGTGAAATATTACCATATATTGTTCTAAAAACTTCAGGACCTATTACGTGGCCTCCGGGATCAGCCTCTCTTTCTTTCATTAAAGCAACTCTAGAAGGGTCCTTTGTCATTTCGTTAAATGAATTACAGCCCTTTTGCATATTTTCATATGAACCTGTTAAATGAATTGATCCCGCTAAATCACCTGCAACTATTCTTGCAACTCTAGCCTTTGCACCATGATTAGTCATTATTTCTTGCATGGATTTAGCCCGCTTTAAAACTAAATCACTTTTACCTAATATTGGCGTTAAAATACGTCTTGAAATTATCATTTTGTCTCCTTTTCCTAAAAATTATTATGTATTACTTTGATACATAATTGCATCTACGTAAAGTCAATATAAATTTGGATTAAGTAAATATAGAAACAAAAAAATATTTATATGACTTCGATAATATTACTAACTGAAATAATCAGTATAGACAGAAAAGTTAGTAAAGTACCGCCAACCCTTAAAAAAGGACTATATTTCATAAAACCAAATGCAACTCCATGCATCAATCTAGCAATAAGAAAAATTATCCCAGTCATATATAACATATGAGGATGAGCTCCGTTATATTCAGCTATTAAAATTAAAATCAAGAAAATCGGTGCATATTCTATTAAATTACCCTGAGCCCTTATTGCCCTAGTCAGAGCTTCTTTGCCATAGTTGTTGAAAGAAAAGAACTTCAAAAACGAAACACCTCTTAGTGCTATTACTCTTGCTGATAAAATTAACAACCACAGACTAATAATTGATGTTAATAATGTAGATATCATTTAAATATTCTCCAAATAAAATTACTTTTTCTATATTTATAATTATAGTTTGATATATTCTTTTATATAAGATTTAATTAATTATAAATATTTTATGTTTGAGACTTTTACAAAAAATTTTACTAAATATGTTTGCCAAAACGACAGTGAAAATTTGTCTAATTTGTTTACAAAAGATGGCTGTTATCATGATTATATTTATGGAAATTTTAAAGGCAGAAAAAATATATCAACAATGCTATCGGATTATTTTCATCGAGATGGTAAGGATTTTTTTTGGGAAATGTATGACCATGCTCTAGAAAACAATTTAGGTTATGTAAAATACAGATTTAGTTTTATATCTAAAATACCTGATTACAAAGGTAGAAAAGTTGTTATTTCAGGTATAGGTTGCTTTGAGTTTGAGGATAGTTTAATAAAAAATTATAGCGAAGCTGTTAATGGGGGACTTGCAATGGTTCAATTAGGTGTAAACCCATTAAGAATGGAGAAAGTATTTCTAAAATGGTTAAAAAGATCATTTAATGACGATCCTAATTTACTAGAGATAAAAGAATCATAATTAATTTACCAGAATGGCTTTCAAAAGCCTATGATTTATATATTTTTATGCGAGATAGTTGTTTGCGGGAGTAGGATTTGAACCTACAACTAGAGAGGCATACCAGATAATAAATTGTCATATAGTGCTATATTTATAAGGGTATGATAGTCATAAAGGTTTTTACTGTGTCATACGCATTTTGAGAACAGATCAGGAAATTTTGAGAACAGGCTATTGACTAGTGTAAATGACAGTCGATAAGCAGACTAAATATTAGGTTAATCCTAGTGAACTGAGCTTATCAATGAGCTCGTCTATGAAACCTTTATTTTTAAGCATACTTAGCTCTCCTCTTATTCTCTTAGCACTTTTTCCTTTTCCGTCTTCACTTTTTTGTTTCTCAAACAATTCCTTTGCTTTTTTTTCATTACCCCGTTTCTTATTAATATATGCTGAAAGAAGATACATGGTTTGTGAAAATCCTCCGAAAGCATGATCTTTCTGCAACTCAATTTCGAAAAACTTCAATGCTTTATCAAAGTCACCGCTCTCTACCAGAGCATAACTATATAAGTTCCTTGCCCATGAAGAAAAATGTGGAGCATTGTTTAACACATATTCATAATTCGCTATGGCTGAGACTAAATCTCCACAGTTTTGCGCTCCAGCAGCTCCCAAAGCCGTATCAAATATTGTTACTGAATGCTGGAAGATTTTATCAACTTTTTTGCAGGCTTCATTATGATTTCCCATCATCAACTCGAGTGAAAGTTCCAGTGATAGAGCAGGAGCATGTGTTGGACGAATTGACAAAGCCTTTTTAGCAAGCTTTAAGCCTTGTTGAATATCGTCTCTTGGGTTATCCGAGATCCTCAAAACTATTTTTTGCCAATAAACCCAACCTAAACTATTGATGAACCTGATATTCTCAGGCTCTCTTTCTAATCCCTTTCTCCAAATGTTCTCTGCTTCTTTATTCGATGCACGTGTATTTTTTGCAAAAAGCGATTGTGCTTTAATGTGCAACTTATATAGCTCAGGATCATTAGAAGCTAATTCAGGACGTGCGTATTTTGATGTTATTCGCGTAGCTTTTAGAATAGAGAGAGCAATTTCATCTTGAAGATCAAACACGTCTTTTGTTTCATCGAAATCGTATATATCAGAGAAAAGTATGCTTTCTTTATTCAGATCTGTCATTTCAACAGATACTCTAATTTTACTTCCTGCTCCCTGTACACTACCCCTTAAAATAAAGTCAAAACCATATTTTTCACGAATTTGGGTATTTTCGTAATTATTTTTAGAAATGAAGTTTGTAGTGCTAGAAGGAGAAACTTTGACGCTTTGGGTACTATTTAATACTGAACGAATGCTTGTTGTAATTCCATTTCCTAAGAACTCATTATCCTCATCTTTAGTTAAATTCTCAAAATTCATAACTAAAATAGATGGTTTATCGGCTGATGCTATAGGTTTTGAATCATTCGAAGAATTTTGAAAAATGGTAAAATAAAACACTCCAACTATTACAACTAAAGCAGCAGCAACTGCCCCCAGTATAGTTAGCATAGAGCCAGTCTTTGTTTTTAATTTTCTCTTTTGCGAAGGATCAAGAAGGATGTCAAAGGCATGAAACTCATTTTGCTTTACCTTTTGTATGCCCAAATCGTTAAACGTGATCTTGGTTTTGGAAACAACGAGGTTATACACACTTTTGGATATAGAGATGCCATTCGCCTGGGCTAATGCTTCTAATCGTGCTGCAATGTTTACACCATCACCAAAAAGATTTCCCTCTTTCTTAACAACATCACCCATATTAATGCCAATGCGGAACTCAAGCTTTACCTTTGTTTTATCGGATTCATTTCTTTTCTTTATATAATTTTGAAACGCAACACCGCATTCAACAGCATTTACTGCACTTGGGAACTCCGCTAAGGCTGAGTCACCAGCTGTATTAAATATAGATCCTTTGTATTTCTTGAGACATGTTTTGAGTATTTCCTCACATTCGGCATAGGCCTTTAGCGTAGCATTCTCATCTCTTTCCATGTGCTTGGAATAACCAACAACGTCTGCAACAAGGATTACAGCTATTTTACGATCTATTTCGGTGTCCATTGTTTAACAGTATTTATAGTTAACGTATTTTACAACCAAGATTTAAAAAACCTGACGACCGGTTGGCATGATGGTTGATATAAAGAATGAAAATTACAACAAAAAAAACCTCAAAACCCGAAGTCTTTGAGGGTGCTCTAAGTCATTGATTTTATTGATATAGTTGGTTGCGGGGGTAGGATTTGAACCTACGACCTTCAGGTTATGAGCCTGACGATTACTAAGGAAACCAACCATTACAGAAGGTGTTTAGCTATAAGTTTCGCTATAGAATAGGATTTGCTAAAAATTTATAGCTAAACATCTTTGCCTGACGTTTTTTTTTGTAAAGTTATGATGCCTGACGAACTGGGAAATTTTATTGAAATAACTTTAGTCTTCAATTTCATCATAGTTAATTTCAAATATAGCTTCATTGTTATTTTCTGTTTCTGGCGATAACTCTATTTCAAAAAAGTACTCTTCATCGTCATAGTGTGATTTAACTGGTGTATGACTTTTTTTTTGTACTAAATAATCTTTAATTTTAACAATATTTTTCCTATTTACATTCATTAGTTTAGATAAAGAGATTTTTTTAGAAACTTTATGATTTTTAAGTAATCTAATAGACTCTTTTAAATTTAGCTTGCCAAATTTATAATCCTTCAAAATGGATTGCTCATTCAAATATTTTGTTTTCATCTAATTTCTAAATTGTTTTAATATTGATAATTTTGCAGCTTCCAAATTCCAAATTATATCCTTATCGTCATTATATGTGCTTAAGATGCTATATTCTTCAGTATTTGCAGTATTTTTCATCCCTACGATAATAATCTTATCACAGCTGTAAGCTGCATAATCACATATTTCTTTTACTTTTTGTCTTTCATCAATTTCATTTATTATTTTTATAAATATATTTTTATATTTTTTCATGGCATTATTCCTATTTAAGCTATTGATTTTATTGATTTATTTGAAATTTTTTAAATATTCAAATCTATTAATATGTAATTAATGCTAATAAATATAAACACATTTGTCAAATGTGTGCACAAAATAAATATATTTGACAAATAAAAAAAATAGCGTTAGTATTTTAAAATAACACTTATGAGAGGTATATTGTGTCAAAAAGAGATAGCAGAGAAAGATTTAAATCTTTAGCTAACGTAAGAGTTAATAAAGCAATAAAAATTCTTAAACTTATAGGTAATTTATCTAATAAGCAGCATTATAGCTTTGATGATACTGATGCTAAGAAAATTATTTTAGCTCTGGAAAGTGAATTAAAAAACGTAAAACTTAAATTTAGCTATTCAAAAGAAAAAGATGGAGGTTTTAAAATTGAGTAAGAGCTTTTCATCAAAAAACGAATTACCTAATACTAATTTTGTAGTGACTGTTTTATTTATTTTATTGAAAGAGAATCCTGGAAAAAAAATTAATACTGAGGATATTGCATTTAAATGTTTTCAAATGGCTCCACAAAAATTCTGCTGGAAAACAAAACCGGATTTGCCTGACATAGAGCCCGCTAGAAGAGGGTTGATGATAGCACGAAACAAACATCAATGGGTTTATGGTCATAGAGCAAGTGATATTGTTAAAGAGGGTTGGTCACTTACTGACATTGGTATTATTGAAGCAAAAAAATATCTAAATCTATTGGTTGCTGATGAGCCTCTAATGGCTGAAAATAACAAGAATCAATATATAATAAAATATTTATCTAGAATAAAACAAAATAAGTTTTTTAAATTGTTTTTAAATGAACAAATTGAAGAAAACCTTTCAATATTTAAATTTCATGATCTTTCTACACTTTTAGAAACTTCTCCAAACAAAGTTAGAGTTAATGAGAGATTTCAAGACACAATTAATTATGCAAGTACCTATGGCGAAAGTGATATTTTGTTATTCTTAAATTATCTTAAAGATCATTTTCCAGAATTTATTGACAGAAATATTTTAATTAAAGCTCATACAAAGACTGAAAAAGCGAAAAATAAAATTGAAAGGATCTGATGTGAACCATATGCAAGTAAACAACGAAAAATTAGAAATAGATATAAGATTAGCTCAAACAACAGCCTTAGCATCCATTAGAACTACAGTTGAAGCCTTGATAGAACTAATAACTAATGTAGACGACTCGTACGAAAGAATATCAATTAAAACTAATGAAAAAAACTATAAACATAAACCTTGTATCATTAACTATAAACTAGGTGGCAACAATGAACCTAGTTATCTTGAAATTTTAGACAGAGCAGAAGGTCAAACCTATGAAGAACTAAAAAGAAACTTGGTAATGGGAAGATATGCAAGTAATGAGTCATCAAGAGGTTTTTGGGGTAGAGGTCTTAAAGATGTATCTGTCCATGGTGTGGTCACTCTTAAAACAATTAAAAATAATAAATATACAGAAGTCACATTTTCTTTAAATGATGGATCTAAAGACTTTAAATACAAAGATCAGGTACCAAGTCCTAGTCAATTTAAAGATTTAGGTTTAAAGAAAAACAAGAACGGAACTAAGGTAGAATTCACAATAAATAAAGGAAGCATAACACATTCTTACTATGAAACTTGTGTAAAAAATCTTCAAGCGCACTTTATGTTGAAAAATATAATGCATGAACAGAATGGCACCTTGAAAATAGTAATGAAGGATATGAATAAGAAAAATGAGCAAAACACCTTAGCTTATAGGCCACCAAAATTTAAGAAAACCATTTTCAACGACTATATAACAAGTCAACAAATTGAGGAATATAACAAATTTTATAAAACTCAACATAAGGTGCACTTTCAGTTGTATGAAATAGAGGAAGATGAAGCAGCAATTAGTGATACATCTATTTGTGGAATTTTCATTGAAGGAACTAAGCAAGTATTTTGTAAGGATTTTTTTAATATTCAATCCCAAAGAACTAATAATAATTTTAAAAAAATTTACGGAATTTTAAAAACACCCTTATTAGATGAAACCTTAAAGACCTTTAGAGATGGCCCTAATACTGATAATTTAAGATTAAACCCAACTCCATTATATGAACCCTCCAGAAGAGTTGGTGTGAATTGGGACCATCCATTAATCAAAAAAATCATTAAACAGCCTAAGTTAATCTTAGAGAATTATATGAAAAGTTTAGAGGAAAAATCAGAAAGTTTATCGTTCAATAATTCCGCAAAAAAAATACTTAATGAAATCACCAATCTAATTGCAGATGAAATGAAAGATGTAGATTCTGAATTAAGTAATTTTGATAAAGGTAAAATTGATAAACTTAAGGTAGGGCAATGGTATGCTTTACCAAAGCTTATCAACCTACATCCAGATGAAGAAAAAACTATTTATGTCTATACACATAAAGATACACTTGAAAATTTTGATGAAGAGTTGATATTAAACATCAAAGAACAAGACAAATATTACTTAGATTGTACTAACATAAAATGTAAACCAATAAAAACTAATAGTGAAGAGAAATACAGATTTGCATTTGATCTAAAGGCAGTTAAACCTAAAAATAATATTGAACTAAGTTTTTTTTATAAAACTGATACATCAAAAAAGACTGAACTCACAATAAATATAAATGATTATCAAGATCGTTTGTTTGCAACTCCACTTGAATTTGAACATTCCAACTACTCTGTTAAATATTTAGGTAAAAGATTAATCAAGGTTTTTCATAAGTATAATGTTGGAGACCCAATTAAAAAAGAGATTAATTATATTTCTGAGAATGAAAATATAGTGTCTTGTTCTGGAAAAACAGTTACTCTAACTAGATTTCATCAAACTAATTATCTAGTTGGTGAATTTGAAGTTAAAGGGGAATTTTTTGGAGAACAAACTAGATTATTAGCCGAAACGGATGAAACAAGTATTTCTTGCACAGTACATGTCGTAAATAAACAAGAAAATAATAAACATGACTATGACATTCAGTTATCAACTGAAGGAAATGTTCGATATTATTGGGGTTTCAATGAAAGTGATTTAAATACTCTATACCTTTGTAAAAACCATCTTTCATTCAAATATACTTTTGATAAAGAGTCTGACATAAAAAGCATTATTAGCACTAAAGAAGGAAGAGTGTTTTATTGTGAATTGATTGCAGATGCAGTTGCTGATAAAAAAATCAAAAGTTTAATTGATAAAAGTCCAGTAGAGGAATTTAATAATCAATTAATTCTAGTTTCTGAAAGAATGACAATAATCAAGAATAATTTTATAGAAAAACTTTATAAATCTTTATTTAA
>CACMYY010000004.1:50000-70922 GCA_902618025.1 uncultured SAR116 cluster alpha proteobacterium
GCCACTAGATCCGAAGATCTCGTTCGACTTGCATGTGTTAGGCATGCCGCCAGCGTTCATTCTGAGCCAGGATCAAACTCTTAGGTTTGATGGGTATGAATTTAAAATTCAACCGAAAAGGTAGTCATACCTTCACACTCAAGTTACTGACAAACAAAATCAATTTGTTTATATTATTATGGTAAATTGCGCGATTCAATAGACGACCATATTATTAATGTGCAAAACACAATCCGCCGTCTGTGAATCTCTTCTTATTATTAACATTATCAAACAGATCACTTAGAAAAAGTGAAAATTAAAATCTAACCGAAAGAGGTTTATACTCAGCATATTATCATATGTCAAACGTAAAAGATAAAAAAAACGCAAAAATTTTTATTTTTTTTTTTATCATTTTTCAAACTTGCATAAAACTATCAATATGAACGCTAACATTGCAGTCTTGACTTTTGTAAATTATCAAGCCAATATCGAATGCAACATGAAAAAAGTATTTAATATTAGATTGTTAGCTGAATTTCTTACTGTAATAGGTTTGATTAATATCCTTATTCTTTATTTTGGAACAAATAACGCTAACTCATCGACTTTAAAAAAGGAATTAGAAGACATACCTATTATAAGGCCTGCCAATCTTTTTAATTTGGAAGAATCAGCTGATACAATTTTTAATATGGTCCAAAAAGTCGGCGCAAAAGCTATTACTGAAGTCAAAAAAACTAAGCTCAAAAAAAATGAGTCATTAAGTGTTGCTTTGAAAAGGATTAACTTTCAAAAATCCGAAATTAGCAAAATTATAAACTCTATTAGCAAATTACAAAATGGAAGAAAAATACTTAGTTCTCTCCCAATTGGAATGATAATAGATTATTCAAATCCATCCATGCTCACTGGCGGGGCACTGAAAATAAATATTAATAAAACAAAAGACATTTTTGTATGGCAAGATATAAATAATACCTATAAATCACAGATATACTTAAGACCTACCAAATTTGAAAAAACTCTGATTCAATGTGTAATCGAAAATAATTTATACATTGCGGCACTTAATTCAGGTATTCCAGTAAATACAATATTAGAAATGATAAGCTTACTTGGTTTTTCTGTCGACTTTCAAAGAGAGATTAAACAAGGAGATAGTTTTGAAATTTTGTTTACTAAAAAAATTGATATTTTAAGCAATGAAATCATTCAAACTAAACCAATTACATACGTATCTATAAATTTATCAGGGAATAAGTTAAATTTTTTTAAATTTCCTGATGAATTTGGATTACCTCAATATTACGATGAAAATGGAAAATCTGCAAAAAGAACTATAATGAAAACACCAATAAATGGAGCTAGATTGTCCAGCAGATATGGAAATAGAAAACATCCAATTTTAGGTTATACCAAAATGCACAGAGGACTTGACTTCGCCGCACCAACTGGAACACCAGTTTTTGCAGCTGGGGATGGCATTGTAGAAAAAGCAGGATGGAATGGATCATATGGTAAATATATTAGAATAAGACATACAGGTACCTACAAAACTGCATATGCACATCTATCCAAATTTAATAAAAATATTAGAGTTGGAAAGCGTGTTTCTCAAGGTAAAACTATTGGCTATGTGGGAAGCACAGGCAGATCAACAGGTCCACATTTACATTATGAAGTGATCAAAAATAACGTTCAAGTTAACCCCATGAGAATAAAAATACCTTCCGGAAAAAATATTTCTAAATCTAACATTTTGAGTTACCAAAATCATATCAAAAATATTCTGAAACAGAAAAATGCCTTTCAAAGATCTACCAATAACAAAAAATTTGCTATTAACGATTATGAAAGTTTAAAAAATGGATCCTAAATTAACTATTTAACAATAATATCGATGTAATTATTAACAGTTTTTATACTAAGAGTATCACCTTCTTTAGCAACATTAGTTATGATAAGTTCACTTATTTTATCTTCAACAACATTTCTTATTTTTCTTTTGATTGGCCTAGCTCCATATTCAGGATCATAACCAGTTAGAGCTATAATACTATTAACTTTTTCATCCCACTCTAAAGAAATGTTATTTGAAAGTAATCTCTTTTTAAGATTATTGAGTTGTATTTCTACAATTTTGTTGATATGAGACTTGCCAAGTTTTGAAAAGAATAATATTTCATCTAATCTATTAATAAATTCTGGACTTAATTTTGATTTTACCGAAATCATTATTTCTTTTCTTATGATATCATTTTTTTCATTTTCCAATCCAAAATCAATATTAGATTTAAAATGGTGGGCACCTATGTTACTTGTCATTATTATAATGGTGTTAGTAAAATCAACTGTTTTTCCATGAGAATCAGTCAATCTACCATCGTCCATAACTTGTAAAAGCAGATTTAAAACATCTGAATGAGCTTTTTCAATTTCGTCAAATAATATAACTCTATATGGTCGACGTCTAACCGCTTCAGTTAAAACACCTCCCTCATCATAACCTATATAACCAGGTGGTGCTCCAATTAATCTTGATACAGAATGTTTTTCCATATATTCAGACATATCTATTCTAATAAGTGAGTCTGTTTCATTAAACAACAATTGAGCAATAGATTTAGCCGTTTCTGTTTTACCAATTCCAGTAGATCCTAAAAACATAAAAGTGCCCAGAGGACTTGTTGGATCATTTAAACCTGCCCTAGATCGAATGATTGTTTTAGCAATTGCAGCTATTACATGATCTTGGCCAACAATTGACTTTTTGAGTTCACTATCCATTTTAAGTAACTTGAATCGTTCATGTTCCATCATTTTTTCTACTGGTATTCCAGTCCATTTAGAAACAACAAATGCAACATCTTGTTCAGAAACAATAGTGTTTAGAAGCTTATCAGTGTTTAATCTTTTAGAAATGTTCTTTTCCAAACTGGGAATGATTTGATATGAGAGCTCACCTGCTTTATCCCAATTTCCATTTCTTTTTTCAATCTCTAACTGATTTCTTGCATTTTCAAGTTCAATCTTTTTTTTCTGTTCCTCTTCTAAAACTCTTTTACTTAATTTCCACTTTTCTGTTTGCTCTTTTGATTTTAATTTAAGCTCTTTTAATTTTTCCTCGACTTTTAAAATTCTGTCGTTTGACGTTTTGGTATTTTCTTTTTTTAACACCTTTTTTTCTATTTCTAATTGCATAATCCGCCTATCTGTCTCATCAAGTGAATCAGGTTTAGAGTCAATTTCAATTCTTTTTCGGCTTGCAGCCTCGTCAATTAGATCTATAGCTTTGTCTGGTAAATATCTATCATTAATGTACCTTGAAGATAAATTCACTGATGCTGTAAGCGCCTTATCTGTAATGGTTATACCATGAAATAATTCATATTTTTCTTTAAGGCCTCTCATCATTGATATAGAACTTTCAATGTCAGGTTCGTCTATGTAAACTTGTTGAAAACGTCTTTCTAAAGCTTTATCCTTTTCTATATATTGTCTATATTCGTCTAAAGTAGTCGCTCCAACGCAATGAAGTTCGCCTCTTGCTAAAGCAGGTTTAAATATATTTGAGGCATCAAGTGATCCGTCTGCGCCACCGGCTCCCACCAACGTGTGCAGTTCATCTATAAATAAGATTATATTATCTTTTTTATTTTCTACTTCATTTAATAAAGATTTCAATCTTTCTTCAAAGTCCCCCCTAAATTTTGAACCCGCTAATATACTTGCTAAATCAAGAGAAAAAATTTCTTTATTTTTTAGTTTCTCAGGAACATCATTATTTGCTATTCGAATTGCTAAACCTTCTAAGATAGCTGTTTTGCCGACGCCTGGCTCTCCGATTAACACTGGGTTATTTTTAGTCCTTCTTGATAAAACTTGTATAAGCCTTCTAATTTCTTCGTCCCTCCCAATTACTGGATCCAATTGTCCCTCGGAAGCCTTATTTGTTAAATTAAGAGCAAATCTACTTAATGTATCAAATCCAGCTTCAGCATTGTTATTCATAGCTTTTCTACCCTTTCTGAATTCTTTTATTTTTTTGAGAAGCAAGTCATAAGTAATATCAAACTTCGATAATATTTCTTTGGCCTTGTCATTAATTAATGTAAATGATAATAATAAAACTTCTTGCGTAATAACTGAATCATCAAATTGTTTTGATAACATTTTTGCTGTATTAATCAGCTTTAAAATACTTTTTTCAATCTCTTTATTATATTTTTGTTTTTCACTTTTATTAAATAACAAGTAAATTTCTAACTTTAATTTATCAACATTTATCGTTAGAGGACTTAATAAATTTTCGATGTATTTTTCAGTATCTTCTAAAAGTACATATAGAATATGATATGAAGTAACATTTGTGTTAAGTCTGTCAGCTAATTCAAATGCTGAACTCAATACTAATTTTGATCTGTCAGAGAGATCATGTGCTAAATTTTCAATTTTAGAAACTCATTATTTTTATAATTTAAATGTGAACTAATTAAGAAGTTTTCAATATCAATTCAAAAAAAGTACATGTCACAATAATAATAATATAGATTTGTATTAAATTGTTAAATTATCATTTTCGGATTTGTTTTTTTCGATTTCTTTAATTTCATTTCCATTGTCAATATTTTGGACTGATGACAATTCCGCTTCTCTTATCTGAAATCCCCTTTTACGCCTTGAAGGTTTTTTCACATTATTTTCATTATCATTCAATTCTGATTCATAAGAATTATTTGAAGAATAACTAATTTCAGATTTAATTTTGGTTTCTTTATTTTCGTTATTTAATTCTATTTCTTTTTGCAGTCTATAATAATGATCTGCAAATTGTAAAAAAGATTCTGCTAGAATTCTATCGTCAGACGAAGATGCGTCAGATGCTAGTGAAATATACTTTTCATTTAACTGCGATACTGAACCTCTTTGACGACCGTCAGGTCCAGAACTTTCAATAACAGTATTCTTATTTATATTACCGTTTAAGTTACCATTGTTGAAACTTCTACGGTTAGATCCACGATTTTGGCGACGACGCCCACTATTTTGCTGTCTCATAATTTCCCTAAAATTAAAGCTTATTATAATTTACATAATGCGTTTTGTAATATGTTTAAGAGTCCTATTTTCAACCTACGGACTCTGAAATAAAATTTAAGGTTTGTATAAGTCATTACTTATATTTTATTTATATAAACTTTTTTCTTTTAAGCCAAGCATAAAAATAATTATTTCACAATAAACGTTATTACCCTATTCACTCCTGATAGATCTTTGTTATATTCAATTGGAAATAATTTGTGTTTTTTAGCTCTTGATGAAATAAAATCTTCTTGTCCTTTTCCGATTTCAAAAAATACCTTTCCATTATATTTTAAAATATTTTTTAGCTTTGGTATAATATACCTATAAGAATCTAATCCGTCTATACCACCATTTAGCGCGATAAATGGATCATATTTTTTTACTTCAGTTTGCAGTTTTTTAATTTCATCTCTGGGAATGTAGGGAGGATTTGAAATTATTATATCAAACTTAATATTATTTTCAATTTTAATTAAATTTAAATCCCAACCATCAATTCTCCAATCTAAATTTATAAACTTTGATCTATTTGCAGAACCAAAATTCAAGGCATTAATTTTTACAATTTCTAAAGATTTTTTTGATACATCAAAAAATGAAACTTCAGAGTTCACGTATTCTTCTAGTAAGGATAAACCCAAACAACCTGAACCTGAACCTAAATCTAAAATTTTTAAAGATTTTGACTTATTTTCATAGTGTAACAAAACTGTTTCTATCAATATTTCTGAATCGGGTCTAGGATCTAAAGTTTGTTCATTTAATTTAAATTCCTTTTTCCAAAAATTTCTCTTGTTAACAATCCTTGAGACAGGCTTTCCACTTAATCTTTGTTCGACTAAACATTGAAATTTTTTGATTTGATTTTCTGAAATATCTATATATTCATGATTATATATGACTTTATCTATATTTAGAGATTTTGAGAGTAGTATCCTACAGTCTAAATTAGCTGTTTCAATACCAACCGTTATTAATTTTTGTATTTCTGGTTTAATTAAAGTATAAACCTCCATTTTTTTTTTAATCATTTGAAGTAAGTTTTAGAAGTCTATCTTGAACTGTAAGAGCATCTATTAGTTCATCAAGACCTTCCCCAGTTAATATTTTTTCCAGTTTATGTAATGTTAGATTTATTCTGTGATCGGTAACTCGTCCTTGTGGGAAATTATAAGTTCTTATTCTTTCTGACCTATCACCAGAACCTACTTGATCTTTTCTATTAAGTGACCTCTCTTCTTGTTGTTTTTGTCTTTCTGCTTCATACAAACGGGACTGAAGAATTTTCATAGCCTTAGCTTTGTTTTTATGTTGTGATTTTTCATCTTGTTGGCTAACTACAATTCCTGACGGTATGTGTGTTATTCTTACAGCTGAGTCTGTTGTATTTACAGACTGTCCGCCTGGTCCACTAGATCTGAAAACGTCTACTCTTAAGTCCTTTTCTTCAATAAAAATCTCTAAGTCTTCAGCTTCTGGGAGAACTGCAACAGTGGCCGCAGAAGTATGAATTCTTCCACTAGTTTCTGTGCTTGGAACTCTTTGAACTCTATGAACACCAGATTCAAATTTTAATCTACCAAAAACTCCATTTCCAATAATATTAGCTTGAGCCTCCTTATAGCCACCTACATTTGACTCTGCAACTTCCATTACTTCAAACTTCCATTTATTCTTAATAGATAATTTTTCATACATTGCAAAAAGATCTGAAGCAAACAAACCAGCCTCATCACCACCTGTACCTGCACGCACTTCTAAAATTACATTTCTAGTATCATCTTTATCCTTAGGTAATAACGCAAATTGAATTTCTTTTTCAAGTTCACTAATATTTTGTTTTAAAGAATTGAACTCATTAGTTGCAATCTCTTTAAGTTCTGAGTCTGCATTTTTATCATTTAATATTTCACTTAAGTCTAGAATTTCTGTAACAAAAGCATTTTTTTTATTAACCAAATCTGTAATAGATTTTATATCAGATAATTCTTTTGACAATTCAGCTAATTCGGTTGGTTTTAAGTTAGTGGAATTTACAAACAAATTTTCAATTTCTTTTTTCCTACTAAATATTTTTTCAATATTATTTTCTAAATTCAAAACTTTCCCCAAATAACTATTTAATTTTTTATTTTTTTTATTATCTGCTTTAAATCTATGAATTCTTCTCTGCCAGATGTTAAATCTTTAAATTTCAGTAATTTTTTATCAACCTCTTCTTCACCTAAGATAATTGCATATGATGCTTTTATTTTATTTGCTCTTTTAAATTTTTTTGACAAGTTACCACTATAAATAATTTCTGTTTTGATCCCTTGCTGAACTAATTTCTTCATAATTGGTAATAATAAATAATTAAAATTTTCTGCTTGTCCAATTAAAACAACATCTGTTTTATTTACAATCTCAGTATCTACCAGCAGTGCTAATCTTTCTATACCTGCAGCCCATCCCACACCAGGAACATCTAATCCACCTAATATTTTTGAAAGACCATCATACCTACCTCCTGCGAGAACAGTTCCTTGTGAACCTAATTCATTGGTTGTGAATTCAAAAGCAGTATGACAGTAATAGTCTAATCCTCTAACAAGGTTTTTATCTATAGTATATTCTATATTTAAATGATCCAGACCTTTACAAATATTTTGAAATCTTATCCGTGAATCAACATTTAAGTATTCCATAATATTTGGAGCATTTTTAATAACTTTCTGATCTTCTTCATCCTTAGAATCGAGTATTCTAAGAGGATTTATCGATAACCTATTTAAGCTTTCTTTTGATAAACTAGATCGATAATCTTCAAAGTAATTGACAAGAGCATTTCTAAAATTATTTCTACTCTCAAAATCACCTAATGTATTAATTTTTAAATTGATTTTTTCTAGTACATTTAATTTATTTAAGAATTCATTACCTAGACATATAACCTCGACGTCTGCCATAGTGCTACTTAAGCCCAAACATTCAACACCAAATTGCTTAAATTGTCTAAGTCTTCCCTTTTGCGGTCTTTCATACCTAAACATTGGTCCATAATATGAAAATCGCTGAGGTATATCGTGAACTAGACCTGCATTCAAGAATGCCCTAACTACCCCAGAGGTTCCTTCAGGCCGTAACATTAATTCATCGTTGCTTCTGTCTTTAAATATATAATTTTCCTTTGTTACAATGTCACTTGACTCTCCAAGTGGCTTTTTAAACACCTCAGCAAATTCAAATATTGGTATCTCAATTTGGGAATAATTAAAATTATCTGAGGTTTCTAATGCAGTATTAATAACTTTATTATGTATATATAATTCTTCAGGCAATAGATCATGTACACCTCTGACTGTCCTTAATTTTTCCATTATAAGCCTTATTATTAAATATTTAATTAGTTGACTAATTTTTTTTGTTCAATTTTTTTTGAACAAAATTAACTATGTAATCAGCAACATTTTCATTTCTTATTATATGGTCTGTTATACCATTTACGTAAATTTGGTGTGTCCCTTTCCCGCCTCCTGTTAATCCAATATCAGTTTCTTTAGCTTCTCCAGGACCATTTACTACACATCCAATTATGGAAACTGTGATAGATTCAGATATATACTCGAGCCTTTTTTCGACCTCTTGAACCGTTTTAATAACGTCAAATTGTTGCCTAGCACATGAAGGACAAGAGATTACAGTGACGCCTCTCCTCCTTAATCCAAGTGATTTCAACATTTCATAAGCTACTTTTATTTCTTCAGAGGGATCAGCAGATAATGATACTCTAATTGTATCACCAATACCAGCCCATAACAAATTTCCTAACCCTATTGAAGATTTTACGGTTCCAGCCCTCAAACTACCTGCTTCAGTAATACCAATATGTAAAGGACAATTATCTAACTCAGCTAGTTGAGTATAAGCTGCAACCGCGAGAAAAACATCTGAAGCCTTTACGCTAATTTTATAGTCATGAAAATCATGGTCCTTTAAAATCCGAACATGTCTCAAAGCTGACTCTACAAGTGCATCTGGAGAAGGCTCGCCATATTTATCTAAAATACTTTTTTCTAAAGATCCGGCATTAACGCCAATTCTTATTGAGGTATTATTTTGTTTAGCAGCATTAATAACTTCTTTAACTTTATGTGAATTACCAATATTTCCAGGATTAATTCTTAAGCAAGCTGCTCCAGAATCTGCGGCTTCTATGGCTCTTTTATAGTGGAAATGAATATCAGCAACAATAGGAATTGATGATGATTTAATGATTTGTTTCAAAGCTGAAGTTGATTCTTGATCAGGGCATGAAACTCGAATAATATCTGCACCAGAATTGACACAAGTTTCTATTTGTTCAAGGGTAGCATTAATATCAGTCGTCTTTGTGTTTGTCATTGTTTGCACTGATATAGGAGCATCACCACCAACAAATATATTTCCAACTTTAATCTTTCTTGATTTTCTTCGTTCAATTTGCCTGTAAGGCCTGATATTCATTATTATATCCTTAAACTTAAAATTTTAAGAAATTAATTTGAATTATTACAATGTTAGTCAATAGTCTGTTGATTTGTAAAGGTCTTAATATTTAGAGGTCGTGCAGTAATGATTTCACCTATCTCCCCTAATCTTGGAATGATTTTATCCCCTTGGGAAAGAGATAAGGCGCCAGCATTTCCTGTATTAAATGTTAATCCATTTACATTAGGAACCACATAAGTCTCACCTGGTCTCATTAACCTCGTCATGAGGACGTTGCCATCCAAATCTTCAATTTCTACCCAACTATTACCAGTGGCTTTTAATACCATCTCTGTACTCGGATCTCTTTCATTTGCAGTAGCAGACATTTCGTTAGTTTGAATTTCATTTAAATTAGGTCCAATGGTATTATTTGTTTTCTCAACATCGTTATTATCGATACCTATTTCTTTAGGGATTAAAGTTTGATTTTTTTCTATTTTTATGTTTGGTTCAACATTCAAATCTTGGACAATTTTTTCATTATTTCTGGTTAGAGAGTTAATCAAATTATTAGTATCAAAGTTTTCTTCTATTATAACATATTCATTTTTATCAATTTCAGGAGCTTTACTGGATATTTTTTCAATTTTATTACTCCTATCACTGTAATACCACCCAGAATAAGACAAAACAGCAATAAAAACAGATATTATTGCGCCTAAAGGCAGAAAATGGTTTTTATTAAGTTCTGGAGTAAGGAATTTATACTCCTCTTTATACGAGGTTAATTCCAAACTTTCTTTAAATTCTTTTACAAGTAAATCACCGTCTAAATCTAACAAACGGGCATAAGAACGTACAAAACCGACTTTATAAGCAAGTCCGGGTAAATCAATTTCATCTCCATTTTCAAAATCTTTGATAATTTTTACCCTAACTTTTAGTAAATTTCCAGCTTGTTCTTGAGTTAAGCCTTTACCTAACCTTGCGTCTAAACATAATTTACCAACTGTTGAATATTCGACATTATCAAAAGCTTCATTTATTGCTTCTGAGACTGATTTATCTACTTTTTTTTCTATATTATTTTTTCCATTACCAACGGACATTACTTCTCCTCATTGAGATATTTTATATTGAGTAACTTTTTAAATCAACATTTGTTTTAACGGCAAAAATCCAAAAATATTAATTGTACAATAATTATACATCTAAACCAAAAGAAGAGTGAAGCGACCTCATTGCAAGTTCATAATAATCAGATGAAATAAGAACAGAAATTTTAATTTCACTAGTTGAGATCACATGAATGTTTATTTGATTATTCGCTAGTGTTTCAAACATAGTCTTTGCAATACCTGATTGAGTCCTCATGGCATTACCAACTACAGAAATTTTAACTACATTCGTGTCGGTAATAAATTTTCTAAAGCCTATTTCTTTCTGTACTTTTTTTATTGTACTTTCAGCAATTAACAAATCTGATTCTGGAATAGTAAAAGTAATATCAGTTGCTTGATAATTTATAGAAGAAGATTGTACAATCATATCAACATTAATTGAATGTTCAGCTAAGGATCCAAAAATTTTTGCCGCCTGACCTGGTTGATCTGGAACACCAGACAATGTTATTTTTGCTTCATTTAAGCTATGAGCGATACCACTTATTTCTGACTTTTCCATATTACTACCCTCTTTGGTTATAGACGTTCCAGGTACGTCTTCAAAGCTACTTATAACTCTTAATTTTACATTATATTTCATGGCTAACGCTACTGACCTCGTTTGAAGCACCTTAGCACCCTGAGAAGCCAATTCTAGCATTTCTTCGTATGTAATCATATCAAGTTTTTTTGCACTTTTAACTATTCTTGGATCAGTTGTGTAAACACCGTCAACATCAGTATAAATATCACATCGTTCTGCTGAAAACGATGCAGCTATTGCTACTGCCGATGTATCAGAACCTCCTCTTCCTAAAGTGGTTATTCTATTTTCGTCTGATAAACCTTGAAATCCTGATATTATAGCAACTTGATTTTTTTTAAAAAATTCCAGTATTTGATCCGTCTTTATATCTTCAATAACAGCTTTACCATATGATTTGTCAGATATTATTGGAACCTGCCAACCTAACCAAGAACGAGCTTTTATTTTTAAACTTTCTAAGGCAATTGCTAAAAGAGCAGAAGTAACTTGTTCGCCTGTTGAGACAACTACATCATGTTCTTGATGTGGAGGTGTATTTGAAATACTTTTTACCAACTTTATTAAATTATTAGTTACCCCAGCCATTGCAGAAACCACAACAATAACCTTTTTGCCCTTATTTACTTCATTTTTAACTTTTACAGCAATTTTTTTTATTTTGGGAACATCTGCAACTGATGTACCTCCAAATTTCAATACCACAATTTTCAAATTTCTGTTATCCTTGCAAAAATATTTTTAACTAAATTCATCATGACTAATACTGTAGACAAAAAAGAAATAAAACAATTTTCGTCATTAAGCAACAAATGGTGGGACAAGTCCGGCCCTTTTTCAGCATTACACAAAATGTCAAATGCAAGAATTGAATTCATAAGACAAAATGCAAGTAGAATTCTAAATAGTGATAAGGCCAAAAATTACTCCTTAGAGGGAATTAACTGTATCGATATTGGCTGTGGTGGTGGTATCCTATCAGAAAGATTGAAAAGATTAGGGGCAAATGTAACTGGTATTGATGCATCACAAAGTTCTATTAACGTAGCAAAAGAACATGCAATTAAAAGTAGATTAGAAATATATTATAAATGTATTTCAACCAGCAAATTTATAGAATTAGAAAAAGAAAAAGTTATAAATAAATTTGATTTAGTTATTGCTTCTGAAGTAATTGAACATGTAAAAAACAGGAAATCTTTTTTATCAGATATTTCAAAATTATGTCGCCGAGGAGGCCTAATAGTATTCACAACTATTAATAATTCTTTACTAGGAATATTATTTGGGAAAATTTTTGCAGAAAATATTTTAAAAATTTTACCTGTTGGAACTCATGATACACAAAAATTCATTTCACCTGAAACTTTATCAAAAGAAGCTAAAGAATATGATATTATCTTAGACAATTTTATTGGTTTTAGACCTACCTTTAAATTTAAAAACATAATTGACAGACAATTTGGAGATTTCATACTTACATCAAATTTAGCAGTAAATTATGGAGCAGCAGGTATAAAAATATGATTTAATGATCATCTGATATCCATGGAATATTTACAACATCGATACCATCATCTTTTAATTCTTGTATTTCTTTAAAAGTACCATGGCCATGGATTGGCTTTTCTATAATTTTTCCTTCCTTCATAGATCTTACCGTAGAAACAAATTTATCGCCCACAAAAGTTGAGTTTTTTTGTATCTCTTTTTTTATAGTTCTTAAAATAGTCGAAATGTTATTTAAATTATCATTAGCTAAAACACCATTATTTTTTGCGGGCACAGTTTTAATATTATTATTTGAATCTTCAACATTAATATTTTTACTTGTTTTGAGATTTGGTGTTGTCAGTAATTTTACAACTTTGTCTCCACCACAAATTGGACAATTTATCATGCCTTGTAGTTTTTGTTTTTCATAAGCATCTATATTTTGAAACCAACCGTCAAATTCTTTTTCTTTTTCACAATATTCGGATTTACATTTTAATTTGTATTTAATCATTATCTTTAATATTTACCACAACAATGTTTATATTTTTTACCAGAATCACATAATGGACATATTGAATTTCTAGGGATTTTCTTATTTAGGACCTCTTGTGATTCATTAGGAATATTTTTTTCTGTAGCCTCTTCTTTCTGTATTTCGATAAAACATAATACTGATGTAATTGTTTTTCTTAATTTATCAAGCATCTCTTCAAATAATTCAAAGGATTCCCGTTTGTATTCATTTAATGGGTCTTTTTGTGCGTAAGCTCTTAATCCTATGGACTGTCTCATTTGATCTAACATTAGCAAATGATCTTTCCAGCCTTGGTCTAAAACCTGTAAAAGAAGAGTTTTTTCTGCATGCCTAAAAACTTCAACTCCAAAATTGACAGCTCGTTCAGCCATAAATTTATTCGATAACTCCTTAAGACGATCTATAATTTCCTTTTCAATGATCCCATCTTCTTTAACCCATTTATCTACTGGGACTGAAAGACCCAAATAATTCTTTACATCATTCGATAATGTATCTACATCCCATTCATCATGATAACTTTGATCGGGTATAGATTTGTAAACAATTGTTTCAATAACTTCGTGACGCATATCAGTAATCATTTCACTAATATCGTCAGATCTCATAATTTCTTTCCTTTGATCAAAAATTACTTTTCTTTGATCATTCATAACATCATCAAATTTTAAAAGTTGTTTTCTAATTTCAAAATTATGAGCCTCTACTTTAGCTTGAGCTTTTTCAACTGCTTTGTTAATCCAGGGATGAACAATAGCTTCTCCCTTTTCCAATCCAAGCTTACTTAACATGGCTTCTAGTCTATCTGATCCAAAAATTCTCATTAGATCGTCTTGTAAAGATAATAGAAACTTAGACCTTCCAGGATCACCTTGTCTACCTGTTCGCCCTCTCAATTGATTGTCAATCCTACGACTCTCGTGACGCTCAGTCCCTATTACGTACAAACCGCCAGCATCTAATGCAATTTTTTTCTTTTTTTCAATGTCTGTTTTTAAATTATCAAGAAATTTATTTTCATCAGAGAGAGTTTTAATTTCATTATGTTTTCTGATTTCTAAATTTCCACCTAGCTGAATATCAGTTCCTCTACCTGCCATGTTAGTAGCTATTGTAACTGCCCCAGGCATTCCTGCATAACCAATTATTTGAGCCTCTTGCTCGTGAAATTTAGCATTCAAAACTTCATGCTTAATCTTTTTTGAAGATAATAATTTTGATAAAATTTCTGATTTTTCAATTGATACTGTTCCAACTAAAACAGGTTGATTGTTTTTCTGACATTGCTCAATTAATTTAATTACTGCTTCGTCTCTTTCTTCATTTGATTTGTAAATTTCATCATTTTGGTCTTCTCTTGCTATTTTTAAATTGGTAGGAACCTCTAAAACTTGAAGATTGTAAATTTCAGAAAACTCTCCTTCTTCAGTAAGAGCAGTACCTGTCATTCCTGCCAATTTGGGATACATCCTAAAATAATTTTGAAAAGTTACGCTTGCTAAGGTTTGATTTTCAGGTTGTATAGATACTTTTTCTTTAGCTTCAATAGCCTGATGTTGACCTTCTCCAAAACGTCTGCCCTCCATTGCACGCCCAGTGAATTCATCAATAATTATAACATTGTCATTTTTAACCATATAATGTGTATTTTTTTTGAAAAGTTTATGAGCTCTAAGGGCTTGATTTATATGATGTAATAATGATATATTTTTAACATCGAATAGGCTTCCTTCTTTTATAATATCACTTTTTTTCAATGCCTTTTCTATATTCTCAATACCACTATCGGTTAGATTACAAGTTCTTTGCTTCTCATCTAATTCATAATCATCCTTATTTAATAATGGAATAAATTTATCAATTGATTTGTACAAAATTGAAGAATCTTCAGATTGTCCAGAAATAATTAGAGGTGTTCTTGCTTCATCTATTAGGATAGAATCAACTTCATCCACAATCGCAAAATTGAATGGTCTTTGAACCATATCAGCTAAATTATATTTCATGTTGTCACGAAGATAATCAAATCCAAATTCATTATTGGTTCCATAAGTTATATCAGCATTATAAGCAATCCGTCTATGATCATCATCCATCCCTGAAACAATACACCCGACTGTCATTCCCAAATACTTGTAAATTTGTCCCATCCACTCAGAATCTCTTTTTGCTAAATAATCATTTACGGTTATTACATGAACACCTTTTCCTTCTAAAGCGTTTAAATAACATGCTAAAGTAGCTACCAAAGTTTTACCTTCACCAGTTTTCATTTCAGCTATTTTGCCTTCATGTAGAACTAGACCTCCAGTTAATTGAACATCAAAATGCCTTTGTTTGAGCGTCCTTTTTGAAGCCTCTCTAACGGTTGCAAAAGCTTCTGGTAAAATCTTTTTTAAACTTTCATTTTTTGATAATCTATCTTTAAAGATTTTTGTTTTTAACTTTAATTGTTCATCCGAAAAATTGGAAAACTCGTTTTCTAAGTTGTTAATTTGATCAATTATAGGCTTATATTTTTTTATCTGTCTGTCATTAGAAGAACTAAAAAATTTAGAAGTAAGTTTACTTAACATATAAAATGCTCCAATTATTCACAGAAATATTCAATAAATTCTACAAAACAATAAATATTAAACATCATTCCTTGTATTGAATAAAAAAAACCTGTAAAAAATAACCTTATAATTGGATTATACCAAAATGTCTTGCTTTAAAATAATTTTTATTATAACAAATTTTTTTTTAATCATTACTCTACATATTGCAAAAGCCAAAGAACCAAAACAAGTTACTGTAGCAACAGTTGATGATCATATTATTACAGCAGAAGACGTACTTAATGCAACTAATAGATTACCAAAAAAAATTAGAGAAAAACCACTTTCTGAAATATATCCAAATATTGTAAATGAATTAATTAATCAACACCTAATTACTAAACAAGCTTACAAAGATAAATTAGACCAGAAAAAACAGATTATTGAAATATTAAAAAAAAACAAAGATCAAATAATGGCAAAATACTGGCTTAATAATTTTGTCAAAAATAATACATCTAAAGAAAAAATTCAGAACTTCTATACCAAATACCTCGAAAACTTTAAAACTTTTAAAGAGTTTAATGCTAGCCATATCTTGGTAAAGGAAAAAATTGAAGCCTTGCAGTTAATAAAAAAATTAAAAATGAAATCAGAATTTTCAAAACTTGCAAAATCTTATTCTATTGGGCCCTCAAAAGAAAATGGGGGTAATTTGGGATGGTTTAGATCAGGTCAAATGGTAAAAAAGTTTGAAGATGCAGTAATGCAATTAAAAAAAGGAACAATTACAAAGGAACCAGTTAAAACAAAATTCGGTTACCATATCATAATGTTGAATGATGTAAGAAATTCTAAACCAAAAGAAATGGAGGAGATCAAGCAAAGAATTATTGAGAGAATAAAACAAAACGCTTTATCAAATCTTGAAAAAAAACTCAGAAAAAATAAAAATATAATAATTTCAGATTTTAATAAAGTTGTTCAAGAAATAAATAATTAGTATTAATTAAAATCACATTATGAATAAAAAATATGAGAAATAATTTGTTGAAAGAAATTAAAGTTTCAACCATATACTCGGGGATTAAAAAAACCCAAGATAATGAAGATGATCTACTTTTAATAGAATTTGATGAAAAATCAGCTATAGCTGGTGTCTTTACACAGTCTTTAACCTCAAGTGCTTCTGTAAATCAGTGTAAAAAAAATCTCACAAAATACAAAGAACCAGTTGTAAGAGCAATTTTAGTTAATTCGGGTAATGCAAATGCTTTTACTGGAAAACTAGGTGAGGAAACAGTTTTAAAAATATCAAATTATCTTTCGGCAAAGTTAAATTGTAGTATTAATCAAATATATACAGCTTCTACAGGTGTCATTGGAGAACAATTAGATCCTGACTTAGTCATAAGAAGTTTACAATCTATGTCCCCACAAAAAAATCAAGATTGGGTAAAAGCTGCTGCTGCCATCAAAACTACTGATACATTTACAAAAGTAAGCAAGAGAATTTGTAAAATCGACGACGTTGAAATTAAAATTGTTGGAATTGCCAAAGGTTCGGGTATGATTGCACCAAACATGTCAACTATGTTGGGTTTTATTTTTACTAACGCTAATATATCATCAGATACTCTTCAAAAATTAATTGTGTCTAGTAATGAGATGAGTTTTAATTCTATAACTGTAGATAGCGACACATCAACAAGTGACACTGTTTTATTAGTTGCCACTAAAAAAGCAAAACACAAGCCAGTTTCAAAATTTAACGATATCCGCTTGACTGAATTTAAAAAAAATTTATGCAGCTTAATGTTAGAGCTTGCTAAATTAATAATCAAAGATGGAGAAGGTGCTTCAAAATTTATAACTATTAAAGTTACCGGCGCTAAATCAAAAAAGTCAGCAAAAATAATAGCATTTTCCATAGCAAATTCACCTTTGGTTAAAACAGCAATTGCTGGCGAAGACGCAAATTGGGGTAGAATTATCATGGCTATTGGGAAGTCAGGTCAACCAGCAGATAGAAACAAAATTAAAATTTATATTGGAAATGAACAAATAACAAAAGATGGAATGGTTTATGAAAACTATTCAGAATTAAGAGCAACTGAACATTTAAAACAACGCAATATTTTTCTTGAAATAGACGTTGGGATAGGTAAATCAAATGCTACTGTATATACATGTGATCTGACCCATAAATATATAGATATAAATGCCGATTATAGGTCATAAAAATATTAAAATTGTCGTTTCATTAGCATTAATTAATGATGCTAACAAAATTTTATTATCAAAAAGACCAAAAAATAAACATTTGGCAGGTTTTTGGGAATTTCCAGGTGGAAAAGTCGAGACTGGCGAAGTGCCTGAAATTGCACTAAAAAGAGAGATAAAAGAAGAACTTGACATTGATATAAATAACAAATGTGTTGCACCCTTATCTTTTAGTGAATTTGAGTATGAGGAATTTCAGTTGCTCTTACTTTTATACGTATGTAGAAAGTGGGATGGTGATCCAAAGTCTATGGAGAATAATGAAATTATGTGGGTTAAACCAAATATGCTAAGAAAATATAAGATGCCACCAGCTGATAATGCTCTTATCTATTGCATACAAGACTTATTTTGATAAATTTTGAGGTTGATAATGAAAAAAAATGTAATAATTTACACCAGTTCACTATGTGGATTTAGTTATCGCGCTAAATCACTTTTAAAAAAGAAAAATATTCCTTTTGAAGAAATAGATATTGATTTAGATTACAGTATGAGAAAGGAAATGATAAAAAAATCCGGCGGTAGAAGTTCTGTACCACAAATATTTTACGGAAATCGCCATATAGGTGGATGTGAAGAATTATATAAACTAGAAGAAGAAAATGGCTTAGAAATTTTCATTAAATAATATGTATCGTAAACTATCAATTGCCTGTCTCCAATACTCGTCTACAGAAAATGAAAAGTATACATTAGAAACAATAAAGGATTTAATTAACAAAGCCATTGATGCTAAAGCAGAATTAATTACTTTGCCAGAATGTGCCACATCACTTCAAAAAAATTCTCTTTTAACAAAAGAATTGGCTAAAACTGAAGATGAAAATATTAGCCTTCTTTTTTTAAAGGAAATTGCAAAATCCAAGTCAATTTTTATTTTAATTGGATCTTTACCTATAAAATTAAAAAAAAAATTAGTAAATAGGTCCTTTTTAATAGGTCCAGAAGGAGATATTTTATATAGATACGATAAAATTCACTTGTACGACGTTAGTTTACCTAATGGTGACGTTTATAAAGAATCTGACACCTATAATGCCGGTAATAAAGCAGTAATTGCTAAAATTAATCGAAATAAAATTAAGATTGGGATGACAATTTGCTATGATGTGAGATTTCCAAATCTATATCAAGACTTAGCACAGAATGGTGCTGAAATAATTGTCGTACCATCTGCTTTTTCAAACGTTACTGGACCTATACATTGGCACACTTTGTTAAAGGCAAGAGCTATAGAGACTGGAGCATTTATTATTGCTCCTGCACAAACTGGTCATCATGAATGTGGGAGAACAAGTTATGGTCACTCCTTAATTATATCACCTTGGGGAGAAGTTTTGAGAGATGCAAACAAAAAAGTTGGAATTATTTGTGCTAAGATCAATTTAGAAGAAGTGATAAAAGCAAGAAGGGCTATACCTTCTTTAATTTCAAAAAAAAATTATTTAACCAATTTCTAGATATTTCTTTTCTTTTAAAGTAACTATCTCTTCTTTGTTTAAAAGGGATAATTCTTTTAGTCTTTTTTCTATAACATCCCCAATGCTCTTAATAGCGATAAGTGGTTCTCTATGAGCCCCCCCGATTGGCTCTGGAATAATCTCATCTATAATTTTAAACTTTTTCATATCTTGCGCAGTTAATTTTAAAGCTTCAGCTGCTTGATGAACATTTTCAGAACTCCTCCACAGAATAGAAGAGCAACCTTCTGGAGATATTACCGAATAAATTGCATGCTCTAACATTAATGTATTATTAGCAACGGCCAAAGCAACTGCTCCACCTGATCCACCTTCTCCAGTAATAACTGATATAGACGGTACACGAATTTCTAAACTCTTTTGTATACACCTAGCAATAGCCTCAGCCTGTCCTCTTTGCTCTGCACCTTTACCAGGATATGCACCTGCAGTATCTACGAACATTAGTACTGGTATTGAAAACTTATTTGCTAATTCCATTAATCTTTCAGCTTTTCTGTAACCTTCAGGTCTTGCCATACCAAAGTTTTTGTTAATTCTATCTTGCGTATTTTTACCTTTGTCAATACCAATAGCAACAATACTTTTTCCTCTAAAACAAGCTATACCACCACTAAGAGCATTATCATCAGAAAAATTTCGATCACCTGATAATGGAATATAATCTTCAAATAAATTTTTAATAATATCTTGGAAGTGAGGTCTTTCAGGATGCCTAGAAACCAAAACTTTTTGCCAAGCATTTAATTGTGAATACGTTGATTTTAATTTTTCAGACACAGATAATTGAAGTTTTCCAATTTCTTCTGCAATATTAATATCACTACCTGAGGATAAATGACGTAATTCCTCTATTTTTCCTTCTAAATCTGCAATTTGTTTTTCAAATACTAAAAAATGCTTAATCATGTTTTAAACCTTCTTTATTATAAATGTTAATTTGATTCAAGGGATGAATGTCATTAACAAGACCAAACAATTTTTTAGATTGTACTTTTGTATATGTTTCAGTAGTGCTTATGTCAGCATGACCTAGAAGTTTTTGTAATGATATTAAATCTGCACCACGGTTTAATAGATGTGTTGCAAAACTATGCCTAACTTGGTGAGGTGTCACCCCTTTAGAATTAATACTTAGACCTTTTGATAATTCAATTAAATCTTTATATATTGACTGTCTAGAAATATGCCCAATTCCATTATTATTAGGAAACATATAATTGTTATTAATAAATATCCGCTTTGATGATAAAAAATCTAGCCAAACATCTATTGCGCTTTTTGCTTCATTATTAAATACAACATATCTATAAACATCCCCTTTTCCTTTTATTTGTAGTAAATCTTTAATTTT
>CACMYY010000005.1 GCA_902618025.1 uncultured SAR116 cluster alpha proteobacterium
TAAATACATAAAACATGATAAAACAAATACACAAAAACCAACAATACTAACTAATGTTGAGTAAAAAATTTGATTATTTTTGGTTAATTTGTTTAGAATATATTTTGTTAAGAAAAAAAGACCTATAGAAAATATTATTGCTAAAAATATAATTAAATATCGTCGCACGGCGGAAACTCCCTCAAACCTAATCCTGCAGATATAGTCACTAATACCCTTGCTGTTAACCCCCAAATATTTTTATTATTATAATTAATTGTCCATGTCATAGACATGCTTGAGTTAATTGGAGGTTTTTCTCTTAAATGATATTTTGGTGATAAAAGATAATTAATAGGCGGGAAAAAAATTTGATCCACCTCACTTAGATTTGGTTTTAGCACTTTTTTCCAATTTGAATTAGATTTTATAATACCAAGAAATGGTGTAACAACGTAACCTGTCCCAGTAAAAAATTTTGGGAAACTTCCAATTATATTGTATTCCTCACTAGAAATATTTATTTCTTCTTCAGTTTCCCTTTTTGCTGTCTCTTCTAAATTTAAATCTTCTGTTTCTTTTCTTCCACCTGGGAAAGCTATTTGGCCTGCATGTTTTCTTAAATTATTTCTTCTCTTAATCATTAAAATTGAACTGTTTTTTTTGATTTCATCATTGATGAATAATACTAAAACACTTGCTTGCTTATATTTATCATTTGATCGCTGTTTATCTCCTGCATTTCTAACTTTATTGATACATGTTACAAGATCAGTCTTAGATATAATTTTTATCATATTTTAGGTTCAAATAATTATTTTTTAAATATTAATAATGTATTATCATAATTTAAGAAACAATATTGAAAATTTTATGTATATATATTTACCTATAGCAGAACAACCAATACATTCTTTAGCAATTTTGGGTATTGGGGCTTTTCTTGGTCTTATAATGGGACTAGTTGGGGTAGGTGGTGGATTTCTTTTAACACCGCTTATGATGTTTTTAGGTATACCACCTCCCGTGGCGGTAGCATCTGTTGCAAACCAGTTGGTTGCGCCTTCGGTTTCAGGTGTTTTGTCTCATTGGAAAAGGAGTAATGTTGATTTTAAAATGGGCACAGTTTTACTGCTTGGAGGTATTGTAGGTTCTTCGATAGGTGTCATCTTATTCAATTTTTTAGGTAAAGTTGGGCAATTAGACTTTGTGATCAAATCATCTTATGTAATTTTTTTAACTCTGATTGGAAGCTTGATGTTTTCAGAGTCACTTAGATTAATCTTACGAACAAGAAAAGGTAAAGTTACAAGGGGTAAGCTTCATCAACATAATTGGCTTCACGGTTTACCTTTTAAGATAAGGTTCAGGAAATCAAAATTATATATTTCAGTTTTATTACCTATTTTAATAGGGGTTATAGTTGGTATTCTCGCTGCTTTGATGGGTATTGGAGGTGGTTTTATTATTGTACCAGCAATGATATATCTCTTGGGTATGCCAACATCTCTAGTAGTAGGCACATCTTTATTTCAAATTATTTTTGTTGCTGCAAACACAACTATTTTGCAAGCATCTCAAAATCATACTGTTGATATAGTACTTGCAACAATATTATTGTTGGGTTCTGTAATAGGTGTCCAATTAGGTTCAAGGTTTACAAATATTCTAAAAGGCGAATATTTAAGGTTGATATTATCTTCTATAATTATTTTAGTAAGCTTAATGCTCTTAATTGATTTAATTACTGTTCCTTCTGATCTTTTTTCAGTCATAATTAGTAGGTAAACTTAAATGAAATTTTTTTTTCATATTAATCTATTTTTTTTATTATCTATTCAGACATCTAATACATTTGCACAAAACCAAATAGTTGCGGATTTATCACAAGAAAATGTTAAAATTTCAACAGATTTTCAAGGTGCTAAGATACTTTTATTTGGTGCCTATGACGGTAAAAAAGGCGATGATATAATTGTAATTGTTACAGGACCCAAAGGATTAGTCACGGTTCAAAAAAAAGAAAAAATACTTGGTGTCTGGGTAAATACAAGAAAAGTAAACTATATAAATACTCCTAAATATTTGAGTATTTCATCTAATAGAAGAATTGATGATATACTTAATAAAAAAACTCAAAAGATATCTGAAATTGGTCTTAATAATTTGAATATAAGGATGCAACCAGGAATAAAAGTTGAAAATGAAAAACAATGGAGACAAGCACTTACGAGAAACATGCTGAAATCAAATTTATGGAGCATAAATGAGAATTCTGTAAGTTTGAATAAAGACTCACTTTTTAGATCATTCTTAGGATTACCATCAAATGTAATTACTGGTCAGTTTGAAGTTAAAATTTTACATTACCGTAATAGTAAACTTGTGTCACAACAAATTAATTCAATCAATGTTTCGAAATCGGGTATAAGTGCAGAAATTTATGATATAGCTCAAAATTACTCTACATTATATGGTATTTTTGCAGTTTTGTTAGCAGTTTTGGTTGGTTGGGGATCTAATCTAATTTTTAGAAAAGTTTGATGAGGAATTAATGACTAATAAAAATTTAAGTAATAAGCCAAAAGTTTCAAAACGAAGGAACAGATTATTCTTAGTTGTAGCAGATGATAGTAAGGAATTACATCAAGCTCTTTATTATGCAGCAAGAAGAGCCGCTACAGCTAATGGAGAGGTTGCATTATTTAGATGCATAGAACCTATTGAAGGACAGCTTTGGGGTGGTGTTACTGAAATTATGGAAGCAGAGGCTGAACAAGCTAGTAAAAAATTACTCCTAGAATTAAGTGAATATTGTGAAAAACTTGGGGCACCCAGACCTAGAACATTTGTTCGAAAAGGAATTCTTCATGAAGAACTCTTTAATTTAATCGATAAAGAAAAAGCTATTAGAGTCTTAGTTTTAGGAGTTTCAACAGAACATGGGAATCCTGGCCCATTGATAAACTATGTAATAAATAAAGGTAGCACTGAGTGCAGAGTACCTATTACAATAGTCCCCGGAAACCTTACTGATGATCAAATCGATGCACTTGTTTAAAATAATAGTTGATTTTAATTAAACAAACTTTATACGTATATTAAAAATTTAAGAGTGATTTATGTACAAAAAATTATTTATTATTATTTTAGGGATAATGTGTGTAACAATGGTAAAGCCAGTAAAAAAAGCAACTGCAAGCTCAAGTAAATTTATAACAATTGAAACATCTAAAGGTAAAGTTGTAGTTGAGACTTTACCAAAAATCGCACCAAACCATGTTAAAAGAATTAAAGAATTAGTTAAGCAAGGGTTTTACGATGGGATTATTTTCCATAGAGTTATAGAAGGTTTTATGGCTCAGACTGGAGATCCTGATGGCAATGGTACAGGAGGATCTGGAAAGAATTTAAAAGCTGAGTTCTCAGATTACGAATATAAGTACGGAACTGTAGGAATGGCAAGATCAATGAGCCCTGACAGTGGAGATAGCCAATTTTTCATTTGTTTTGATGGGTGTGGTCATTTAACAGGTCAGTATACAGTATGGGGGCAAGTTATATCGGGCATGGATGCAGTTGAAAAACTAGCTGTAGGCGAACCGCCTAGCACTCCAGATAAAATGATATCAGTTAGACTTGGTAAAAAATAAAATTAAATTTCAACAACTCTAATCGAATTTGTTGAACCTGATATTCCAAAAGGCATACCTGCAACAACAACTATTGTATCACCTTTTTTGGCAAATTTTTTAATTTTTATGATTTCTCTTGCCTCTTGTATTGCTGCTTCATAACCTTGAACTTTACTAAAAAAAGGACAAGCTCCCCATAGAAGTGAAAGCTTCCTTTTTACATTAATATCAGGTGTCATAACTACCAACAACAAATTTGAACGTTCTCTGGACATTCTATAAGCTGTATTTCCAGACGCAGTAAAAGCAACAACAGCTTTTGCATTTACCGATTCTGCTAAACTTACCGCAGAGCGCGATACAGCATTATAAATAAAGTTTTCTCTTTTTAAATTTTGTGGCCCATCGCCTGGATGTATTTTTATATGGTTTTCAGCTGATTTTATTATTCTGTCCATAATGTTTACTGTCTCAAGTGGATAGGAACCGACAGCAGTTTCTGCAGAAAGCATAACAGCATCTGCACCATCAAAAACTGCGGTGGCAACATCTGAAGCCTCTGCTCTTGTTGGTGATGGTGCCTCAATCATAGATTCGAGCATTTGTGTTGCAACAATAACTGGCTTTCCTGCTTGTCTAGATTTAAGAATAATTTCTTTTTGTATACCTGGAACTTCTTCAGGTGCTAATTCAACACCTAAATCACCTCTTGCAACCATTACACCGTCACAAGCTTCAATTATTTCGTTTAATTCTTCTAAAGCAGATGGCTTTTCTATTTTTGCAATTACACCAGCCTTATCACCAATATATTTTTTCACTTCTTCTACATCTTTTAATTTCTGAACAAAAGAAAGAGCTATCCAATCAATTTCTTGATTTAATATAAATTTAAGATCATCAATATCTTTAGAGGTCAAAGGGCTAGTATTCAGCACAACATCTGGAAGATTTACACCTTTATTACTTTTGATTATTCCTCCTACTAAAACCTCAGTTTTTATTTCATCTTTTGATATATCTTTAACTTTAAATTGTAATTTTCCGTCATCCATGAGAATGTTTGAGCCAATTGACAAACTTCTAAAAATCTCATCGTGCGGTAAATTTACCCTTTTAAAATCTCCAACTTTTGGATCTTTATCAAATATATAATTACTCCCCTTAATCACTTGAGATTCATCCTTTACTACTCCGACTCTAAATTTTGGTCCTTGAAGATCGGCAAGTATTGCAACATTAGTATCCATTTCTTTTTCTGCAGACCTTATGTATGAAATTCTTTTTAAGTGGTCTTTTTGATTTCCATGACTAAAATTAAGACGAAAAACATTTACACCTGTTTTTATTAAACTTTTTATAATTTTTGGTTCTTCTGTTGCAGTTCCAATTGTTGCAACTATTTTAGTTGATCGTAGTACCCTAGAATCTTTCATTATTTGTCCTTTTCTTTCCATCTTTATACAATAATTTTAAAAATAATATTAAATTTATTTTTCTAAAAATTAAAATCGGCAAGCTATTTGCAATCTCTTAATGTATAACAGGAGAAATATAAATGGCACAAATTGTTCCATTCCCACTTGAAAAAGTAAGGAAGTCAAAAAAAGAAAATATTTTTAAAGAAAAACATATACTTCATATGATCAAAAATATTAGACAAAATTATCCGCCATCACTTTGGAATACAGTTTATCAGCTTACAAAACAAGGTCATATTGATAATGATGAAATCTATAATTCTGAAGATGTAAAACCCCAAAAGTAAGTTTTTTATTTAAATTTGATTTTAGAATAAAAGGATTTCATTAAATATAAAATTTATTTAAAATTATATCATTATGAAAAATAATTTTGAATATCCTATTTTATATACTTTTAGAAGATGTCCTTATGCAATGAGAGCAAGATTCGCCATCAGATCATCCCAAATAATAGTTGAAGTAAGAGAAATTAAATTACAAGAAAAACCTGCTGCATTTTTAAAATCATCTCCAAAAGGAACTGTACCAGTTTTAATTACTAACCTAGGTGAGGTCATAGAAGAAAGCTTGGATATAATTAAATGGGCCTTGAGTAAAAATGACCCACATAATTTGCTTGCAAAGGGTAAACTAGAAAATCATGAAATTACAAAACTTTTAGATGATCTTGAAACAAAATTTAAGACTAATTTAGATAAGTATAAATACCCAAATAGATTTTGTGGTGTTGATCGAATTATACATAGAGACAAAAATTTAAATTTTCTTAAAAAATTAAATCTTTACCTAAAAAGAAATAAATCTCTTAATTGTGAACATCTTACGTTTTTAGATTATGCTATATTCCCATTTATTAGACAATTCAGAAATGTTGATCATGAGTGGTTTGATAAATTAGATTTTTGTTTTTTAAAAGAATGGCTCTATCGTATCATTGATAGTGAGGATTTTTCATCTATAATGAAAAAATTCAAAAAATGGGAACCTAATGACGTACCAATTTATACAAATTTTGAATAATTTATTTGCCTAGGAGAAATTATATGTCAGAAGCATTTATTTGTGAGGGAACAAGAACACCAATTGGGAAATTTGGCGGAAGTTTATCTTCGATAAGAACCGATGATCTTGCAGCTTTGCCTCTTATATCACTGAAAAAAAAATTAGAAAAAACAGACTGGGAAAACTTAGAAGAAGTCTTTTATGGTAATGCTAATCAAGCTGGTGAGGACAATCGTAACATTGCAAGAATGGCACTTCTTCTAGCAGATTTTCCACATACCGTTCCAGGTATCACACTCAATCGATTGTGTGCTTCAGGCATGGAAGCAATATCAAGTGCAGCACGCATGATTAAAGCTAGTGAAGCAGATATGACTATTGCTGGTGGTGCAGAAAGTATGAGTCGAGCTCCTTTTGTGATGCCTAAAGCTAGTTCCGCATTTTCAAGGAATGCAGAAATTTATGATACAACCATTGGTTGGAGATTTGTAAACCCTAAAATGAAAACTAATTACGGTATAGATTCAATGCCAGAAACTGCCGAAAACGTTGCTGAAAAATATCAGGTTAATAGAGATGATCAAGATAAGATGGCTCTTGCTAGTCAAATAAAGGCCTCTATTGCAATTCAGAATGGAAGATTAACTAAAGAAATTACTCCAGTGGAAATCCCTCAAAAAAAAGGTGAAGTATTAATATTTGACAAGGACGAACATCCTAGGAGCACATCAATTGAAAAACTTTCGTCACTTCCAACGCCATTTAAAAATAATGGTACTGTTACAGCAGGTAATGCTAGTGGTGTTAACGATGGCGCGGCAGCAATGCTAATAGCTAGTGAAGAAGGAGTTAAACGAAATCATTTAACAGCTAGGGCAAGAATAATCTCGGCAGCAAGTTCTGGAGTTGAGCCAGCGTTTATGGGTATTGGGCCGGTACCAGCTTCTTTAAAAGCACTTAAAATAGCTGGGATAAAAATAAATGATATTGATGTAATTGAAATAAACGAGGCATTTGCAGCACAAGGTTTAGCTAGTTTAAGGTCTCTTGGTATTGAAGATAACGATGAAAGAGTGAATCCTAATGGGGGGGCGATAGCACTTGGGCATCCCCTTGGCATGTCTGGGACTAGATTAGTTCTAACAGCAACTCAAGAATTAATTGAAAAAAACCTAAAATACGCATTATGTACAATGTGTGTTGGGGTTGGGCAAGGAAGTGCTGTCATAATAGAAAGAGTCTAAATCAACTATTTTGATTGGTATGCTTGTCTATCTATGGATACTGAGCTTATATAAATAAATACATTATTATTTATTAATAATTTACAATTTCTTAGATTATACGTCGTTATCCTTACCCTAAGTTTCTGTTTTTTAATATTATTTTTCGAGTTTTTTAACAGAATTACTAACTCAGAAAATGCTGTGTCATTTTCAATTTCAATTGAAGATATTAAACCTTGCAATTCGTTTTCAGTGATTTGTGTATTTATACGTGAAGATGAAAGAAGTATATCTCTAGACCTAATCCTAACTCTTACTATATCATTTAAATTACCTGGCAAACCTGGTACAATAAGTTTCTGTCCATTCAAATCAAGAGTTGTCATATGTAATTTCTGATCATGCCTAGAAACTATCCCCTCTAAAATGGAACTTGACTCAAATTTGCCTGTCAGATCTACAAATGAACTTCTATTAAGAACATTTGAAACACTTCCACTATCTATTTTCTTGCCATCTTTAATTAATACGATTTGATCTCCAATTTGTGAAATCTCTTCAATTGAATGGGTAATATATAAAATTGGTATTTTAAATTTTTTATTAAAATCTTTTAAAAACACTAATAACTTAGCTTTATATTTAATATCTAAATCTGACATAGGTTCGTCTAAAAGTAGATAATTAGATTGTTTTAAAATAGTCCTAGCCAGTACGACTCTTAATTTTTCCCCTCCAGACAAATTCTCTGGTAACCTCTTTAAAAGAGAATTCAATTCAAGCTGATAAATTAAATATTCTTTACTTATTAGATTTTTATTTTGAGTTTTTAGTTGATTCCTTTTAATTACAAAATCAAGGTTTTCTTCTACACTTAGGTGTTCAAATAATATTGGATTTTGAAACATTATTCCAAATGGCCTTTGATTAGGAGGATATTTATCTATGTCGTGAAGTGCATTTCCATTAAAAAAAATTTTAGTTTCTAAATTATTAATAAACCCACCTAATGCAGAAATAATTGTAGTTTTTCCTGATCCATTTGGACCATATAAGATAGTTATCCCATTATTTTTAAAATGATGCTCAAAATTTAAAAATAAATTTCCAATTTTACCTTTTAACAAAACTGACAAACTTGACATTTACTTAACTCTTACAACTGTTCTTTTGTTAAAATAAAATAGAATTAATAATATAATAAATGATAAAATTAACATTCCACCTGCTAAAATATGTGCTTTACTAAAGGATAATTGTTCTACATGATCATAAATCGAAATAGCAATTACTTTTGTTTTACCGTGAATGCCACCTCCAACCATTAGAACAATTCCAAATTCACCTAAGGTGTGCGCAAAAGATATTATTAAAGAAGTAAAAAATCCTCTTTTACATAAGGGTATTATCACATTAAAAAAAGTATCTAATGGACCAGCTCCTAAACTATAAGATGTCCTAATAGTATCTCTTCCTATTTTTTCAAATGAAGCTTGAAGAGGCTGAACCCAAAAAGGAAGAGAATAAATTATAGAAGCCAGAACTAAACCGTAAAAAGAAAAAATTAATTGTTCTCCTGTAAGTATTATAAAAATTTTACCTAATACAGCTTCAGGACTAAAAAAAATAATTAGATAAAAGCCAATAACTGTAGGTGGTAATACCAGTGGTAACGTTACCATTGTTTCAATAAATGGTTTGGTCTTTTTTGACTTAAATGCTAAAAAATATGCTAAAGGTGTGCCTATTAAAGCGAGAAAAAAACAAGTTACAATAGCTAACTTTAATGTAATTAAAATTGCTATAAAATCTGAACTTAAATGGTGATAAATATCCATATTAAAAGACCAACTAAATTTGGAATTGATTTTGAGTATTATATCCTAACTAGATTATAATGGGGAATTATAAATGTCATTTATAAAAACTGATGATAATGTAAGATTATTTTATGAGTCTACTGGCAAAGGTGAACCGATAATATTTGTTCATGAATTTGCTGGTGATTACAGAAGTTGGGAACCACAAATTAATTATTTTTCTAGATTTTATCAATGTATATCATTTTGTGCTAGAGGGTACCCACCATCCGAAGTTCCAGAAAATGAAAACAGTTATAGTCAAGAAAGAGCATGGCGTGATATTTTGAGTATAATGGATAATCTAAACATAGAGAAAGCTCATATTGTTGGCTTATCCATGGGTGGGTTTGCAACTCTTCATCTAGGAATAAATGCTGAAGATAGAGTGTTAAGTCTAGTAATAGCTGGTTGTGGATATGGTGCTAAACCAATCAACAAAACTAATTTCAACAAAGAAGCAGATTTTTCAAATATTTCTTTAGATAGTGCAAAAATTATTTTAAATGAGGGAATGGATAAATTTGGATCAGAATATGCTCTAGGTCCTTCTAGAGTCCAATTTCAAAATAAAGATCCAAAAGGTTGGGAACTATTTAATGACCAACTAATTAAACATGATCCTGTCGGCTCAGCCAATACTTTATTGGGCGTTCAAAATAAAAGACCTAATTTATATTGTCTAGAAAAGGAAATAAGTGGCATAACTTGTCCAACACTAATTATAAATGGTGATGAAGATGATATGTGTCTTGAAGTAGGTCTATATTTGAAAAGGACTATTAGGACAGCAGGTTTGTTAATAGTTCCAAAAACAGGGCATACAATCAATTTAGAAGAACCAGATTTATTTAATAATCATTTACTTAAATTTTTTACTGCAGTAAATTCATCTTCGTGGGGTGGTAGAGATTATAGAGCAAAAATAATAAAATTCTAATCTCTGAAATTTTCATATTGTAATGGGTGCTTAATATTTAATTCTTTTATTAATTTAATTGCTGCTTGAAGATCATCTCTTTTTTTACCAGATACTCTTACCTCATCACCTTGAATAGAAGTTTGTACTTTACTTTTTGAGGATTTAATTGCCTTTACTATCTTTTGAGCTACTTCTCTATCAACACCTTGTTTGATTAATACAATTTGTCTAATGGAATTACCTGATGCAGCTTCTGGTTTTTCAAATACCAATGCGCCCGTATCAACTTTTTTTCTAGTAAGGTGAGTAATAATAAGATCCTCAACTTGCTTTCTTTTCAAATCATCATCAGCTTTAATAATAATTTTATCTTCTTGCTGCTCTACCTCACACATGCTTCCTTTAAAATCATATCTAGTACTAATTTCTTTTTTTACCCCATCTAAACCATTTTGAACTGAAGGCATGTCTATTTTACTTACTATATCAAAGCTAGGCATTTTTTAATTCCCATAAAGTGTTATTTATTATTATAATAATATTAAATTTTTATTTCTCAAACAATCTAAATAAAAGTTGATAGAAATTCCTTAAAATTATAGATTATGTATTTATTAATACTAACTATAAATAAAGTTTTTAATGGATATTATCTTTAAATTAATTTTACTTATACCTATAATTTTAAGTACAGTTTTTCTTTTTATAAATATTGGAATATGGACAATTTTTCCATTCTGGATTCTATGTGGATTAATTGATGTCTCTAGACACAAAACAATGGATCTAAAATTAATTAAAGAGTATTTCATAGGTAAAGGTTTTTTAACTTTTTTACTATCACCATTAAATCTTTTATCTGATCTTTTGTCTCATAGAAATCTTCATACTTATAAAATTGAAGATCTTCCCCAAGGTCATCAAAATGAAATCAATGACGTTATTTCGCTATTTGACAAAAACTCTAAAGAAATCGCAAAGAGATTTAAAGAAAATCCTAATGATAATAGAACAATGTTATTTTATAAATGGTATGGATATGAACTGGATGATTCAATTGAAGAATTTAATAGTGAATATAAATATATAAAAACTATTGGTGTTTCACTTTTTAGAGAGAAGACTTCAACGTCTAGACATTTTGGTCCTCTAAGAATGACTTATCGAATTTTGTATAATTTTAATAAAGTTAAAAAGGAAGGTTCTTTTATTGAAGCTGATGGTAGAATTCATAAGTGGAAGTCTGATCCATTGTTTATTTTTGATGATACATTAATACATCAAAGCTTTAACGAAGAAGATAATTTAAGATTTTGCGCTTTTATCGATATTATTAGGCCTTCTCATTTAGACAATATAATTAAACTGATTTTAAAAACTGTCGGTTTTTTATTAAAAAATACTAGAAGTATATTTTATAAAAATTGGAAAATGATATAAAAGCTATGCATTTGGCATTAGTATCTGTCTAACAACTTCTCCCTTAGACAATTTATCAAAACCTTCATTCAAATTATCAAATGTAATTTTCCCATCTATTAGCTTATCTACTGGTAAACGACCTTGTTTATATAAGTTTAGAAATCTAGGTACATCTCTTACAGGAACACATGAGCCCATATAGCTTCCTAAAATTGATTTTTCTTGTGCAACTAAATCACTATGATTAAAACTAAATTGAGTATTTATTGGCGATAAACCAGCAGTAACCACAGAGCCTCCATATCTAATAATTTGGTAAGCTGTATCCATTGCTTGTATTACACCGGCTAGATCAATAGCAAAATCAACACCGCCATTTGTTAAATTCCTTATTTCTTCAACCATATTATTGTTTCTACTATCAAAACAATGTGTTGCACCAAGTTCTTCTGCTCTACTAAATTTTGATGGATCAATATCAACTGCTATAATAGTTTCAGCTCCTGCCAGTTTTGCACCAATTATGCCATTTAGACCTACACCTCCCAATCCAATAATTGCAACTGAATCTCCAGGCCTTATTCTAGCAGTATTAATTACAGCTCCAACACCAGTCATAACAGCACACCCAAAAAGAGCGGCATCTTCTATATTAAAAACTTTATCAATTACAACTATAGATCCTCTATCAACCACATTATATTGAGACATACATGAAATTCCGGTATGGTGATTAAGCCTATTCCCCTCCATATCTGTCAATCTGCTTCCACCTGACATTAAATCACCTTTACCTTTTGTTGCAGCTGCGAGTTCACATACTTGAGGTCTTCCTTCGAGACATCTTCTACATCTTCCACAAGAAGGTGAAAATTGAAAAGCAACATGATCTCCAACTTTTATGTCTTTTACAGCACTTCCTAACTCAACCACTTCACCCGAACCTTCATGACCAATTACTAATGGTAGTGGCATAACTCTTGATCCATTAATAACTGATAAATCAGAGTGACAAAGACCTGCACCCATAACCTTCACAAGAACTTCATTTTCAAGTGGAGGTGATATATTGATTTCCTCAATAGATAATGGCTTAGAGTCCTTATATGGCTCAGTTAATTTATTATTTCTAATAACTGCAGCTTTACATTTAATTGACATTTAAACACTCCTATTTTTAATATTTACCGGTTTCCCATGAGGTGTAGACAAATAAGCTTGTGTCCAGTCTTCTTTTAATGACATCAAAGCATCTTGATCACTTATTTTCTTAATAATCAAAATTTCTTCAAGTGCGTTTAACCAACAAGAAAAATAATCATTGCTACCATCTAAATTTTTAGAGAGTGATCTTTGTTTTTCAAGGGTAACTCCAAAAACTTCTACAAATTCTTTCCAGCTAAAATTTCCTTTCTCTGACATTTGAATTGTAATCGCAAATAATTTACTATGCCAAGGATTTTGGAAAACAATTTGATCTTCAGTTTTATTCGTAAAAGGTAAATTATTATCAGATTTCATTTTTATCTTTTTAAAATTAATGTGGAAAAAGTTTTAGGTATGGTTCCCACAAGTCTAAGAAAATACTGTCATTTTCATTCTCGGCCAATTCTCCCCATATCTCTGAAGACTTAAACTCTACAGTATATAATGGTAAGGGGTTCTCTCCCAAATCATGAGCATTTTTATCAGGGAAAACATGATTGTTGTTATAAGAATGAATAACACCCACTCTTCCCATAGCATATTTGGGCAAACGAGTGTGTCCACCAATAATATCTTTGTTTGGACTATAATTTTCTGTAACAACTTTATCGCCTATATTAAAAACAGGACTTATATCTATATCTCTGACAGAAGGGCCTCCCCAACCTAGTGTTTTCTGGACATCTTTGGCTAACCAAGTTCTTTGATCGAGTTTAATATTTTTATCAGAAAATTTTTTTAAAGTTCCATTTTCAGCGGCAGAAACATATTCTTTTAATTCACTTAATGAAATAAGCTCTTTATCAATTAAAAGATTAGTAAGAGCCGCTAACCATTTTTCGTAATAAGAAAAATTCACATAATCTTTTGGCGGTAAACATTCTCTATAATGACGACTAATATCTAGGTTCCATTCTCCTAAAGCTCCAGCTGCAAGTGTAATCGCCCATGCTTTTGAATGCCATTCATATTTGAAAGTTGGCTCAATGTTAGTTACTTCATTTTTACCGTCTCTTGGAATAGGAATTGATCCATCACCAAAACGACCACCCATGTCGTGCAATCTACTCATTTTATTTCCTTTGGTAATCCAGTACCTATCATTGAATTTCTTGTTACCAGTTCTGCAAGTTCACTTTCATCCATATTTTCAGTACCTTTTGGTCTCATTGGTAATACCAAATATCTTATTTCAGCTGTAGAATCCCATACTTTTATCTGAACTTTTGGATCTAAAGATAAACCAAATTCTAAAAGAACTTTTCTAGGTTCTCTTACTGTTCTAGATCTGTATTCATCACTCTTATACCAAGTTGGTGGAATGCCAAGGACTGGCCACGGATAACAACTACATAATGTACAGACTATTACATTGTGAATTTCAGGTGTGTTTTCTACTACAACCATATTCTCACCTTGTCTACCTTGGTAACTCAATTCTCTAATTGCTGAAGTAGCGTCAATCAAAAGTCTCTTTTTGTATTCAGGATCTACCCATGCTTTAGCTACCACGTTTGCACCGTTTTTGGGGCCTATTCGATTTTCATAAGTATCAATCAATTCATCTAAAGTTTTTGAGTCTATTAATCCTTTGTTTAAGAGTAAAGTCTCAACAGCTTTTACCCTTAATTCAGGATCAGATGGTAAATGTGAATGCGCATGATCATGTGAATGATTGTCACCATCAGCAATTTTTTTCTTTTCACTCATAATTCAATCTCTTTTTTTATAATCTATATTTTTAATCCGGGATTAGAACTATTCTTCCATTAACTTTGCCAGATCTTAAATCAGACATCGCTTGATTTGCTGTTTCTAAACCTTGTTTTTTTACAGGTATTAATTTTATTTTGCCGGATTTGATAATATTAACAAGCTCTTTTAATTCTCTTAACTCTCCCACATACGAACCTCTAAGCGTCATAGATCTCATTGGTACCAATGGTAATGATAGTTTTAGCGAACCACCGTACAAACCTACTACAATTACCATGCCACCTTTTTTTACTAATGTCAGACCAAAATCAGTGGTTTCTGGTCTTCCAACAAAGTCTATTGCTGCGGCTGAACCAATACCAATTTTATTTCTAATTTCAGTTTCTTCATCTGGTGCAAAAGCTTCATTTGCACCAGCTTCAAGGGCTTTTTTCCTCTTTTCTGGGTCATTATCTATTACTAAAATTTTTGCTTTGTGTACTGCAGGAGATAATAAAATACCATTTATGCCAACACCACCTGCACCAATAATAATAATCCAATCATCTTTTGAAGTTGTAGGAATTTTTTTTAAAGCACTAAATGCAGTTAGACCTGAACATGCGTATGGTGCTGCTTGCGCAGGATCCATGTCACCATAAGAAACTATATATTTACTATGAGGTACAATTATGTGATCAGAATAACCTCCATCAAGACGAGCGCCTAAATATTTAGGAGCCTCGCATAATGTTTCATTATTTTCTAAACAAGCTGCACATTTTCCACAACCAATCCATGGAAATACTATTCCAGCGTCACCTATTTTAATATCTTTTACATTCTCACCTAAAGCTACTACAGTTCCAGTAATCTCGTGTCCTGGTGTAAATGGTAATTTTGTGCCCCTGTCAGACAAAGTTATTCTTTTTCCATCTCCTAAATCAAAATAACCATCTGCCAAGTGAAGATCACTGTGACAAACGCCACAGGCTGTAATCTTTACAAGAACTTCATCCCCTTTAGGTTGTGGATTTTCATATTCTCTTAATTCTAAAGGTTCACCAAACTCAACAACCTGATAACTCTTCATTATAAAATTCTCCCCATCTAAAAATTATCAACTTCTTTTTGAAGTTTCGTACTTACTTGATATTTCATAATAATCATCAAATCCAATTTTCTGTCTTAGATCACTAAAATCTAGTAATAACTCGGACCTATCTTCATCTTTCATTAACAAATTTAACGAGTTTGTCATTGCTTTCATTGCTGAACTCATAACTGTAAGTGGGTACACAGCAAGTTTATAACCAATTTCTGATAATTCTTTCATGGATAAATTTGGTGTAATGCCACCTTCAACGATGTTAGCAATTTTATCACCTGGAACTTCTTTACAGATTGTTATCATTTCTTCGATGTTTTTTGGGGCTTCAATAAACATAATGTCTGCTCCAAGTTCATAAAATTTTTGTGATCTTGATATTGCCTCGCTTAGACCGTGAGTGTGATTGGCGTCAGTTCTTGCCATAATTAAAATATCATATCCTTCATTCCTCATATCACTAGCTGCTCTTATCCGATCAAACGCTTCTTCTCGATTAACCACGTCTTTTCCTGGTGTATGACCACAACGCTTTGGTGCTAGTTGATCTTCAATTAAGATGCCAGCACAACCTGCCTTGGAACATTCTTTTAATGTTCTTCGTACATTCATAGCATTTCCATACCCAGTATCTCCATCTACAATCATCGGTATTTCAATCGCATTGCAGATATTATTAGCCTGATCAAAAACCTCTGAAAAGGTCATAAGCCCAAGATCTGGAGATCCTATCCTAGAAGCAGACGTAGCGAACCCTGACATAAAAGTTACATCAAAATTAGCTTGTTCAATCAATTTAGCAGATAAAGCATCAAAACATGACGGTATAGGAGTAAAGTATTTATCTTTTAAAATTTTTCTTAATTTTTCAGGCTGACTTATCATTTTAGTTATCTTTATAAGTCCTAATATTAATATTTAGAATTACTTATGCTAAATTGAAGCCTAATTTACTTATGTTACTTGAGTCAATTCCAAACTCTGTCAAAAGTTCTTTTATATTTCCAGTTTGTCCAAAACGATCAACTCCAAGAGGTATTACTTTATGACCAAGTACAGAGCCTAACCAAGATAATGTTAATTGATGACCATCAATTACTGTCAAAATCTTCGTGTCTCTTGGAACATATTTTAATAAATTTTCAACATGAGATTCAGTTTTATTTTGATTTGTAGATAAATGTTTATCTTTCCAGTTACTTAATAATATATCTGTACTTGTAATAGCTAAAACCCCAATATCTCTAAATTTTTCTCCTAAATTAGCAGTTGCTTCAATAACTTCTGCTGCTATAACACCTTGATAAGCTAATATGATTTCAGGATTTGAACCAGGTTGTTTTAACCAATATCCTCCCTTTAAAATTTGATCTTGTAAATCTTTAGTTAATTCTCTAGATGGTTGATCAATAGATCGAGTGCTTAATCTAATATATACTGAACCCCCATTTTCATCTTGCAAATAATTGAAACTATAGTTCATCATAATTGATAGTTCATCTGCAAAAGCAGGTTCAAAACTTAATAGGCCTGGCTGACTTATACCAGTTAAAGGAGTTCCTATAGATTGATGTGCACCGCCCTCTGGTGCTAGGGAGACACCAGAGGGAGTTCCTACAATTATAAATCTTGAATCTTGATAACAGGCATAGTTTAGAGCATCTAAACCTCGTGCTATAAACGGATCATAAACTGTGCCTATAGGGAATAATCTTTCATTGAACAACTCATGAGAAAGACCGGCAGATCCAAGCATTATAAATAAATTCATTTCAGCTATACCAAGCTCTATATGCTGTCCATCTGGAGAAAAAATCCATTTTTGAGCAGAGGGTATTTTCCTATCCTTAAAAATATCAGAATTATCTTTTCTACTGAACAATCCTCTTCTATTAATCCATGATCCAAGGTTAGTCGAAACTGATACATCGGGCGATGTGGTTACAATTCTTTGGGTAAATTCAGTATTGTTTTTTGCATAAGAATCTAGAATTTTTCCAAACGCACTTTGAGTAGATATTTTATTATCATTAATCAAAATTGGTTCATCAATTACTACTTTATTTCCACCAAATTTTCTATGACCTGCTTTTTGAAAAGGTAAGTTTTTTATATATTCATTTATATTTAAATGTTTTTTTTCGTCAGAAAAATTATTCCATTCCTCACCATCATTTATTTCTAATTTAGATTTAAAATCTTTCATTTGAGCTTTCGTCATAAGACCAGCATGATTGTCTTTATGGCCTGCTAATGGAGTGCCCCACCCTTTAATTGTATATGCAATGAAAGCAGTTGGTTTATCATTCTTAATTTTATTAAATGACTCGCATAAAGTAGAAATACAATGACCTCCTAAATTTGACATTAATTCTAAAAACTCAGAATCAGATCTTTTATTGATCAGATTTGAAATCTCAGATTGATCGCCAATATCATCTAAAACTCTTTTCTTAAAAGCTTCACCACCTTCAAAAATTAGAGCTGAATATAATTGATTAGGGCAATCATCAATCCATTTTCTTAAATTTTTCCCACCAGGCTCTTTAAATGCTTCTTCCTGTAATTTACCATATTTTAATACAACAAGGTTCCAATCAAAAGCTGAAAAAACAGAACTTAGCCTTTCAGATAACCCTTCATGGACAACTCCATCAAGTGATTGTCGGTTATAATCAATTATCCACCAAACATTCCTTAAATCATGTTTCCAACCTTCTTGAAGACACTCATAAACATTACCTTCATCTAGTTCTGCATCACCAACTAATGCAATCATTCTCCCTAAGGGTTTGTTTTTATAAAATTGTTTTCTTGCAATATAATCTTGAATTAATGAAATGAAACTTGTCATTGCTACACCCAATCCAACTGATCCAGTCGAAATATCAACGTCATCAATATCTTTTGTTCTAGACGGGTATGATTGTGCACCACCAAAACCTCTAAAATTTTCAATTTTTTCTTTGGTTTGCAATCCAGATAAATACTGAATAGCGTGAAATACTGGACTTGCATGAGGTTTAACTGCAACTCTGTCTTCAGGTCTTAAAATACTGAAATACAAGGCCGTCATTATTGAAACTATTGAAGCAGAACTAGCTTGATGACCACCAACTTTAAGGCCATCTTGATTTTCTCTAATGTGATTTGCATTATGAATCATCCAACAAGCAAGCCACAACACTTTCTTTTCAATTTTTTTTAAAATATCAACATCATTCATTTCTTTACAGTAGCATCTTTCAAATGAAATGAATGACTAAATATTATAAAAATACTTCTTAAATTAATATTATATGCTAATATAAATTTAATAGTGAAATATTATATTAAAATAGGTTTTTTTTGAGCAATATTGATAAAATAGATCAAAAAATTATTTTTTTTCTTCAGCAAAATGGAAAATTAACTAATTTTGAGTTAGCTGAAAAAGTTAGCTTGTCACCTTCTCCTTGTTTAAGAAGAGTAAAAACCCTAGAACAAAAAGGTTTAATAGCTGGTTACACAGCTATTATTGATGAAATTGCTTATGGTTATCCAGTAACTGCTTTTGTATCTGTTAGATTAGAGAATCAAACTGATCAAATTTTAAAATCATTTGAAAAAGAAATAACATCTTTAGATGCTGTTATGGATTGTTGGTTAGTAACTGGAAATAGAGATTATTTATTAAGAGTTGTTGCAACTGACTTAAAAAATTATGAAATCTTTATGAGAGAAGAACTCACAAAGGTTAAAGGTATTGCATCAATAGAAACAAATTTTGCGCTAGGAAGAGTTAAGACAATAAATACCTTACCTATAAATTATTAATAATTTATGTTGTATGAAAATTGATAAAGAATTTAAAAAATATAAATGCTGGAGATTTAAACGTAAGCTACTTTGAGGTGGGTTCAAGAAAAGGTTTACCTGTAATACTTCTGCATGGCTTCCCATACGATATTCACGCTTACAAAGAAGTAGTTCCGTTATTAATGTCAAGCTGCAGAATAATTATTCCTTACTTAAGAGGGTATGGACACACATTTTTTTTACAAAATGATACCTTACGTTCAGGTCAACAAGCAGCACTTGGATTTGACTTGTTAAAACTTATGGACGCACTCAAAATAGATAAAGCAATTTTAGGAGGATATGATTGGGGCGGTAGGGCAGCTTGCATAATTGCTGCACTATATCCAAATAGGTGTTTAGGTTTGGTTTCCTGTAATGGCTACAATATTCAAGACATAAAAAAATCATTAATACCAGTTAAACCTGAAATTGAACAAAAATTATGGTATCAATATTTTTTTCATAGTGAAAGAGGACGAAATGGTCTTTTAAATCAACGTCATGATTTTATAAAATTTATATGGAAAACTTGGTCACCAACTTGGAATATCAATAATAATTTATATAATTTAAGTGCTAATTCTTTTGAGAATCCTGATTTTGTAGAAGTTGTCATTCATAGTTACCGGCATAGATTTGGGCTAGTATGTGGAGACAAAAGGTTTGAAAAAATAGAAAAGAAATTATCTAACCAGCCTGTTATTTCTGTACCCACCATAACAATCGATGGTGATAAAGACGGTGTGACAGGATTATCTGATATTGCAAAAATAAAACAAAAATTTTCAAGTCATCTTAAACATGAAATTCTTCCAAATGTTGGCCATAATATACCTCAGGAGGACCCTAAAAATTTTTCAGAAGCCATTTTACATATAATGAAGATTCACAAAAATTTATAAATTCGCAATCTTTGTGGGTATTCCAAATTCTTTTCTACATATTATAGCCAAACGTTTAATGCCCTCATCAATTTCTTTAATTGAAGGATTACCAAAGCAAAGTCTCATTTTATGTCTACCACTTTTGTTAATTGACCATTCATTTCCAGGATTTATGGCCACACCATCTTTTAATGCCAATTCGTAAAGACGAGATGTGTCTACTTTTTTATGCATATCAACCCAAACAAAAATTCCACCATCAGGTTTTTTATATTCAGCAGAAGACCCAAAATATTTATCCAAAGCATTGCAAATAGCTTCAGATTTTTTTTGCAATTTATTTGTTAGTGTTTTGACATGTGAATTAAAATTTTCCTTACAAAACTCTGCCAGCGCCATTTGTTCTAATGATCCGCTACCTGCATCAGTCTTATAAGGTAATATTCTGGATAAAACTTCCCAATTGGCAATTAAATACCCAACTCTGAGTGCAGGAGCAATTGATTTAGAAAAAGATCCGCAGTAAGTTACATAACCCTCTTTATCAAATGATTTTATCGCAGGGGGTCTTTCTTTTTCAAAAAGAAGATCTGCGTAACAATCATCTTCAAAAATAGGTATTTGATATTTTTTTGATAATTTTATTAGTTGCTTTCTTTTAGCAACAGACATTACTGTTCCAGTTGGGTTTTGAATTGTTGGAATCGTGTAAATATATCTTGGGATTATTTCTTTTTTCAGAAGATTATTCAACTCTTGCTCAAGAATTTTTAAATTCATTCCGTCTTTTTCTAGAGGTATTCCAACCATATTTACACCAAGTCTTTTCAGCCTTGAAATAGTTCCTCCATAATTATCCTCTTCAATTATTACTGTATCTCCTTTTCTAAGAAATGTCTGATTTACAAGATCTAAAGCTTGCAATGAACCAGAAAGAACTAAAATCTCTCTTTCGGAGCAATTAATTTTTGAACTAATTTGTAACTGATTTGATATAAATTTTCTTAATGGTAAAAAGCCCTGAGGACCACTTTCCAGTCCATATTTAGCTAAATTTTTTCCCTCTTTTAATATTATTTTATTGAGCGAGTCTTTTATAGATTGCACTGGAATAGTATCACCATCAATATGTCCTCCTACAAAATTGTATTTTGGAAAACCTTTCCATTCTACAGCTGGTTTTAGAGCATCTAAATGTAAAAAATTATTAATGTTAAACATTTCTCCCCCTATAATAAAAACTTATATCAAAGATTCCTTTTGTAAAATATTTATAAAGATTTATATTTTTACATAATGGAAAGAATATTATTATGTTATCAATCGAAAATTGGATAAACAACATAAATTCCAATAAAAGATTAATTGAAAATGGTCGTTGGTTAAATATTACCTTCACATTTGGTATTGGAGAAAAAGATTATTTATTTGAAATCCTCAGCGGAAGTGTGTTGTCTATAAAGGAAAGAGAAATTTTAACACAAAGTGGAACTTTTAAGATTTACGGACAAAGGAATAGTTGGAATAAACATTGGTTAAACGTACCTCCCAGAGATTATCATGATATCTTTGCTATGCTTGCAAAAAAAATTATATATATAGATGGAGACCTAACCCCATTTATACAAAACCTTCAATATTTTAAAGATCTAATAGCTTCTAATAGAGATAAGCATGACTGATTTAAACTTTGAGGATATTATTGGAAGATATTTTAATTTAAATATAAAAAAGGACAATTATAGAATTTATGTTGAGGAGGCAGGACAGGGAACTCCTCTATTATGCCTGCATACAGCCGGATCTGATGGAAGACAATTTCGACATATTTTAAATGATAAAAGAATTACAAATAATTATAGAGTAATTGTTTTTGATTTGCCTTGGCATGGGAAATCCAACCCACCAGAAGGTTATGAATTGAAAGACTACAAACTAACTACAAATCTTTATAAAGAAATAATAATGTCTTTTTGTAAGCAATATAAATTAATTGATCCAGTTATAATGGGTTGCTCCATGGGTGGAAGAGTAGTCTTACATCTAGCCCTAGAACATTTTGATTACTTTAAAGCTGTGATTGCACTTGAAGGTTCTGACAAACTTGAACCTTATTATGATCTAGATTGGCTGCACAGACCAGATGTTCATGGTGGTTTAGTTCAAGCGGCATTTGTTTCCTCACAAATAGCACCTCAGAGTCCAAATAATTTTAAACATGAAACTTTATGGCATTATATGCAAGGAGGCCCCGGCGTTTTCAAAGGAGATCTTTATTTTTATTGGCATGACGGAGACTTTGACGACCGCTCAAATTTAATAGATACTTCAAAATGTCCAGTATATCTTTTATCAGGTGAATATGATTGTTCTTGTACACCTGAGCGTACACTAGAAACAGCAAAAAGAATTAAGGGATCTAAGGCAACTATAATACCAGGAATAGGTCATTTTCCTATGTCAGAAAATCCAGATTTATTTAAAACTTATATCTATCCAATATTAGATGAAATTATAAAATAAACTTATCCGGCCTTTTCTATATTCCCACAAACACTTACAGCTTGACCAGAAATATTTTTTCCAAGAGGACTACACAAGAAATGAGCTTGCTCTGCTAAATCTTCGTGAGTTACAAATCTATTCAATGACGCACCAGATAAAATTTCGTCTCTCATTACTTCGAAAGATACTTTTTTAACTTTAGCCTTTGCATCAATAACTCGGTTTTGTCTCTCGCCTTCAACAATACCTGGTAAAAGTGCGTTTGCTCTTATACCCCGAGGACCTAGTTCAATCGCTAAACTCTTAACCATGCCTATAACCGCCCATTTTGTAGCTGCGTACGGTATTCTGTAAGCAAAGCCAACTCTACCAGCAACAGAAGATACCGACAGAATTGATCCATCGTTATTCATACGTGGAACAACTAGTCTCATTGTTTCAAAATGACTAGTAATATTAACTTGTAAACACTCTTGCCAACCTCCTAGCGTTTGCTCACCAACACCAGCAGTCTCTCCTGCAATCCCAGCATTATTTACTATAATGTCAATTTCTTTTAGGTAATCAAACCCGGCTTCAACCATAGATGAGATTAATTGGGTTTGCCTAAGGTCACATACAACTGCTTTAATATTATCATCAACATCATTGACTTTATTCACAGCTTCAGGATTGATATCACATACAAAGACTTTGGCTCCTGCTTTGTCAAATCTTTTAGCTATTGCATAACCAATCCCATCAGCTCCAGCTGTTATAAGAGCTTTTTTACCTTCAAGAAGTTTTTCGTAGTTCATTTTTAACTTTCTAGTTTATGTTAGTATTATTTTTTCCTTTTAGCCCTAACATTTGTCTTGCCTCATCAGGTGTAGCAATCTCAAGTGAAAGTCCTTCTAAGATTTCTCTTACCCTTTTTACTTGATCAGCATTTGTCTTAGCTAAATTACCAGGACCATCCCATAGAGAATCTTCAAGACCAACACGCACATGAGAACCTAATGAAGCACCAGTTGCATTCATCCTCATTTGAGTTGCTCCAGCACCGACAACTGACCACTCATAACCTACTTCACCAAATAATTTATCAGCTGTTTTTTTCATATGTAGTAAATTGTCAGCATCTGCTCCTATACCACCCATTATTCCCATGACAAATTGAATAAAGTAAGGACCTTTTAACATACCTTCTCTATGAAAATAATGGAGATTATATAAGTGGCCAACATCATAACATTCAAACTCAAACTTAGTTCCATTTTCATACCCAAATGTCATTATGTTTTCAATATCCTCAAAAGTATTTTTAAAAAGAGAATACTTACTTTTTTCAAGCATTTCTTTTTCCCATGGGTATTTTAACTGATTATGTCTTTTGAGCATTGGGAAAAGTCCAAAATTCATTGATCCCATATTCAAAGAAGCAAGTTCTGGTTTAAAATGCATTGCAGGCTTCATTCTCTCTTCCACTGTCATTTGAGGACCACCTCCAGTTGTAATGTTTATCACTGCATTACAAGAGTTGTGAATGGTTGGCAGAAATTTTTGAAATTCTTCCGGATCTTGAGTTGGGTGGCCATCCTCCTCATCTCGTGCATGCAAATGCAGGACAGCAGCACCAGCTTCATGTGCTGCTAATGAATGTTCAATAACTTCTTCTGCTGTCACAGGTAAAAACTCTGACATTGAAGGTGTATGTATCGCTCCTGTTACTGCACAGCTGATAATTACTTTTTTAGCCATTTAAATATCCTCTCCTAATTCAGATTTAAGCTTTCTAATTAATGCAATCATTTTATTTCTTTTTTCTACTCTATTATCCCTTTGATCATAAGATAATCTATTTCTTTGATCCATTTCTAATTTATTTAAATATTCTTCTGAGTATTCAGGAACACTATTTTGCTCCTTAGCTAAATTTTGTATACCCTTTCTATATCGAGTAAAAGAATCTTTGATACCCTCTGGTGCATTTAAATCCATAATCTCAAAGGGACCCATAAATGCCCACCTGATACCTAATGCATGTTTTAAAGCTATATCGATATCTTCCATAGAAGCAAACCCCCCTTCGTGAAGTCTAACTGCTTCGTTAAGAAGAGCACCCTGCAATCTATTTAAAATAAAACCTTCTGCCTCTTTATTTACAGTTATAGCTGCATATTTGGCTTTTTTGTATATTGAGACAGCTTGTTTAATAATTTTAGTATCGGTATTTTCCCCACCAGCAACTTCAACAAATGGAATAATATGTGGTGGCAATGCTGGATGAGCATTGATACATCTATGCTTGTGTTTAACAAGCTCCGAAATTCTAGAAATTAAAAGGTAAGATGATGATGAGGCAATTATAGTGTTTTCTGATGTTAGTTTATCTAATTGTAAAAAAACTTTTTTTTTAATCTCTAAATCTTCTATTACACTTTCCTGAACTAACATAGAACCATTGCAAATATCTTCAATATTACAGTGAAGTTTTATATTAGAATTTATCCTAACTTCATCAATATCGGGATTAATTATACGTAAATCTTGAATTAATTTGTTTGATGTTTTACTAAACTTTGCAAAACTATTTTGATTTGCGTCATAAACAAAACATTTAAAACCAGCATTTGCAAAACCTATTGCCCAGCTTGCTCCAATCAAACCTGCACCACAGATCCCAATTTTATCCATTTATTTATCCTAAAAAAAACCGCATCAAGATGCGGCTTTTGTTAATTTCTATATTAGTCGTGGCAGCCACAATGCCATTTCTGGTTGATATATAACGAAGCCAAGACCTATTAACTGTATAATAACAAAAGGTATAACACCTCTATAAATACTTAATGTAGCAACTTCAGGAGGAGCAACTCCCTTTAAGTAAAATAGGGCAAAACCAAATGGTGGTGTAAGAAATGAAGTTTGAAGGTTAATCGCCATCAAGACTAAAAACCACACCATAGTTTCTTTACGACCGTCAAGGCCAGTTAATTGTGAAACATGATCACCAAAATCTAGTAGAACCACAAGTGGAGCGAATATTGGAAGAATAATTAATGTGATTTCAACCCAATCTAGGAAAAATCCAAGTAAAAATGTCATTCCCATTAAAAGAAATAATAAACCCCAAGATCCAAGGCCAGCCTTTTCGATAAGCTCCTCTACAATATAGTCTCCACCAAGTGATCTAAACACATACGCGAAACATGTAGCACTTAAAATGATCATAAAGACCATAGAAATAGTAAGACCAGAGGAATGCAAAACACTCCTTAACATAGGTATAGTGAATTTATTTCCAATTATAGCTAATATAGTTGCTCCAAAAGCTCCAACTGCACCAGCTTCACTAGGTGTTGCCCATCCAAGCAAAATTGAACCCTTGATAAGTACAATTAATGCAACTGGAGGTAGAAATGCCTTTAAGACCATTTGGGGTAATTTACCCTTTTCATATTCCAAATCACCTTCTTTTAGGGCTGGTGCAACATTTCGGTCAATAGAACACCACACAAAAATAAACACTAAATACATTAAAGCTAATGTTAATCCAGGAATAACTGCTCCCATGAACAAGTTTCCGACAGAAACCTGCATAATGTCAGCCATAATAATCAACATGATGCTTGGTGGAATAAGTATTCCTAAAGTACCTGATGCAGCAATTACTCCAGTAGAAAGTGCATGACTATATTTATTTTTTAACATTGTAGGTAATGCTAGTGCCGTCATCATAGTAACTGAAGCACCTATGATACCAGTCATAGCTGCCAAAACCGTACCCATAACTGTCACAGACATAGCCAAACCACCAGGAACTTTTCTAAGTAAAATCTGTGTTGTTCTTAATAAGTCATTAGCAATACCACTTCTTTCCATCATGGTTCCCATAAAAACAAAGCTTGGTATGGCAACTAATATTAGGTTTTCTGCAGAAAACCCCCACATTCGAGGAACAAAGTTAAAAAATTCTGCAATTTTGAAAACGCCAAATAGATAACCTATAAATCCGTAAGTTATAGCGACACCACCAAGTATGAAACCAACAGGATATCCAATAAATAAAAGTACACCCATCGTAAGGAACATAAAAATTGGGAGATATTCTATGATAATATCAACAAAATCCATAATTGCACCTATGCTTTCTCTTTTTTAAAATTATAATTTTTATATTCTCCAGTATATCTTTGCCAAGCAACTATCCTTGAAATTCTCCAGCCATATTTAAGCGAAAGAAAAAGTAAACAAACAAAAATAGTCATAGTTAATAAAGATGATTTCTTTATAATCGCTTCGTAGAAGCAGAATAATACTATAACTGACGGAGCTGAAGAAATTATATAAGATGAAAATAATTCATAATTTCTTATAACACTAAATATCGAATAAATAACTGAAACTGAAGCAAATAACCAGATATAGTAAATCAAATTATTACCTTCAAATAATGATAACATCGCAGCTAACCCAATAATTCCATAAATAGTTCCTACAAACACTCCGTAAGCAGTCAACTCATATTGAGATTGGGCCAAACTTAGTTCCTTAGCTTCAGTTAAGTATGGTGTTTTTTGTTTATCAAAAATATAGCCTGGAACTTTTGAAAACCACATTGTTTATCTCGTAGAAATCTTAGTAAACGATTTTTTAATCTTATTTACTTTTATCATAATCAAGTACCATAAGATCAAGTTTCTTTTTATTATCGCCCCATATAACAGCGATTAATTGTATCATAACTGACATTCCACCCAAGAATAAAAAGAAATACCCAATGGGCAAAAATGTTTTTATAATCCATCTATTACTTAAACCAACTAATGATGCGGATACTTCCTTAATAATGTATGAATCTACCATATAAATCCAAGAAAAATATACACAAATAAGTGTGAATGGTAGCATAAAGAATATATTACCATAAAATTCAACTTTCGCCTTTGATTGAAAGTTAAAATTTTCTCTTAGAAAATCAACTCTTACATGCCTATTGTGAGTGTATCCATAACCCAAAACCAAACAAAAAACTACTGTGTGAAGGTGCCATTCCATTTCTTGCATTAGAGTAGATTCAAAGAAAGAGCCAAAATTAGCTACCATCCAAATTTGTATCCAAACTAATTTTCTAGCAACAACATCCCACATTGTAATTATTACTAAAGGTACTAATAGCCATGTACTAGCTCGTCCAACTCTATTCACAATCTCACGAAGTTTTTCGCTAACTGAAATTAGACCTTCCATATTTTGCTCGGTAAGTGCCATTATTTCCCCCCAGAAAAGTAGAACTATAGTAATTTTAATTAACTTATTAGATACAAAATTTCAATTTATTTATCAAAAAAAAAGTACACTTGTTATATGAAATAACAAGTGTACTCAAAATTAAATTGTTTTATTAATATTTTTTAGCTTTTAGATAAGCTCTTGATGACCAAATGCTATAGTCCTCTCTGAACTTGTTGTAGCTAGCAGTAATTTCTTTGAAAAGAGGGTCAGAAGCTGATTTCTCTTCAACAACAGCATCCCAAGCTTTTTTAAACTTAGAAATTTCTGAATCAGGCCATGTTACGAAAGTAACCCCTTTTTTCTCTAACTCTGCCATAGCAGGAACCTGCTTAGCATCAGATCTAACTAAAGCCCACCACATTGTATCACGACATGCTGTGTTAATAACTGCTTGTTGTGTTTTGGTTAGGCCACCCCATCCTTTAGTGCTCATTAGTAGTTCACCGATTGATGTTTGCTGATGCCAACCTGGGAAATAGTTAAACTTTGCTAATTGATAGAAGCCATAACTTAAGTCGTGTGTAGGCATAGAAAATTCTGTTGCGTCAATAACACCTTTTTCTAAAGCAGGATAAATATCTCCACCTGCAAGTAACTGTGTTGACACACCTAATTTACTCATAACCATAGCACCAAGACCGAAGAAACGCATTTTCATACCTTTCAATTCTTCAACATTGTTGATTTTCTTTCTAAACCAACCTGATGTCTCAGGAGCGTGAGTTAAGCAGTTCAGAGCTTTAAGGCCATACTCGCCATAAATTCTATCTTTTAACTGCTGACCTCCACCATATTCCATCCAACCATGGTACTCACTAGCACCTGGACCAAAAGGAACGGCTGTGAAGTAAGAAACTGCAGGAATTTTACCAGCATGGTATCCAGGTGTTGTGTAACCTGCATCTACTGATCCATTCTTAACAGCATCCCAAACTTCTAATGAAGGTACAAGAGCGTTTGGCTCGTGAAATCTCAACTGGACGTCGCCACCTGAAATTGACTTAACTTTGTTGGAAAAATAAACAGCAGCTTCACCGTTAATTGCAACCTGGCTACCCCAAGTACTTTGCATTTTCCAACGTAGCTTGTCAGCATTTGCTGAAACAGCTACTAAACTAGTTGCAGCTAAAGCTACAGCGCCTACAAATAGGCTTGATTTGAATTTCATGAAATTCCTCCCTAGTATTGTAAATAGGCTTTATGAAATGATTTAATACATTTAAAAGCCAAATTAAAAGAAACATTTGTTTCTTACCTGATTCGTATCTTTCTTAATTATTTCGATAAAGGCAAGAAAAAACTTATAAAATTTCAATTATTTTTTTTTGCTTGACAGACTTTATTTTTAATTTGCCTAATTTATGGTCTATAACTTTTATAATGTAGATTTTGATTAGATTTTACACATATATAATTTTGTTATGACTAAACTTTTTTAGTTCAATAAAACTAGAAAATATATTTTCAAGTCGTTGATTCTTCGAATTTTTTTATAAAGACTAAAATTTTGGTTGTAATTTTATTTTTGATCTAATCATCAAAGTGCCCTGACGAAGCAAAATACCCACCATGAGTTGTTACAAGAGGATCTGTCGAATCAATGAACCCATCTTTTTTTTCAATTAAACTTCTAAAATCTTCTCCATTATCTTTTGGTTTATAAGCAATATGTTTTGCATATTTATTATCGATTAGTACCGAATCGTTATTTGATACTCCAAAAATGATAGAGTGTTGTACATTAGCGCTATTTATACACGCAATAATAAGATGCCTCAAATCGTCATAACTGAGCCATGTAGATAAAATCCTGTGATCTTTAGGCTCTGCTAAACATGAATATATCCTTACTGATACAGTTTCTATTTTATATTTATCCCAATAATATTGAGCCAAGGATTCTCCAAAAACTTTTGATAATCCATAATTACTATCAGGTCGAGGTGGAACTTTACTATCAATGATCTCTGACCTTGGATAGAACCCAACAGTATGAACTGAACTCGCCCATATTACCCTTTTGACATTATTTTTTCTGCAACCCTCATACAAGTTATACATACCTATTATATTAGAGTTCAAAACGTTACTCCATGAACCTTCTATACTTTGTCCACCCATATGAACTACACAATCAGTATTTTTTGTTAAGTCTATCATTGCTTCTGCAGATGAGAGATCTGCTTGATTTACTACTTCATTTTCAAACTTTTTGAATAATTTTTCTTTATCTGAGATTTTCAAAAGATTGCAATTTTTTGATAATATTTTTCTTAGCTGTTCACCTAAGGCACCAGCTGCTCCAGTTAATAAAATATTATTATATTTATATTTTGACATTTCCTACTCCCTAACTTCTTTGACTTTTTATATATTCTCTCCAAAAAGTAAATAAACCTGCTGCAATGACAATTAATGATCCAATGACTGTTTCACTCTCCAAATTTTCATTAAATATTAATACACCAATTATAGAAACAAAAACTAACTGTAGATATGTAAATGGTTGCAATATTGAAGCCTCACTATGTTTGAAAGCATTTATCATCAAAAAATGCCCTCCAGCTCCAAGCATGCAAACTAATAACAACCATATCCAATGCGAGTTATCAACCGGCGAATAAAAGAAAGGACCTACAGAACCTAATATTACAAATCCTGTAATACCAGTATAAAATAGACTAGTGTCAGGACTATCTTCACTAGAAACATATCTTGTTAAAATTTGATAGATAGCGAATGCAATGGCACATCCCAGAGCTATTAGAGATAAAGGATCAAAAACTTTGGTGCCAGGTCGAAGCATAATTAAAATACCTAAGAAACCAATGAATATTGCGCTCCACCTTCTCCACCCTACTTTTTCACCTAAAAAAAACACTGACAAAGCTGCGACTATTAGAGGACCACTTGCAAAAATGGCATGTGTCTCAATAAGTCCTATTTTAAAAAAAAGATAGTGAGCAAAACACATTTCTAAAGCAAGAATTGTTCCTCTTAATATTTGAATGAGCTTAAACTTGCTCTTTGAAACAAGAATAACACTTTTATTTCCTGTACTGTTAATTGATAATACAAATAGAAATAGGAAGAAATATCGAAACATATTAATTGCTATTACATTATAGTAGTCTGTTAGATATCTTGTAACACCGTCCATTACTGACAAACATGATACAGCAGCGATTATAAATAATATACCTTTAGCATTTGAAGAAATATTTACAGGCATAATTTATTTTTTCTTTCTAAGTCTCAATAAAATTCGATTGTCCTTTTAATACCATCTTCAAGAGAAGTATACTTGAATTTTTTAAATATATTAGAAGGCTCATTTCCTCGTATTTCGTCTACCATACTTAATGTATTGCCTTTGATTCCTATATTCGCCAGCGGTATGTTTTTTTTAATTAAATTTATGAAATCTTTAACATCAGCCGTTATTCCATTTACATTAAAAGTTAATGCGCCTGAAAAAATTTGAGATATTGACATTTCAACTAAATCCACAACGTCTTGAACATAAACAAAACCAGCCTTGCCTGAAAAGTTAACATTATAACTATCTCCTTGTTTTGCTGCCTTACAGGCTAAAGTTACCCCAGCAGTTCCCCCAACTTCTCTTCCTGGCCCATAAATTACATATGGCCTAATTCCAACACTTGAAATACCAGCTTCATTAAAATACGCCCTTGCAACCCCCTCAACCGCTAACTTATATGCACCGTAATGGGTTTCTGGAAATGGGTAATAATGATCTTTTCCCCCAAAAACACCTGCACTGCTTGTATAAACTAAAAACTTAATATTATTTTTTTTCAAAGCTTCAAAAACATTAATTGAGCCGAGGAGATTTACTTGGGCGCCTAAAATAGGATTTGAACTACAGTCTGGGGTCATTAACCCAGCCAAATTTATAACATGGTCTATATTATTTGTTGCTTCTTGCACCTGATCATAATTTGTTATGTCACCATCTATAAATTTAATTTTATCAATATCCTCACCAATAACATAGCTGAGCAACTCTTTTTGGATTTTTAAGTCAAAAATTGAAACGCTATAACCCTTTTTTAGAAAGGTTCTTACTATCCAACTTCCTAAAAATCCACATCCTCCAAAAATGATAATTTTTCCCATTTAAACTCTCTTTTTAAATACCATTGAGTTAGCAGCTTTGCCTATTTCTTTAATACATTCTGCAGCTTTAGGAAAATGTACAGAATTCGACAAAAAACCGTGTATCTGACCGGGATATAATTTGTAAGTCACTTTATTACCAAAGCTTTTTAATCTATTTGTATAAGCCATTCCTTCATCCACCAAAGGATCCAACCCAGCCGCAAATATAAATGTTTCAGGTAAATTATATAGATCCTTAGCAAAAAGCGGTGAAGCTTCCCAGTTAACTGCATCATTAATTGAATTAAGGTAATGTTTAACGAAATAGTCCATAGTATCAAAAGTTAAAGTCATACCTTCTAGAAAAATATCCATAGATCTCATTGTTAAAGTTAGATCTACACAAGGATATACCAATATCTGGCCCCTTATAGGAATTACCTTTTTGTCCCTTGAGTTAATAGCCAAAACAGTTGCTAAATTACCACCAGCGCTATCTCCACATACGAAGATATTTTCAAGATCAATAGAAAAGTCTTTTTCAAAATTTACAAGACTATTAAGAACATCCTTAACCTCTTCTACTGCATAGGGGAACTTATGTTCTGGAGACAAACTATAATCCACAGCCATAACAATCATTTGAGACTCTAGGCATATTGATCTGCAGGTAAAGTCATGAGTATCCAAATCCCCCATTACGAAACCACCTCCATGAAAAAATACTATAATTGGAATTTTAGTTTTTTTATTAAAATCATTTGGAAAATAAAATCTTAATTTAACATCTTTGTTAAATTGGTTTTTCATTTTTAAATTTTCTGAATTATAAATTTTTGGAGGTGTTAAATTATCTTCTCTTAACTGTCTCAAACGTTCAGTTCTTAATTCTACAGGATCTAATAAATGATGTAATTTTGAATTACTTTTAATACGATTTTTTAAAAAAATATCAGTTTCTTTATCAATTATCATTGATTTATGTATTCCCATACTGACTTATTTTGTTCTTTTAGCTTTATATTTTTAATAAAGTTTATTTATAATAAAAAATCTAGTGAATTTTTATAGGAGAAAACCATGACTGCATTAAAAGGAATTATTGCACCTTTTACAACTCCATTTAAGGTAAATGGAGAAATTGATCTTGCTTTGATAAAGCCACAAGTGGATTGGTTAATTGAAAATGGTGTTCATGGTTTAGCTGCTGGAGGTAGCACAGGTGAAGGTCATGCTTTAAGCAGAGATGAGTATTTATCCCTAATGACAGAAACTGCTTCATCTTTAAATGGCAGGGTACCTTTAGTTGCTGGTATTATTGCTAATTCGACTTCTGAAGTAATTGAAAGAGGAAAGTCAGTAAAGTCTCTTAACGTTGAAGCTCTTCAAATAACACCACCAAGTTATTTGTTTAGGCCTGATGATGATGCAATTGTAAGACATTTTAGTGAGATACATAATGAATGCCGAATACCAATATTAATTTATAATGTTGTGCCTTGGTGCTATTTATCACCTGATTTACTATTGAGAATTATGGATGAAGTCCCAGGAGTTTTAGGTGTAAAACAAAGCGCTGGTGATATGAAACTTTTTGCTGACCTTATTAGAAGAGCAAAACCTAAAAATATGATTTTTAGTGCCGTTGATGCACTGCTTTACTTATCATACAAATTGGGAGCACCGGGATCAATTGCAGCAATTTTAACTGCCGCCCCAGGTCCTTCCGTTAAATTATGGGATGCTGTAATTGATCAAGATTGGGAAACTGCAAGGGATCTTCATGAAAAACTAATGCCTTTATGGGATGCAATAGGCTTAGATAATATGCCATCTCTGTGTAAATATGCTCAAAGTTTACAGGGTCTTGAAAGTGGTTTTGCCAGAAGACCAACCTCTCCTGCAACCGACAATCAGAAAGAAAAAGTGAAGGATGCCCTAATTAATCTAGACCTTGTGAAATAAGAATAAGAGGATCAAAATGAACCTAAATTACCCAAAGCCAACATTGTCAATAGAAGTTGCAAAAAATGACTTAAAAAAATGGGGTTATTGTTTACTTAAGAACGCTATTCCACCAGATCTAAATAAAAGGGCTATGGAAAGATTAATTGAACAAGCTAATGCAGAAAAGGAATTGAATCTTGCATATGAGGATGGAAGTAAAAAAAAGAAATGGGGTGAATTCAATAAAAATACCGATGCCCCTGGGATCAACCAAAGAGTATGGATGTTGCCTAACAAAGGCAAAGTATTTTTAGATATTTTAGCAAAACACAACTATGTAGATTGTGTAAAAGAAATTGTCGGGGATGAGTTTCTAGTTTCAAGCTTTGGAGCAAACATTGCTAAGCCAGGGGGCGTTGCAATGGACCTTCATACTGATCAATGGTGGTTTCCAGACCCAGTTAATAGAAATGATGATTTTTTACCTCCAGGATCCATTAAAAGAAATAAATTTAATATCAAAATTAATGAAAATATCAATAACAACAACGAACTTATTTCAAGGCCAGCTGTAACTAATGTTTTAATAATGCTAAATGGAATGAGTAAAGAGAATGGGGGTACACGTATTGTTCCAGGATCTCATTTATTTGGACGTCATCCAGATAAAATTTTAGATAAAGACATAGAAGTTATATCTGCTGAAGGCCCCCCTGGTTGCGCTATTATTACGGATGGTAGGGTATGGCACGGAACAGGTGCAAATATTACAAAGGAAAATAGGCTTGCATTATTAATAACTTTTTGTGGCCCACAATTTAGACCTCAAGAAAATTTTACCTTAGGAATAAAAAAAGATGTTTTTTCAAATTTAAATGACTATCAAAAAGAATTACTAGGGTTTAAAGTTTGGAATGGATATGGAAGAATTGGAAATCCTACTGATACGTTTCTTGATATAGAAAACCATGAAATTGGTGAATTAAAAATTTAAACTATTGCCTAAACTTTATTAAGGTATCATAAAATCTACTTAACGATTAGATTGGTACCTTATGAATTTTATAATTAAAAATGCTAGATGGTTGTTAGCAACAGCTCTTTTGTATTTTAGTTCATGTTTTGGGCAAACTTTTTTCATCTCATTATTTGCTGGTGAAATTAGACAAACATTTGATTTATCTCACGGTGATTGGGGCGCCATCTACTCTGGGGGAACATTAGTTTCTGCTATGGCCATGTTAGTTTTTGGGGGGTACGTTGATAAATATAAAATTACATCAAATATAAAAATTGTAATTATTTGCTTAAGCCTCCTTTGCTTAAGCATGACCTTTATTGAGATTGTTTGGCTTCTTCCATTTATAATTTTTGGTCTCAGGTTTTTTGGTCAAGGAATGTTAATACACATACCAGCAGTGGCTATCGGTAAATGGTATGGGAAAAACAAAGGTAAAGCTTTATCTTTATCAATAATGGGATTTTCAATTGGTGAAGCAATATTCCCAGTAGTATTTGTGAGTTTATTTACAATTATTGGCTGGAGAAATAGTTGGGTTGTTGGAATGATTATATTGTTATTCTTATTACCTATAATATTGAAGTTATTATCCAATGAAAGAATTCCTAACAGTAAACAAGAAAACATTTCTAATCAACTAGGTATGCATAATAAGCATTGGACCAGAAAAGAGGCTCTTAATCATTGGGTGTTTTGGGCTGTGATTGTGCCTTTTTTAATTCCTCCAATTTTTTCTACTGCCTTCTTTTTTAATATGGTTCACTTAACAGAAATTAAAGATTGGTCTTTAATTTCTTTTACTGCCCTATTCCCATTCTATACTTCAATGTCCATTTTCACTACTTTATGCTCTGGTTGGATCCTTGACAAATTTGGTGTTGAAAAAATTTTACCATTCTACTTACTACCAATGTCCTTAGGATTGTTAATATTTTCTTTCGGTAACACATATCTTCAAGCAATGATTGGACTTGCCTTTCTAGGAATGACCCAAGGACTAGCAATGACAATCGGAGGAACTTTTTGGCCAAATTACTACGGAACAAAAAATTTAGGATCTGTTAGATCCTTATCAACATCAACAATGGTGTTCGGGACTTCATTAGGTCCAGCAATTGTGGGTATGTTATTAGATTTTGGACATAATTATAATTCTATTTTATTAGGAATGTGTATATTAGCTATATTTGCAAGCATCTCTTTAGCAATTACAATGAAGCATGCACCAAAACTATTATCTAACAATATCAAGAAGGGAACTTAACATGTTGAACATTTATCTTTCAGGAGAAATTCACACTGATTGGCGTGAAGAAATAATCAATTTATGCAAAAATGCAAATTTAAATATTTCTTTTTCCTCTCCAATAACAAATCATGAAGCGTCTGATAATTGTGGAGTCGAAATATTAGGACAAGAAGAAAAAAATTTCTGGAAAGACAGTAAAGGCGCTAATATTAACTCTATAAAAACAAGAAAAGCAATTAAAGATGCTGATATTGTTATTGTTAAATTTGGAGAAAAATATAGACAATGGAATGCAGCTTTTGATGCAGGTTTTGCTACTGCTTTAAACAAATCTATAATTGTAATCCATAATGATGAACATCAACATGCACTGAAAGAAGTAGATGCAGCAGCATCTGCTGTTGCAAAAGATCAATATCAAGTTGTAAGAATCTTAAAATATATTCTAGAAGGGTCTCTAAATTAAACTAAGTTAGAAAATTTTAATGTTTCACATAATTTTATATAATCCAGAAATCCCACCTAATACAGGTAATATTATAAGGTTAGCAGCTAATACTGGCACTCAATTACATTTAATTAGACCATTAGGTTTTAATCTAAGTAATAATTCACTTAAAAGAGCCGGCCTAGATTATAAAAAAGATGCAGATTTTTTTTTACATGATAGTTTTGATTTATGTTTAAATTCAATAAAGTTTAATGAAATTTATGCATTCACCAAATTCGCTAAAAAAACTTTTACTAAAATAAAATTTAAAAGAAATGATTGCTTCTTATTTGGAAGTGAAACCAGCGGATTACCTGATAAAATCTTAGATAAAATAAAAGTTACAAATAAGCTTAGGATACCCATGATTATGAATAGTAGAAGTCTTAATCTAAGTAACTCCGTGGCAATAACAGTTTATGAAGGACTAAGACAAAATAAGTTTGAAAATTTAGTTTAAAGTTTGGATTAAGGTTTAAGATTAGATATGGGTATTTATGAATGGCTATCTATTGCACTTATTTGTGTAGCAGGTGCAACAGCACCTGGACCAAGTGTTTTAGTAATTATTTACATAAATAATACTAGAGGCTTGTTATCAGGAATCATTGCTTCATTAGCGCATGGGCTTGGTATATTTATTTATGCCATAATCTCTATTTTCACTATAAGCTTAATTGATAAAAATTTAGCCTCTATAATACCATTCATTCAATTGATGGGTGCAATATTTCTTATATATTTTAGTTATAAAATGATGTTTTTTAAAACAAATGAAAAAAACATAAACAAAAATTATATAATATCAAAAAAAGTTACGGATAGTTTTTTTTTGGGACTTACTACATCTTTAATAAACCCAAAAATTCTAATTTTTTTTACATCTGTTTTTAGTCAGTTTATAATTAATGACTTTAATGACTATAACAAAGTTGGGATTGGATTATTAGCAGGAATAATTGACGCATTATGGTATATTTTAGTTTCCTACTCAGTTAACCTTCCAAAATTAAAAAACTGCATTATCCTTAATCAAAAAATAATTTTTTTAATTTTTGGGTTTATTTTAATTATTTTTTCTATTTATTTAATTAATGTATCAATTGAGTATTTTATTTGATAATCTATTAAATGGATTATTTGAAGATATTTTTAAAACATCATAATTTTGATTATTATCTATTTTCATCCAATCAATAGTACTTAATTGATCACATTTTGGGCAATGTAATTCCCAATTATGATTTTTATTACCACAGGAATAACAAAAATAATTATATCCTTCTTTAGCACTTGCAGCTTTTTCAAGATAATTCTTAACTACTTCAGGATTATTTTGAGATCCAGCTATATCAGCTAACGCTTGATATGCTTTGGTTGTAAGTTTATCCTCTGGAATATCTTTTAATAGTTTTTCAGCCTCTCCCCAAATTTCCTCTGAAATAGCGTAACTTGCCACTTCTATTTTTAGATCATTTTTAATTTCTTGGGAGGATTTTTTATTCAAAAGATTAATCGCTTTTGAAACACGAGATCCTGATGTTTTTAAATTCCATTTTTTTGATAGTTCTTTTAAAATATCTGGGTTAGCAGTTAATAGAAAAGTTTTTTCTAATTGATCGATTGACTTTGTCTTTGAACCAATACCTTTAAGCAGACCTGACAACTTTACAGAAGCCCCAATATGACTTGGTTTTTGTTTAAAGGCTTCTTTTAAATGATTGGTAGCAAGATAATTTTTTTCATTTTCTAAGTAATCTAATGCCTTTAAGTAATTTAAATCCGCAGATATATTTTTATATATATTATCTTTGATGTAGTTTAGTTTTTTTAATTTATTGAGGTATACAAGAGAATTTGAAATGTCATTCAACTTTGCATATGAATATAATAAAACTTCTAAAATTTGTTTTGACTTAGGTTCAAATTTAAGAGCCTTTAGACCTTCATTAATAATTTCATTTAAATCTTTCTTATCAAATATTGCTTGTCTCATAAGTGCTAAATGACCAACAAATGCTGTAGATGGTTCATCAGTAAGCTGTTTAAAATAATTTTTTGATAATTTTTCATTTTCATTGGAGTTTTTACTTATTTTGTTAAACACATTAATGTGTGTGTTTAGTAATTTACCCAAATTTTTATCTTTGGTATTCCTAGACACTAAAGCAGCTTCTTTTGCTGCAGTTTCTAATTCTCCATGACTTGCTAATAAAAATGCCTTTACTAATTTTTGTTCGACCTTTTTATTATTGTTAGCTTCAAATCGTCTTAATGTCGCTTTTGGCAAATTCAAAAAAGCTAGCCAAATTCTGTCGATAAAGATTAAAATTACAGAAAATAAAATAATAATTAGAATAAACCTGTCTGTAGGTATTTGAATTCCCCACTCCATCCAATTTATAGATGTTTCTCCTGGATCTTCAGAAAATAACTCTGATAAATACCATATGATGAAAATAAATATAATTAGTTTTAAGATTTTAAAAATCACTTATTCACTCTTTTTTAATTTTGATTTAATGCTCTTTCAAACCTATTTATTGAGTCTTTTATAGTTCCTTTCCAATTCTCAGGAAGTGTCTTTATAATAGATAAAAAATTATTAAAATTTTTGTTTTCAAGTTCTTTTTCTGCCATTGTAATTAATCCTCTAGGAGTGGTGTTGTCTGAAAACTTTCTAAGTTTAAAAAAACCTGCAAAATAATTTTTCAATCTATTCAAATAGGTTTGTTCATCTAGAACTTCATCGTAATTGGATGGTGAACCAAAGTCTTTTTTTGAGAGAAGTTTTTCTATTATTATTTCACCTTCTTTTATAAGTTCTTTTTGAGTTTTCTCTATATTTTGTGAAAACTTTCTTGGTTCGTAAGAGTTTTTAACTTGAACAGCATTATTATTTTGTTCTATTTCTTTATTTGCTGTTTCAGTTTTGTTTTCTAAAATTTTAATTTTATTTGAGATTTTATCTAGCTCTTCTTTTATCAATAACAAGGAATTACCTTGATTTTTAATTTTGAGATTAATTGTTTCGCTAGTACTAAAATCAAGAGTATTAAGCTTTTTTTTAAGTAATTTAATTTCTGTATTAATTTCATTAATTTTTACATTTTGTTTATCTTTTAAAACCGTAATCACGTTGTTTAGTTGAATGATTTTATTTGATTGTTGTTCAATATGATTTGGCAAATAATATACTGTTAACCAAATTAAAATTATAATAAACGAAAAGACGGTTATAAATGGTATTAAAAAAATAGGATTTTTTAAAATAATTGTTTTTTGTGTTTCATTTACCGGCTCCATATCGATGATTGTTTCTTTATCACTCTTAGCTTTATGAGTTTTGGCTTTTATCATCGTTATGTCCCTGTTTACTAAGGTAATTTGATTATATTATCTAAAAATTCTTTAGTAAAATTTTTCTTGATAATTTTTATGTTTCTCCAACCTAAACTCTCTGCTTTTTTAGCAACATTTTCACTATTAACATATAAAGTTGCTTTATTTTTAACAATGTTGAATAAATTGTAATTTTCTAAAATTTGTTTTGCAATTGATACATTTCTTGACGAAAATATGACTAAATTTAAGAAATCATATTCAATTAAATCCGTACGCAAAAGCTTTGGTAATTCTAAAATTGGATGGGTGCTATAACCTTCGATAATTTTTATTTTTCTGTTGTTATTCAATAAATTTTTTTCAAATTCAACACTTCTATTTTTAGCAGCAATCCATAAACCATAATCTTCTTTTTTAGTGTTAATTACAATTAAGTTATGTAAAGATTGAGAACTATTATTGGCTTGTAAAATATTAGTATAAGATAATTTTTTCAATTGATATGTGGTTTCAAATCCTACAGAAAAAATTCTTATGTCTTTAGAGAAATTGCCAATTTTTTCTAATATTATCTTTTCAAGAACTTTTAATGCTTTAGGACTTGTTATAATAATATAATTAAAATCATTTTGAGAAATATTTAAGCTTTTAAAATCTTCATATTTTAATTTTGTTATAGGAAACGGTTTTGAAAAAAAACCATTATCATTTAGATATTGTGAATTCCTTTCAGCGTCTTTTTTTTCTCGAAGGACAAAAGTTATTGTTTTTGATTTTTTAATCCATCAACTCCTTGTTTAATGAAGTTATTTAAATAAAAAGTCACCGTTAGTTTGAGCTTTAATTTTATTTCCTAACTCTTTACCTAACTTAATTGCGTCTTTAATCGATCCTTTAATTTTAGATCTAATTACTCTCGTACCATCTAAAGTTGCAATTGCTCCATACAATATCAATTCTTTAGTGTCGGTAAAATGTGCGCTTGCTGAAATTGGAGATCTACAAGAACCATCTAAAGTATTTAATAGACTTCTTTCAGCTAAAGTTTCAAAAAAAGCCCTTTCATCGTTAATTTTATTTAAGGTCATCTTTAATTGTTTTTGATATTGATTATTACCATTTGTAATAGATTGAATTGCAATAACACCTTGAGAAGATGCTGGAGGAATAATTTCATTCGGAATTATGTTACCAACGTTAATATTTAACCTATCCAAACCTGCTTTGGCTAATATAATTGCATCATATAATCCAGAGTTTAGCTTTTCAATTCGAGTTTCAACGTTACCTCTCAGAATCTTTATGTTTAAATCAGGCCTATAATATTTAGCAAAAGCAGCTCTTCTTACAGAACTTGTTCCCACAATTGCTTTATCTGGCAAATTATCGAATGAATCATAATTTCCTAACAATACATCACTCCTATCACCTCTTGGAAGGACAGCTGAGATTTCAGTATTTTTTGCAATATCTGTTTCCATATCTTTCATTGAGTGAACAGCGATGTCTGCAAATCCATTTAAAATAAAATATTCTAATTCCTTAATAAAAAGACCCTTACCTCCAATGTCAGATAAAGGTTTATTTAAAATTTTGTCCCCTGATGTAGTAACTTTAATAATTTCAGTTTCAACATCTTCTCCAAAATAACTTTTAACAATATCTACTTGTCGTAAAGCGAGTTCTGATTTTCGAGTAGCAATTCTTATTTTAAGTGTCATTTTAATTTATTAATCTTTTATATTATCAAGTTATTTATTAATTCTTGAATATTTCTATACACTTATAGTAAATCGTAAAACATACAATATTAATTTATATTGCATTACTTAGTTTTAAATTTAATTTATAGTTAAATTTTAATTTACTTAGGAATTTTATGCGTGGCTCTAATGATATAAAGATACTTGGTATTGAAACAAGTTGTGATGATACAGCAATTGGCGTGGTTACTTCAAAAAAAGATATTTTGTCTAATGTTGTAATCAATCAAAACTCAAATTTAAATAATTATGGTGGCGTTGTACCTGAAATAGCGGCCAGAGACCATCTATCTAACTTAGATCACGCAATTAATAAAGCATTAGAAGAATCAAAGCTAAATTTAAAAGACATTGACTTAATTGCAGCTACGGGAGGACCAGGATTAATTGGTGGCGTAATTGTAGGTACTGTATTTGCTAAGTCTTTAGCTATGTCTCTTGAAAAACCTTACGTTGCTGTAAATCATTTAGAAGGACATGCATTAACCGCCCGTTTAACAGATAATATTGAATTTCCTTATCTTCTGCTTTTAGTTTCTGGAGGACATACACAAATAATAGCTGTAATAGAATATGGTAAATATACCAGAATAAGTTCAACCTTAGACGACGCAGCTGGAGAAACTTTTGATAAAGCTGCAAAAATACTTGGCATAGGTTTCCCAGGTGGGCCCATGATAGAAAAAATGTCTAAAAATGGTGATCCAAATAGTTTTTATTTACCAAGACCAATGCATAAATCTAAAAATCCAAATTTCTCTTTTTCAGGTCTCAAAACAGCTTTTAATCAGATAGCAATGAAAAACAAATTAAACAAAAAAATAATAAGTGATTTATCAGCAAGCATTCAAAAATCTATTACTGATTGTTTAATTGATAGAACTAGATTAGGAATTACAAAATTTAAGGAAATTCTTGGTAACATGTCTAATATTCAACTTGTTGTTTCAGGTGGAGTTGCTTCAAATTTACATATTAGAGAAGAATTAAAAAAACTATGTTTAGAAACAGATAGTACTTTTTTTGCGCCTCCATTAAATTTATGCACAGATAATGGTGCAATGATAGCATGGGCAGGCTACGAAAAATATATTAATAAAGGTGAAAGTAACTTAAATTTTAAACCAAGACCAAGATGGCCATTAGATCCCAATGCACATTTAATAAACCCTATACATCAAAATATTGGGAAAAGTGGAGCAAAAGCATAAATGTCAATTTATTCAAATATATGTTTTTATGGAGGTGGTGCATGGGGGCAAGCATTGGCAATTACACTTTCCACACTAAATCATAATTCTACTATATTAGTATCCGATAAGACACGAGAAACACAAATAAATAATAGTAAATCAGAAAGATTCCCTGATTTAAAATTAAGTCCTTTGATACAAGCAACCACAAATAAAGAAAAAGCCATAAAAGGTAGTGATTTAATTTTTATTACCACAGAAAGCAAAAGAGTTTTAATGGCTATCGAAGAAATCTCATCTTTTTCTAGAAACAAAATGAATATAATTATTACTTCAAAAGGTTTTGCAACAAAAAAAGGTGAAACTTTTAATGAAATTGTAGAGGATAGATTTCATAACATATCACTTTCTATACTAACCGGACCCACTTTTGCTGATGAAATTGCTAAAAACAAGCCTGCAGCTGCGATAGTGGCTAATAAAAAGATTGATGTAGCCACTTCTATTTGTGAATTATTTCACAATTCTAATTTAAGACTTTATCCTAGTAATGATCCAAGAGGGGCATCTATTGCAGGTGCAATAAAAAATATAATTGCTATTGGTGCTGGTATTGTTGAAGGTTTAGAATTAGGTGATAATGCTAAAGCTGCGCTTATTACTAGAGGTATTTCGGAAACATGCGAATTAATTAAAAAATCAGGTGGGGATCACGCAACCGCCTTTGGTCTTGCTGGAATTGGAGATATGAGCCTAACATGTAGTGGGCCGCATTCTAGAAATATGGCATACGGGATTAATATAATAAAAAATAATTACCTGCACCCCACTAGTTTAGTAGAAGGTTTAAACGCTTTAGATGCTGCCATTTCTTTGTCTAAACACCTTAATGTAGAGCTACCAATCGTGGATGCAATTTATAAAATAATTAACAAAAAAGCAGATATCAAAGACATTATAAAAAAATTACTAGCCAGACCAATTAAAAATGAATTTTCATAAATCTAGTCTTTAGTTTGATATACTAAAAAATCCTTCAAGGATTATTTTCTAGTTTTTTTTCTCTATAAATAAAATATAAATTTCTGGCGTATATGAACACACCAACCGATTGTCCAGCAATTATAACAGGATCTTGTCTCCAAATTGCATAAGTTAATAAAACCAGTCCACCTGATATTGAAAAATACCAAAAAGCTATGGGTATGACTGACTTACCTGCATTTTCACTACTTATCCACTGAATGATAAAACGTGTTGCAAATAATGCCTGCCCTCCAAAACCTATAGTAATCATAATTGCCTCAGGATGATTTAATAAATAAGGCTCCATAAATGGTACAATGACAATTATTAACTCATTTAAAAAAATTGCACCTTTTTCTATCTGATTTGATAAGAATGATATAAAATCCATTAGAAATTCCTAATTATTTTAAAATCTCTTTAAAGGAAGTGTTTTTTGGCATTCTTTTTCTTAGCCAGATTACACCTAACACGTCAAAAAGACCAACAAGGAATCTTCCAAAATTAGTATAATTTGAAGTTCCTACTACTCTTTCCCTATGTTTAACATTAAATTTTAAAACCTTGGCTCCTTCACGTAAAGCTAAAGCTGATAAAAATCTGTGCATATGGTCAAAATAAGGAAGCCTTAAAAATAACTCTTTATGAAATACTTTTATACCACAACCTGAATCTGGGTGAGTATCCTTTAGCAAAATAAATCTGCAATATTTTGCAAAAGATGATGCCCATAACCTAGTAATGTTATCCTTACGATTTACTCTAACTCCACCAATTAATATTAATTCATCATTACAGCTCTTGAGTGTATTAATCATTTTAGGAAGATCAGATGGATCATTTTGACCGTCTCCATCCAAAGTTGCTATTATTCTTGAATATGATGCTTTAATACCTGTCCTCAGAGCTGCGGATTGACCTTGACTTTTTTCATGACTTATAACTCTTAACTTTTTGTTATTTTTCATATTATTTTTTAATTCTAATTCAGTATTATCGTCTGATCCATCATTTACGTATATTATTTCATAACTAAATTTTTTTAATGACTGATGAATTTCACTTACTAGTGTGTCAATATTTCCTGCTTCATTTTTAACAGGAATAACTACAGATATTTCAGTTGTTTTGGACATGTTTAGTATTGCAATAATTGAATATATAGAAACCAATAGACATTTTAATTAGTTTGGTCAAACAATTGATTTTGAAAAATATATATTTCTACATGTCTACCTTTAGCTATATTAAAACCTTTTACTATAGATATTTTATTTATTTTTAAATTAAGATCATTTGATGTTTCTAAGAATTGTTTTAGATCATTTTTTTCTATTAACGCTAGATTGTTTTTACCCTCTGCCATAAAAATAGCAGCTTCATAAGGATTAGATAATAAAACATTACCATTTAATAAAAAAACAAGACTTGGTTCATGGTAGCCTGAAGACGCAACGGCATCAGCTTTAACTTTTTTTAATTTCTTTATTATAGCTTTACTTGTGTGTAAATAATCTAGTTTAGGTAAAACAAAATTATAATTAATAATATTAAAAATTGATCCAAGAGCAATGATTACCAATAAAATGTTATAAAAACTTTTACTGGTATCTAGATATAGAGTTTTAAAATTAAAAATCAAAGTATGGGACAAAATTAAAATAACAATCGCAATTAAGATAAGCAAAATTGTAAAAAATGTTAAAAGATAATCGTTTTCAACATTAAACTTAGAGGAAATATAAAAAATTCCTCCACTTAAAATAATTCCTCCAAAACTAAATAAAATAGAAGAGATATAGATAATTTTTCGAAGTAATACGCTTTTTATTTTTTTGATATTAGATTTAAACTGCAATAGTCCACCTATTGCTAAAATCGCAATTGCTGGCAAAACTGGAAGTGAATAATGAAGAAGTTTTGTTGGAATTAATTCGATAATAACCCAAAATGGTAAAATCCAACAGATTAAAAATTTTATAATTATGTTATTTCTATTTTGTAAACTAAATAAAATCAAGCAAGGTAAAAAAGTTGCAATAGGCCATATTGAAATTGATAATGTTAATAAATGAGTTCCTGGCAATGCTCCATGTCCCTCTTGACCACTCTTCAATTTACTAAAAAAATCTTCTTGAAAAGCTTTTTGTAAAAACATTCCATTTGTTGCTTCATCAATTACAATAAACCAAGGGAGAATAACTAAAGAACATATTAAAAAACCTAAAATGGGTCTTATAGATTTTATCAAACTTATAGATTTCTGAATTATAGAAAACGCAATCACTGTAGGAATTAGTATAGCTATTGAAACAGGGCCTTTTACTAAAACTCCAAAAGAAAAAGCTAGCCACATTAACATTGGGTAAAGGTATTTTACTTTTAAAGTAATATCTTGATCTAAAATTATTTTAAGTAAAAAAAATTGCTGAACACAGATTAAGCACAAAAGAGTGGCATCCGTTTTGGCTAGGTGAGCTTCTCCCATAAATACAATTGATGATGCAAATAAAAATGTTACAAGAAAAGTGTGGTAAAGCGGGAAAATCAATCTAGTTATTAAACCAACAAAAACTAATGTTATAATAGAGCTTAATAAGGACGGTATTCTATACGACCCAATATTTTCCTGACCAAATATTTTCGCTGAAAAGGCTTGAAGCCAGTAAATGCCTATTGGCTTCTTTGCTCTAATTTCGTCTTGAAATTTTATATTTACATAATCACCACTTTGAATCATTTGACTGCTAGCTTGAGCAAAACGTGCTTCATCCCGATCTATAGGGGGTATTGAGTACTGCCCAGAGAAAAGAGCTAAGATTATTAAAATAATCAATGAACCAAAAATTAAATAATTTAATTTTTTTATTTTTTTAAAAAATTCTGAAAATTCTAAAATACTATTCATTTCTTTAACTTTTTTATATAATTAGAAATACCATATTTTCAGAGTAATGTTATAATTTTAAATTTATTATGAGGTAGTTAAATAATGGTATATAATTTTAATGAGTCTCTTAATGGATTTTGCGAAAATAAAAAAATCAAATCAATTCCTCTTTATCTTTTTAACGATATAAAAAATTTAACTTCAACTAAGTTAATATCCGAAAAACAAAAAAAATTTTTAAATACTAGTTTTGCGCTAGACACACAGCATTTTGGATTTTTCCCAGATGAGGAATTTGCTCTTGGTGGAGCAATTGCTATAATTAAAAAATCCCATGAACCGAAAAAAAGCTTAATTGACCAAGCAGCTAAACTAGCACAAAAACTTCCAAAGAAAAAATGGAGTGTTCAATTTGTTGATGAATTTGAAAACTTTGACAAGTTAAACTTTATTTTAGGATGGGGGTTAGCATTCTATTATTTTTCCATAAAAAAAATAAACAAAAGTTCTCATGAAAAACAGTCCTTATGCTTGTCTCAATGTAAAAAAGAAATTTCAAAAAATTCATTAGAAAAATGCTTTGCAGAAATGCGAGGCATTTTTCTAGCAAGAGATTTGATAAATTTACCACCAAATATCCTAACACCATTAAACTACGAAAAAATAATTAAAAAATTATTTAAAAAATTTTCTCCTTCAATCTTTTCATATAAAGACAAACAACTAGAAAAGAATTTTCCCTTAGTAAATTTTGTTGGTAGATCTTCCGAAAACCAACCTGTACTTATTGATCTTCAATGGAATAAAAATAAAAAAAACAATTATCCTAACATTGTTTTGGTTGGTAAGGGAGTTACTTTTGATAGTGGTGGTTTGGATATAAAACCTTCTAATAGTATGTTATTAATGAAAAAAGATATGGGTGGTAGTGCAGTAGTTCTCGGAATAGCATATGCATTAATGTCAATAAATTGTCCTGTTAACTTAAGAGTAATTTTACCACTTGCTGAGAATGCGGTCTCTGAAAAATCTATGAGACCATTAGATGTTGTTTATTCAAGAAACCAAACACCAGTTGAAATTGGTAATACAGACGCGGAAGGCAGATTATTACTTGCAGACTCACTAACTTATTGTCAGGAAAGCAAAATTAAAAGCGATTTTATTTTAGATTTTGCTACTTTAACGGGAGCTGCAAGAGTGGCTTTAGGTACAGAATTACCTGCATTATTTACAAACAACGATAATTTAGGGGAAGATATTATAAATGAGGGTATAAAACAAATTGACCCAATGTGGAGATTGCCTTTATTTAAACCTTATAATAAACAACTTGATAAAAATAATAACGCAATAAACAGTACAGGGTCATCAGGAACAGGTGGCGCAATAACTGCAGCATTATTCCTAAATAGATTTATAGATAAAAATACAAATTGGGCACATGTTGATCTTATGGCTTGGAATACTTCATCACGGCCAGGCTTCCCTATGGGCGGAGAGGCTATGGGATTAAGAAGCATAGTAAATATGATTATTAAGTATTGTTCAAAAAGTTAAATTTTAAATTAATTCATATAATTAATTGCTGTGTCATGAATATTCTTATCTCTTGCAACAATTACAGAGTACTTGCTGAATAAATCATTCTTGAGATTAATTTTTTTAGATTTCCAGTCGGTAACAATAATATCTTTTGATTTTAATATAGGTATCAATGGCAAGATATCGTATGAAGAAAGACCTTCTTCAACTACTAAATCTAAGCCTCCTTTCAGTACCAAACAATAATTATGACAATCTCCTGACCAAACATGATACTTGGATTTTTTTATCAAAGTTTCATATTTTTGTTTACCAATTTCAGAAAATAAATGTGGTCCTGTAGAGCCAACTGTTGCTTCAGATATACTTGTAATGGATTTATAAATCTTTTTAAAAGCTGCATTGTTAAGTAGACATTTATTTTTATAACCAATCCATCTTTCATCTAGAGCAGGAAAATCAGCCATGCCAATAATTGGTTCACCTTTAAATGCTAGTGATATTAATGTACCCCATAAAGGTCTTCCAATAACATAGCTACGAGTTCCGTCTATTGGATCTATAATCCAGGTATAATCAGAATTATTTGACGTAAATCCTATCTCTTCAGCAAATATGTTATGATTTGGAAATTTGGCTGATATAGTCTCTCTTAATGTTTTTTCAGAATTTATATCATAGTCTGTTACAGGGCTTCCATCATCTTTAACTTGTAGAGTTAGATTTGAGTTAAAACCTTCTAAAGTTATAACTTTTGAACGATCAGCCAATAAATTCATAAAATCTGAAATTTCAATAAATTCAGCTTCATTCATAAAAAGGACCTTTTCAAAAGGGATTTTTGTTCATTTGTATTTTATCTATGGCAAGGCTACAGGACTATCGCTCTTTGTTCTTAACCAAGCAATTAGATCAGCTCTATCTTTTGTTTTTGATAAACCTGCATAATTCATTTTAGTGCCTTTATAAAATAGTTTTGGTTTATACAAAAATTTATTAAGCTCTTCGTAAGTCCATTTACCAGATAATGATGCAAGTGTTTTAGAATATGCATAGTCTGCTTTACCTTGTTCTTTGTTAACGATATTATAAAGGTTAGGCCCAACTTTGTTTGCACCTCCAGCTTCAAATCCATGACAAGCAACACATTTTTTAGAAATTTTTTGACCATTATCTATATCTGCACTAGCTAAAAGAGCAAGAATAGGTTCAACCGTTATTTCTTTAGTTTCTTTAATTTTTGTTTCAGCTTTTTCTGGAACTTCTATTGGATATGCATTTGAGATTTCAGTATTTGGACTAACTAGTAAATTACTAATCTTTCCAAAGACCATTATCAACAAAACACCTGACAATAATGCTGCTGCTATTTTATTAAACCTCAATGCATCCATAAATTAATCCACAAATAAATATTTTAATAAGTAATTATTTACATGCAAGAAATGCTTTCTTCAAGTATAAAAGTTAAAAAGGGTAATAAATTATTTCCAAGAAATTTTAAATATAATTGAATAAAATTCATGGAGCTTTGAAATTGGAATATACTGATACCATTATTATGATACCTGCTAGAATAGGTTCATCAAGACTCCCAAATAAACCTCTTCTTAAAATCAACGGTATCCCACTAATAATTCATGCATACAATTGTGCAAAAAATACAAAATTAAATGTTCCAGTGGTTGTAGCAACTGATGATAAGTTAATTTTAAAAACTGTGAATGACTGGGGGGGGACTGCATTAATGACTTCTAATCAACATGAAAGCGGATCAGATAGAATATTAGAAGCTCTTGAAAAATTTGATCCTAAAAAAAATTACAAAAATATTATCCACCTGCAAGGCGATCTTCCAAATATTTCAGGAGATTTAATTCAAAAGTTAGCTCAGGTAGCTAATGATCCATTAAAAGAAATCACAACCGTTATTGTAAAAGCCTCTCCAGATGAGTTTGATGACCCATCAGTTGTTAAAGTTGCAGCAGCTTTCAAAAAAGACAACCCAAAAATAGATGATGTTGGAAAAGCATTATATTTCAGCAGAGCTTGCATTCCAACAGGGAGTAAAAATATTTGGCATCATATTGGGATTTATGCTTGGCGAAGAAGTATATTAGAAAAATTTGTAAAATTAAAACCTTCTCCATTAGAAAAATCAGAGAAACTTGAACAGCTTCGAGCACTCGAATCTGGAATTAAGATACACACAATTATTACTTCTGAACACCCGATTGGGGTGGATACTATATCAGATTTAAAGAAAGCAGAAAATTATTTTAAAGACTTAATGTAGTTATTCATATAATAAATTAAGTCAAACAAAATAGAGATAAAAATGAATGATAACAGTAAACTTATAATTGCTTTTCAAGGTATGGCTGGAGCATATTCAAATATGGCATGTGAAGCTTATTTCCCTAAATCTGAAACTCTACCATGCACTTCATTTGAAGACATGCTTAACTCAACCAAAAATGGAGAGACAGATTATGCAATGGTTCCTGTAGAAAATTCTTTGGCAGGGAGAGTTGCAGACATTCATCATTTAATACCAGAAAGTGGATTATTTATAGTTGGCGAACATTTTCAGAAAGTAAACCATCAATTACTAGGACTGAAAACCTCTAAACTAGAAGATCTGAAATATATTAAAAGTCATGCGCAAGGTCTTGCTCAATGCAGAAAATTTATAAAAAAATATAACCTAATACCTATACAACATATAGATACTGCAGGGGCAGCGGAAGAAGTTTCAAGGTTAGAAGATCCTAAAATTGCTGCAATCGCGTCAAATATGGCGGCAAAAATCTATGACTTAAAAATATTAAAAAATAATATTGAAGATGCAGAACATAATACAACTAGATTTTTGATAATGGCTAGAGATGCTCAGACACCATCTGTAGACATACCAATTCCTGTGACAACTATAATTTTTGAGGTTAGATCTGTTCCTGCTGCATTATATAAAGTCTTAGGTGGATTTGCTACTAACGGAATAAATCTTACTAAACTTGAAAGCTATATTGGTGGTAAGGAAATGAATGCAGCAAGATTTTATGTTGATGCAGAAGGTCATCCAGATACAAAACCTATGCAAAACGCTCTTGAAGAAATGTATTTCTATAGCGAGCCTAATTCAGTTAAAATTATTGGAACTTACTCTAGAGCTAAGAAAAACTAATTCATAAAAACACAGAAATTCTTGCATATTATTGTTATTTATAACATATATATTTGTGAAGGGTCACACGGACGTAATTCTTGCCAATCCGGTCAGGTCCGAAAGGAAGCAGCCGTAACAATGATAGCGGGTTGTGAGGCCCTTCGTTTTACTGATTATAAACGAGATATCAAATAAATAATATTAATGAACAAAACAATTATAGAGTTTTAGCTCGTAAATATAGACCAAATGATTTCAGTGAATTAATTGGACAAGACACACTAGTCAAAACTTTTAATAACGCTCTTAACAAAGGCAGATTAGCTCACGCATTTCTCTTAACTGGTATAAGAGGTGTTGGGAAAACTACTACAGCAAGAATAATAGCTAAAGCTTTAAATTGTATTGGTGATGGCAGTAAAAAAGATCCCTCTTTTGAAATTTGTAATAATTGCTCACCGTGCAAATCCATAAATAATGGAAATTTTCTTGATGTCATTGAGGTTGACGCCGCTAGTAGAACTGGAGTTGATGGCATAAGAGAAATAATTGACTCTGTTATATATTCACCAAATAATGCAAGATACAAGGTTTACATTATAGATGAAGTTCATATGTTGTCTAACGCAGCATTTAATGCTCTTTTAAAAACCCTAGAAGAACCCCCACAAAATGTTAAGTTCATTTTTGCAACAACTGAAATAAAAAAAATACCAGCAACAATAGTTTCAAGATGTCAAAAATTTGATCTTCAAAGAGTTGATTTAAAAACATTATCAAATCATTTAAAAAACATTTGTCAAAATGAAAGCATTTCTTATGAGAATGATTCTATCTCACATATTTGTAAAGCAAGTGAAGGATCTGTAAGAGATGCTTTATCGTTACTAGATCAAGCAGCATCTCTGTGTGGCGACGATATTAAGGAACAAACAGTCTTAAATATGCTTGGATTAAATGGTTATGAAAAAAACATTGAATTGTTTGAACTATGTTTATCAAATCAATGTAGCGAAGCTTTAAAAGTTTATGATGATATTTTACAAAATGGTGTACAACCACTTCAAATCATCTCAAATCTTTTGGAAATAAGTCATTTAGCATCAAAAATTAATGTTATAAAATCAGACATTAATATGACTGAGTCGATCCGGAAAAAAATTTCTGAAATTTCTACAAATGGGTTACCTAAACTTGTTAGATTATGGCAAATTTTAATTAAAAGTTTTGAAGAATTAAAATATGCTCCTAATGAGGAACAAGCTGGTTCAATGGCAATAATAAAATTATGTTATGGATCATCACTTCCAGATCCAAGTAAATTTTTAGAAAAAATATCAGAGCAAACAAATACTCAATCAGAGGATAAACAAACTAAAGTTTCTGAGATTACAAACTCTAAAGAAAAAACGATTAAAGAAAATACAACCAATTATAAAGAAGAGAAATCAGAAAATGATCAAACTAAAGTTTCTGAGGCATCACATTCTCAAGATAAGTTAAACAAGGAAATTATAGTTAATAATGAAGAAAAAACAGAAAATTTCAAAAATCCTGAATCTTTTGAAGATTTGTTAGATTTACTTTTAAAAAACAGAGAATCTCTGCTCCATGCTCAATTGATCAATAATGTTTATTTAATATCTTTTGAAGAAAGTAGTATAAAGCTAAGGTTAAAATTCAAATCTGATACAGAAATTCTAAGAAATTTATCTTCCACATTAGAAAAAATAACAAAAAATAAATGGAATGTTACCCATTCTGAGGAAGATGGAGAAAAAACAATAGTTGAAAAACAAAATATTAAATTGCATGAGCAGAAAGAACAAATAAAAGCTAATCCTCATTTTGCAGAAGTATTTAAACATTTTCCTCAGGCTGAGATAACTTCAATTGAAGATAAAAAATCAAATTAAATTACATTTGGAAAATTAAAATGTCTGAACAATTTTTAGAAAAACTAATAAAAAAAGTTTCAAAACTACCTGGTTTGGGCCCTAGATCATCCAGAAGGGTTGTTTTACACTTATTAAAAGATAAAGAAAAATTACTATTACCACTTATTGAAGATTTGACCACAGTAGCTAATAACATAAGAAGTTGTATCGAATGTGGTAATTTAGATGAAAATGAAATCTGTCAAATTTGCAAAGATTCTTCTAGAAATCAAAACTTATTATGCGTAGTTGAAACTGTTGCAGATTTATGGGCCTTAGAAAGATCAAATGTTTATAATGGGAAATATCATATATTAGGTGGTGTTTTGTCAGCAATAGATGGTGTCAATCCAGAGCAACTTAATATTGCTTCTTTAGAAAAAAGATTAGAAAACAAATCTATTACAGAAATAATTATTGCAATCTCAGCCACACTTGACGGACAAACAACCGCACATTATTTAGCAGAGATATTGAGTAAATTTAATATTAATATCACAAGATTAGCCCATGGATTACCAGTTGGTGGAGAATTAGATTTTTTGGACGATGGAACAATTGCGCAAGCTTTAAAAGCTAGAAACAAATTATAATTTATTCAGTCAATTTTTTTTTGTCACTTACATCAATAGAAGTTATCACATTGCCTCTATTTTCAATTTTTCTATGAGAAATTTTGATTTCATCTAAGTCTTTTCTTGCCAAGTCAAAATGTTTATCGAGTTTTAAGACTCTGTCAGCTAATAAATTTAAATCATTAGTTAACTTATCTACTTCAATTTGTATTTTTCCTGCTGTTTGACTCATTGTTGCATCTCTTAATATAGCCCTAACAGTATGCAAAAGAAGCATTAAATTATCGGGACCTGCCATGTAAACTTTCTTATTTCTACTTTCATTGACTAGTCTTGGAAACCTAATATTAATTTCTGAATAAATTGATTCACTAGGAAGAAACATTATGGCTGAGTCTGCTGTTTCACCAGGTGAAATATATTTATCAGCAATATCTTTAATATGCTTTTGAACTGCATTATGAAATGATTTTAAATTATCTTTTTTTTCTTGTTCATTTGAAGAATTTGCAAATTTTTTATAATCTTCTAGTGGAAATTTTGAATCTATACAAATTGAACCAGGTGGTTGTGGCATTTTTACAATGCAGTCAACTCTAGTATTAGATATTAGTGTATATTGAAATTGGTATGCATTCTGAGGAAGTGCATCTTTAACTATATTTTCAAGTTGAACCTCGCCAAAAGCTCCTCTGAGTTGTTTGTTTGACAAAATATTTTGTAGATCATTTACCTGAGTTGATAAGGAATGGATGTTCTCTTGAGCTCTATCAATAATTGCTAATCTCTCATGCATCTCCATAAGAGATTTTTGTGTGTTTTGAGTTTGTTGTGTAAGACTATTACCAATAGAGGTCCCAAAGTTACCCAACCTCTCTTCAATGCTACTGCTCAATTGAGACACTGCTCCTTTTAATTCAGTGATTTGGTTTAATTCATGATTTAAAGGTGTGTTAAGATTTTTATTTTTATTTTCAAAATATAATTTACATATTAAAAAAATTATGATTGAGAGTATAAATAAAGAAATGATAAATATAATTAAATATTTTAAATCCATTTTGTCTCCATATTAAGATAATTTAATATTACAAATTGTATTTAATTTAACTAGCATAAAATACATAAGGACTTTGCTAAATGAGCCTAAGAGAAATTATTAAAGTACCTAATCCTTTATTGAAAGTTACTGCTAAACCTGTAACAGTCATTGATAAAGATATTTTAACCATTCTAGATGACATGATGGAAACTATGTATCATGCAAATGGTATTGGTTTAGCCGCCACACAAATTGCAATTGATAAGAGATTAATTGTAATGGATTGTGGAAAAACAAAGTATGAAACTCAAAATGATTCTGAAGAAGAGTATAATGAAAAAATAAAGGATGAACAATTTGAACCTTTTCCAATTAAAATGATTAACCCAGAAATAATAAGTTTAGGTAAAAATCTTGAAGAAAGAGAAGAGGGTTGCTTGTCTATACCTGGATACAATGCAAAAATCAAAAGACCATCATCCTTAAAAGTAAAGTATACTGACGAAAATAAAAAAGATAATATCATTGATGCTGAGGGATTGTTAGCAACTTGCATTCAACATGAAATAGATCATTTAAATGGTATTCTTTTTATTGATCATCTATCAAAATTAAAAAGAGAAATAATTCTTAAAAAAGCTATCAAAGAATACTCTAAAAATTAAAACGTTACGAAAACGAGGGTTAGTTGAATATAATATTTATGGGAACTCCTGATTTTGCTGTACCCAGCCTAAAGTTTATGGAGAAAAATTATAATATAGTTGCTGTTTATTCACAACCTGCTCGCCCTAGTGGAAGAGGTATGAAAACAAAACTTTCTCCAGTTGAAAAAAATGCAAAAGAATTAAATTTAAAAACAATTACTCCTTCAACTTTAAAACAGGAAGATGTGTTTCTCCAATTTAAAAACCTTAAGCCGGATTTAGTTGTAGTCGTTGCATATGGTTTGCTTCTACCTGAAAGGTTCTTATTAACACCCAAATTTGGTTGCATTAACGGTCATGCTAGCCTTTTACCAAGGTGGCGTGGCGCTGCTCCAATACAAAGAGCTATAGAAGCAGGTGATCATAAAACTGGTTCATGTATAATGTTAATGGAACAAGGTATGGATACTGGACCAATACTATCTTCAAAATCAATAAAAATTCATACTAGTGATACTTCTAAAACTATACATGATAAACTATCCAATTTAACAGCTGAAATGCTTGTGAAAACTATAAAAGAATATATTGATGGGAAAGTTGTGCCAATCAAACAAAAAGAGGATGGTGTTAAATATGCAGAGAAAATTGTTAAAGATGAGGCTGTTATAAACTGGAGTTTGCCCTCTATTAATATTTTTAATAAAGTAAGAGCTTTTAATCCCTTTCCAAGTACTTATACATATTTATCTGGTGTTAAAATTAAAATTGTTGAAACCAAACTTTGTAAAGATAGTAATCAATTTGAACCAGGTACAATAATTGAATGTAACAAAAAAATAATTGTAGCATGTGGAAATAAATCAGCATTAGAGATTAAATATCTACAAAAATCTGGAAAAAATATCATGTCTGTCAAAGATTTTCTCAATGGAACTAAAATAAGTATTGGTGAAAAATTTGGAAATAAATAAGACTGTTAAATTTGCTTTACTAATTGAGTATGATGGAAATAACTTAGTTGGCTGGCAAAAGCAAAACGAAGGCATTTCTGTCCAAGGCAGTTTAGAAGAAGCTGCTAAAAATATTTTTAATCAAGAATTTGAAATACAAGGTTCTGGTAGAACTGATGCTGGAGTTCATGCCCTAGGACAAGTGGCTCATATAAATCTTCCAAAAAATCATAAATTAACAACTAAACATCCATTTTATATAATCTCTGCTTTCAACTCATATTTAAAGAAATCTAATATTAGAGTAATTTCTGCTAGACAAGTTGAACCAGAGTTTAACGCCAGGTTCAGTGCAATAAAACGTCATTATAAGTATAGAATTTTATGTCGTGCCGCACCACCTGGTATAGAAAAAGGGAAGGTTTGGCATTCAAGGAAAAAGTTAAATATTCGATTAATGAAAAAAGGAGTTAAACACATAATTGGAAAGCATGATTTTACAAGTTTTAGAACTATAAATTGTCAAGCCAAATCGCCTATTAGAACGTTAGACAAAATATCACTTTCATGTGTAGGTGATGAAATTATAATAAATATATCCGCAAAAAGTTTTTTACATAGTCAAGTAAGAATTATTGTAGGAACAATTTACAAAGTGGGTGACGAAACATTAAAGCCTAATGATATAAAAAAAATTATTGAGGGTAAAGATAGAAATCTTGCAGGGCCAACTTCTCCAGCAGAAGGTCTATATCTTGAAAAAGTAGAATATCCAAGTGATTTACTTGATGATAATTGGCCAATTATTTATGACAGTAATCATTATAATTAAATCAAATTGTCATTGATAATGAACGTGAAAACATTCCTAAACTTGCTTCAATTATAACTGATAAAAAAATCATACCCGTAGCTCCCCAACCAGTCAAACCAACCTCTTCTTTTCCAATACGCCATAAAGAAAAAGTAACCCAAATTACTAACATAATACCAAAAAATACAAAAATTGATGGAGGTAAGATCAAACCTAATACAGCAAAACTTAACATTAAAATGGCCTGAAAAGACTGTATCCAATTAAATGGTATAATAAATTTAAAAAACTTATCACCCTTCCCAATTTTTTCAAAAATTGTGTTGACTAAGATTGAGAATAAACAAATGTCTATAATTGTTATTAGAAGTAATCTAGGTAATATCCCACTTTGAATATCACCATCAATATTCGCTTTAATTCCATATGAAGCTAAAGTTGAGACAATTGCATTCACAAAAAAAACTATCCAACAACTATCCCAAAAACCATTTAAATTTAAGTTGAATAATTGAGAAGAATTATCTTTTTTCGACATGAATTGAAAAGCAGATAAAAACCCATCTTTTATTACAAAAGGATTTGGAGGAAATTTAATCATTTTTTTCAACTCTGAAATAATTATGTAGGAATTTATTATAAATACTTGTTAGCTTAATAATATCATCAATTTCAACATTTTCATCTATCTTATGCATTGTTTTACCTACCAAACCAAACTCTATTACAGGACATAGTTTAGTTATGAACCTTGCATCTGAAGTGCCGCCTGTAGTAGATTGTGTGGTATTAACATTTACAACATTTGTGATTGCATTTTGAAGAGTTGATTTTAGTTCTTCATCACTTGTAAGGAAAGGTTCAGCATTACAAAAATATTCAAACTCATAGTTTTTAGTAATAGCATCAAACTGGTTTTTTAGCATAGATTTTAGCGAAGAAACTGAATGTAAAGTATTAAATCTAATATTAAATTTTGCCTTTACCTCCCCAGGAATAACATTACTTGCATCATTATTCACATCAATTGAGGTAATCATTACTGAACTAGGCTGGAATTCATTAGTTCCTTTATCTAAATATATTTTTGCAAAAGGCTCTAGCATTTTTAAAAGTGAATTTATTGGGTTTTCTGCTAAATCAGGATAACCAACATGACCCTGAATACCTTTAACAATCAAAGAGCCAGTAAAACTTCCTCTTCTACCAATTTTAATTGTATCTCCCATTTCATTTACATTAGTTGGTTCCCCAACAATACAACCAGAAATTTTTTCTGACTTGTTTAACAGCCATTCAACTACCTTTTTTGAACCGTTTATTGCCTTTCCTTCTTCATCACTTGTAATTAAAAAGGAGATACTACCATAATCTTTTAGATTTTTGTTTGTTTCCATAAACTGTGAAACAGCCGCTATAAAGGCCGCTATCCCAGATTTCATGTCTGCAGCACCTCTTCCCCATATTTTTCCTTTTTTAATTTCCCCACCAAAAGGATCTATGGACCAACTTTGTTCATCTCCAGTAGGAACAACATCCACATGACCTGCAAAGCAAATATTTGGTTCTAAGGAACCAAATCTTGCATATAAGTTTTCAACCTTTTCGTTACCCTGTCCAAAGTCGATTTTTGTGCAAGAAAATCCCATAGGTTCTAAATATGAAACAATCAAATCTATAGAACCTGCAGATGTTGGAGTTATACTTCTACACTTAATTAAAGCTGAAGTTAATTCTACTGGGTTTATAACATTAGACATAAAAGACCTTAACTAATCTCTTAAAAGTTCATTTACAGATGTCTTTGAACGCGTCTGAGCATCAACTTTTTTTACAATTACGGCACAATATAAGCTTGGTCCTTGGGAGCCATCAGGTAACAATTTACCAGGAATAGATCCAGGTACTACGACGGAATATGCAGGCACCCTACCAATATAAATTTCTCCAGTTTTTCTATCAATAATTTTTGTAGATGCACCAATAAACACTCCCATAGATAAAACCGCTCCTGTTTCGATAACAACACCTTCAGCTACTTCAGATCTCGCTCCAATAAAACAATTATCTTCAATGATAACTGGTCCTGCTTGAACAGGTTCTAAAACGCCCCCAATACCTGCACCGCCTGAAATATGAACATTTTTACCAATTTGTGCGCATGATCCAACAGTTGCCCACGTATCAATCATACTTCCACTATCAACATAAGCACCAATATTTACAAATGATGGCATTAATACAACACTAGGTGCAATATAAGCAGAATGTCTTACCACACTTCCAGGAACTGCTCTAAAACCAGCTTTTTTAAATTCTTCTTTATTCCATCCTGAAAACTTAGAGGGAATTTTGTCCCACCAATTAGCTGGTCCAGTGTTTTGACTTTTTGGTCCTCCGGAAATTACATCCATATCATTTATCTTAAAAGATAATAAAACAGCTTTTTTAAGCCATTGATTTACTTGCCATTTACTATTTCCCAACGGCTCAGCTACTCTTAATTTACCTTTATCTAGGTAATCTAAAGCAGTTTCAATAGAGTCTCTGATTTCACCAGTAGTATTTGGATTAATATCTTCATTATTATCGAAAACTCTTTCTATAACTGACTTCATATTCTCTATATCCATGACGATCCCTTCAATTAAATTAAAACAAATTACCTTTTTTCAAAATTTAACATACTACTTAAAATAGATTTTATGTCTGATCCAGTGAAATTAATATATTCTCTAAAAATATCAGCTTCTTTTCTGTTAAAATCATTTTCAATCCATGCAGTACTGATTCCTAATTCACTAGCTGGCTTTAAGTTTTTAGGTGTATCTTCGAAAAAAATACTTTTAGAAATATTAATATCATTAAGACCAAGTTTTTTTTTCATCATAAGATAAGAGTTAAGATCTGGTTTGGCTATATAATTTGCATCTTTAATGTCAAAAATAATCTCAAATTCTTCAAATATTCCCATTGATTTTAATATATTTTTTGCATGTTTAAATGTTGCATTAGTGTAAATTGATTTCTTGCCTTTAATTTTACCTAGTAATGTTTTAAGTGTAATATCTTCATCTAATTCACTAAAATCTACATCATGTACAAATTCAAGAAATGGCTCTGGGTCAATTTTTTTTTCAATCATTAACCCTCTTAAGGTTAGACCATATTTTTTATACATATTTCTTTGTAGAGTAAGAGCGTCAACCTCATTTAAGTTAAAAAATTCTTTAATATATTTAGTCATTCTTGAGGAGACACGTTTAAACAAACCTAAATTAAAATCATAAATTGTGTTATCTAAATCAAAAATCCAATGATCATATTTGTCATTAAAATCTTTAGTATCAATATTATTCAAAAATGATTTCATAAAAATTTAAACTAATTAGAGCTTTTTCTAATGATAGTTCCTACACCATGTTCTGTAAAAAGTTCTAACAACAGAGAATGAGGCATTCTTCCATCCATTATTACAGATGCCTCTGCACCACCTAAAACTGCATCAATGCATGTTTTAATTTTTGGGATCATGCCCCCAACAACAATTTTATTTTTTATTAACTCTTGCGCTTCTGAAATTGTTAATTCTGGAATTAAATTACCATTTTGGTCAAGAACTCCGGCAACGTCAGTTAACATTATCATTCTAGAGGCTTTCATTGCAGCTGAAATAGATCCTGCTGCAGTATCAGCATTTATATTATATGTTAAGCCATCGGTTCCAATCCCAACAGGCGCAATTACAGGTATCATTTTTTCATTAATTAAAGCATGGATAACTTGAGGATCAATTTTTTCTGGTTCACCTACATATCCAAGATCAATTGCTTTTTCTACATTAGAGTCAGAATTTTCATCAACTTTAATTAGTCTTTTAGCAGTTATTAAATTTCCATCTTTACCAGAAATACCAACTGATTTTGCACCTGAATTAGCAATCGATGAAACTATTGCTTTATTAGTTACTCCACTAAGAACCATTTCAACAACATCAATTGTTGCTTCATCCGTTATTCGAAGTCCATTTATAAACTCAGTTTTTATTTGAAGCTTAGATAACATTTCACCTATTTGTGGTCCACCTCCATGTACCACAACTGGAAGCATTCCTACTTGTTGTAATAAAACAATATCTTTTGCAAAGCTGTTTACGTATTCCTTTTTACCCATTGCATTTCCACCAAATTTTACAACAATAACCTTATTTGCATAACGTTTCATAAAAGGTAAAGTTTCTGTAAGTAAATCAGCTTTTTTCAGCCATTCAGATTGAATTTGATCTTTATTTTTTTTCAATGCTTTAACCGTTTAAAATTTATATCAATATTATTATCATATATTTTTGAATTTAATTATTATTTTATCTTTTTTTATGAAAAGCTTGCTAAATATGTTCTCAACATTTCAATACCATTATTTTTGAGACTTGAAGTAACCATTATTTCTGGAAAAGCAGCTGTATATTTAGAAATAATTTTATTTGAATTATCTTTCACCTTTATTATTTCTTCTTCACTCAATTTATCAATTTTTGTAAGAACTAAAACCCAACTTACTGCTGCTGTATCAAGTTCTTTCATTATACTTTTATCTAAATCTCCAATCCCTCGCCTACTATCAATTAACAGACATACAGTTCTTAGTGTTGGTCTACCTTTTAAATACTTTAAAGTAAGAGATGTCCATGATTTTATATCTTTCTTTGGTGCTTTTGCATAACCATAACCAGGTAGATCAACTAATCTAAGCCTATTACTTTGATAGAAAAGGTCAAAAAATATCAATTGCCTAGTTCTTCCTGGTGTTTGACTAGTTCTAGCTAAGGTTTTTCTATTTGTGAGGGCATTAACAAGTGAACTTTTACCAACATTAGATCTTCCTGCAAATGCTACCTCATTACCTTCTTGAGGAGGTATAACATTGATATCAAGAGCTGCAGCTATGAATTTACAATCCCCTGAAAAAATTTTTCTAGCTTTTTCAATTTCAAGATCATCATATAACAAGAATTCAACCTACTTATTTTGACTCTTTATTCATCTTATTCATAATTACCCATTGCTGACATATTGAAAGCAGATTATTCCATGTCCAATATATAACTAAACCAGCAGGGAAGGTGGCTAATAAAAATGTAAATGCAACTGGCATCCACGCAAATATTTTTGCTTGTATAGGGTCCGGTGGAGTTGGGTTTAGTCTCTGCTGTAAAAACATAGTCACACCCATAAACAACGGCCAAATACCAATATTTAAAAAGTCTGGTAAAAATGATGTGCTATAGGGAAGCAAACCAAATAGATTAAAAATACTTGTTGGATCTTGAACAGATAAATCCTTAATCCACCCAAAAAAAGGTGTTTGCCTCATTTCAATTGAAACAAATAAAACCTTATATAGAGCAAAGAAGACAGGAATCTGAACTAAAATTGGCAAACATCCTGCCGCAGGATTCACTTTTTCTTTTTTATAAAGATTCATCATTTCTTGGTTTAATTTTTGTCGATCGTCACCAACCCTTTCTCTCAATTTTTGAATCTGAGGTGTTAGCACTCTCATTTTAGCCATGCTCTTGTATGATTTATTTGCTAATGGAAAAAATAATAATTTAACAATTACTGTTATAGCTAAAATTGCTAATCCAAAATTACCTAAATAATCATTTGCCCAAGATAAAGCATAAAAGAAAGGTTTCGTTAAAAAATAAAACCAACCAAAATCAATGGCTAAATCAAAATGTTGAATATTAAATTTTTGTTCATATTCGTCAAACAATGCTAATCTTTTTGCTCCTGCAAATGTCCTTGATAAAAACTCACCTTTAGAGTTTGCAGAAATAGTTACAGCATTTCCTAAAAAATCAGTTTGATATTGTCCACCATTTGAACTTAATTTTCTAAAAGTAAAGTTGTATTTCTGGTTTTGATCAGGTAATAGAGCTGTCATCCAATATTTGTCAGTCAAACCAATCCAACCACCTGATTCATTTGGTTTTATATTAATACCTTTTTTGCCAGCTTCTGTTAAATCGCCATAACTTTGTTCAGACAATGTTTTATCGAAAACTCCGAGTGGACCTTCATGCAATACAAAAAAATCAATTGTTTCTGGTTCACCAGCTCTTCTAATTAAACCATATGGATACAAAATAACTGACTTAGCAGAACTATTTTCAACTCTCTGGTTAACAGTGATCATAAAAGTATCGTCAATACTTATGTCTTGATAAAAAGTAATTCCTTCACCATTTTTCCACTTTAAAGTGACAGTTTTTTCAGGTGTTAAAATATTACTTGATGACTGCCATAATGTTTTACCATTAGGTACTTTTATCCCATCAGGGCTACTCCATCCAAATTCAATAAAATACGGTGTCCTACCATTAGACTTTAATAATAATTTAATCATATCGCTCTCAGGCTCGAGTGATTCTCGATACTGAGTTAAAGTAATATCATCTATTCTGGCACCCCTGAGTGATATGGACCCAGATACCTCTTGACTTTCCATTGAAATTCTTGGAACTGTTTTATTTTGTTGGGTTGGCTCAGTATTATCTGATGTAATGATTCCATTATCTACATTTTCAGGCAAAGGAATGTTTGAGGTGTCATTATTTTCTTTAGCGATTTTTTCTTGTTGATATAAATCTTTTTTGGGATCTACAAATAATATTTGATAGCCTATAAGCACAGCCATAGATAAGCAAATTGCTGCAACTAAATTTCTTGTTTCTGGGTTCATTTTTTCTCGCTCAATTTATATCTAATAAAATATATTTTATTTTTTTATATTTGTTTAACCTAAAGTACCTTTTATTAAAAGAAATGAATTATATAATTCATTTTATAGGATCATGTCCACTTTTCCCCCATGGATGACATTTAATAATTCTTTTAAAACCTAACCAAATCCCTTTTTTTAAACCAAACTTAATTATCGAATCTTTTGTGTATTCAGAACAAGTGGGTAAGTATCTACAATTATTTCCTAATAAAGGTGAAATAATATATTTGTAAGTGTCAATTAATGTAATTGAGGAAAATGTTAAAAATCTTTTCATCATAATCTACTCAGAAGTTGTTTCAATTGATTGTGCATCTCAAAAAAGGAAGCCTTTAAAATTGACTGTTTTGCTATTAAAACATAACTATATTTTTCTTTAAACAAAATATTATCTTCTCTTAACAAACTTGAGATTAATGCCCTCATTCTTCTTTTTGCCCTATTTCTTTTTACTGCATTACCAATTTTTTTAGTTGCTGTGAAACCAAACGTCAGCCCTTCATCTGATATATTAGGGTTGTAATACTCTTGTAAAATGAAATTTTTGTGATGAGTTTTTTGCCCATACTTATTTGATAAAACAAAATCTCTTCTCTTTTTTAAAGTTAAAAGTTTCATTTTACGATCTCATAAGCTATGTAAATTAACAAACAAGATATAGAAATAATTAAGAAAATTTAAGCTGAGAGCTTTTTTCTTCCTTTTGCTCTTCTACTACGAATCACATTTCTACCACCTACAGTAGACATTCTGGATCTATATCCGTGTCTTCTTTTTCTTACTAAATTACTTGGTTGAAATGTACGTTTCATTTTTTTTATGTATTAAATACAGCCTCTCAAACTATCTATGTTTTAGACGCTTTGTATCAGTTAGTCAATATGATTATTTTTGTGTACGCTCAGAAATTGTAGGAGCTGGCTTCATTTCCATATCCCAGGGAAAATATATCCATGTATCTTGAGAAACTTCTGTTATAAAAGTATCAACCTGTTCCCTACCACTCGGCTTAGCATATACTGTTGCATAATGAGCATTAGGTAAGCTTGATCTTATAGCTTTTATAGTTTCACCAGTATCTACTAGATCATCAACTATCAACCAACCTTCACCATTATTTACTACAGTAGCCTCTTTTAAGACTTTTACATCACCCTTAGTTTTTTGACTATAAGATAAAACACAAAAAGTATCGATTAACCTTATATCTAATTCTCTCGCTACTATTGCCGCAGGCACCAGCCCACCTCTAGTAACAGCAATTATTCCTTTATAGGGCTTAAGTCCAGATAAACGCCAAGCTAAAGCTTTGCTATTCCTGTGAATTTCTTCCCAAGACACTGGAAAAGATTTGTCATATGTATTTGTATTACTCATGTATTATATATAAAAGTTAAGTTAATATTTTCTACACTAAAGTTAACAAAAATATAATATTTATTTTCTTACTTGATTATAATTATTTATGTAGATAACTATTATTAACAATTTAGCAAATTGCGCTCGTAGCTCAGCTGGATAGAGCACTAGACTACGAATCTAGGGGTCAGGGGTTCGAATCCTCTCGAGCGCACCATTTCTTTCTTTTTAATATCAATTACTTAAAAGAATAGAAACTAAATACACCTCAGAGAATACTCAGTTTTGACACAGATTTGACACAGTAAAAGGGGTTAAATCATGAGTTGTGTAAGAAAAAGAGGAAATAATTGGAATGTTCAAGTTAAAGTAGACAAGAGAGAAGTTCAATTAAAACTTAAAATAAAGTATGATTTAACTACAGATTACATAAAATAAATAAATGAGGTTAAGATGTTTGCAGTAAATGTCACAATTAAAGTACAAAATGAATTAGCAAAAAAAGCAATCATACTTGCATTAAAAGACTGGAGTCATGATCTCTTTCAAAATAATGGATTAATGTTTAGGTGTTTTGTTGATAGAACAGAAAATCAAGTTGAAATATTTCACGTTTTTAGAACTAAAGAAGAAATGGAAGATGTTCGAAAAAATAAATCTAATAAATTTTGGGATCAAATTAAAGATATGGGTGGTCAAGTAACAAGATTTGAAGGAAATTGTGAAGTTGAAGTTTCTAAGGGATTGCAAGACTTAGATTTAAAATTTAAATAGATGTTAAAACTATATGGTCAATAGATGTAATCATTTATAAATTTTCCTGACTCATTTTTCTTGATATATTTTATTACAAAAATAACATTCACTCCACCCAAAACTGACAAGCAAAACCTAATCTATAAACCACGATAATATCCAGAGAGAAATATTAATTACTCTTTACCTTCAAAGAATATTTTGATTAGACTATAAATATGGATAAAAAAAATAAAATTTCTTGTTCGTGTGGTTCATGTGAATTGTTTTTAAATGACCCGTTACCCAAATATTCAGTAATGTGTGCATGTGAAGATTGTAGGCAGGCATTGCGTTGGGCAGAGATAAATGGAGGCAAAAAACCTAAAGATATACTCTATTCTGTATATTTCCGTTCAGATATAAAGAGTTATATTGGTATTGATAATATGGTTGTAACCCAACTAAGAGGCGATGCAAGTTCGACAAGGATATATTGTAAAAATTGCTATTCTTGTTTTGCGGTTGACCACGTAAACTATCAAAATAATGTATTTATGATTCAACCTGATTATTGTAAGCAAAACTTTAACGTTCAAATACCACCATTAGCAGTCCTTAATTTACAAGATTATCCGGGAGAATTTGCTTATTTAGAGTCTGATACTATTCCTGTTTTTCATTCAAGAAAATATCCTCAAGAAAGAAAAAGATTTTTATCAATTGAACCAATATCTGAGTATCTTACCCCACCAAAAATTCCTGCTGAAGGAATAACAATAAGAGAACTTATCACAAAAATTGGAAAAATTAGAGTTTTGGATTTAATTAGAGGTGATAATCTAGAGGAATTAGAGAATGAATAAGTTAATTCTTAAGCAGGAGGTTTTGGATGCGTATGATGGTTATGTTAAGGCATTTATAAAAGGAGATACAAAAGAAGTTGAAAACTATTTAAGTTTTCCCAACTATAGATTTCACGATGGTGAAATAAAAGAACTTAACGAGTTTCACTCTAACCTAGATGAATTAAAAAACAGAGGTTATAAAGATACAATTGCACTTAGTATTGATGTTGTAGAAATTAATGAAGAAAAAGCACATTTAGTTTTAAAAGAGGCATTAAGAGTTAAGGATAAAAATGAACCACTTGAAGAAATAAGTTCATTTTATATTTTTATTAAAGAAGATGATAAATGGAAAATAAAATTCAGTTCTGCTTTCTTTTTTCCTAAGTAATAATTAAAAAACCCTCAGATTTTGACACAGATTTGACACAGTTACGCAGTAAAATATATAATAATTAAATAATAAATCTGTAAGAAAATAAGGGTTTAAAGGGGTCAACTGGATAGAGCACTAGACTACGAATCTAGGGGTCAGGGGTTCGAATCCTCTCGAGCGCACCAAAAACATTCGTGAACCATGGTTAAGTGTCTGAATTCCTTGAATTAATTTTTAGGAACTCGGAGGCTGTAGACAAGGATGTATACAAGATCACCACATTATTTATATCAACGAAATGGCATTTATTACTTTACAAGACAGGTGCCATCAGACTTAAAAACAAAATTTAATAAAAATAGAGTTGTAATTTCTCTAAGAACATCATCAAAACAAAAAGCTATAGAATCTGCTAATAAATTAACTGATCGTCTTGAAACTTATTGGAACACACTAAGATTAGAATTGTTCCACACCAAAGAATTAAAGCTTAGTTTTCTTGATAACCAAAAATCAAAAACAGAAACAGTAAAACTAAGTAAAGCATTAGACACTTACATTAAGTTAAAAGGTAATGGTAAAGGTGAGCTTTTTCATCGAACTGCTTTAAGAAATATATCTTATACAATAGAATGCTTTGGTGACGTAGATATCACCTCCTTAAAGTCTATTGATGCTGCAAGGTACAGAGATTTCTTATTTAAAAAAGGATTATCCACTTCTTCCGTTAGACGTATATTTTCGTCTATCAACGCAGTGATCAACATAACTGTAAATGAATTTGGTATTAATATGAAAAATCCATTTTCAGGAACATTCATTCCAGACGACAATAAGAAAAAGATTAGACTCCCAATTCCAATTAAAAATATAAGAAATATTCAAACTGAATGTAAAAACTTAAACGATGACAACAGGTGGTTAATTGCCTTGATTAGTGACACAGGCATGCGTTTATCAGAAGCAGTTGGTTTACTCACAAGTGATATAATATTAAGTACAGAAATACCTCATGTAAACATTATCAATCACCCATGGAGACGACTTAAGACCAAAGGGAGTAATAGATCTATTCCATTAATAGGTGCTTCTCTATGGGCTGCTAAAAAAGTAACGAGTGTAAATAATCAATTTGCTTTCCCAAGGTACACAAACGATGAAAAGTGCAATGCAAACTCTGCAAGTAATGGACTTAACAAATGGCTGAAGCCCAGAATACCAGATGATTGCGTAATTCATTCTTTTAGACATAGCTTAAGAGATAGACTTAGAGCCGTCCAATGTCCCTCTGATATTGTTGATGCGATTGGAGGTTGGTCAACAAAAACTGTAGGCCAATCTTATGGATCTGGATATACGTTAGAAGTTAAATATGATTGGATGAATAAGATTTAACTAAAGGTCAATGGTTCGTGAAACG
>CACMYY010000006.1 GCA_902618025.1 uncultured SAR116 cluster alpha proteobacterium
TTTCTAACATATTGAAAATTTTTAAAGGATTAAATATATTATTTTTTCCAAAAATTTCAGGATCAGGCTTGAAGGTGATTGAAGTTCCACTATTTTTTTTAACTTTATCTTTTTTAACCAGATCAGTTTTTGCAAAACCTTGAGAAAATTCTTGGGAATATAAATATCCTTCGCGAATTACCTCTACCTTCATGAATGAAGAGAGTGCATTTACAACTGAAGCGCCAACGCCATGTAAGCCCCCTGACGTTGTATAATTTTTATTTGTAAATTTCCCTCCAGAATGAAGAGTAGTCATTATAATTTCTAAGGCTGATTTATTTTTAAATTTGGGATGATTATCAATAGGTATACCGCGACCATTATCTGATATGGAAATAGTATTATTATCAAGTAGATCTACGTTTATTAATGTAGCATATTTAGCTACGACTTCATCCATTGAGTTATCAATTATTTCTGTTGCTAGGTGATGTAAAGCGTTATTATCAGTTCCTCCAATATACATACCTGGCCTACGGCGAACTGGCTCCAGTCCCTCCAAAATTTCTATCTCAGAAGCATTATAATTATCTAATAAATTTTGTTTCATATAATATTAATACTTTATATAGTGTATAAATAATAATTACTTACTATATTTAGCAATATTCACATAATTTACAAACAAAAAAACCCAACCTATGGTTGGGTTAATTATTGTTTTAATAAAATTTAACTAGAATAATACATTTTAAACTCGACTGGGTGTGGAGCATGTTCAAATTCAATAACCTCCTCCATCTTTAGATCAAGATAAGCTTCAATTTGATCCTCAGTAAAAACATCACCTTTTGTCAAGAAGGACATATCATTTTTAAGAGAATCAACAGCTTCTCTAAGTGAACCACAAACTGTAGGAATGTTCTCTAATTCACTTTCAGGTAGTTCATATAAGTCTTTATCCATTGGATCACCAGGATGTATTTTATTCTGTATTCCATCTAAGCCTGCCATTAGCATCGCGGAAAATGCTAAATAAGGATTAGCCGTAGCGTCAGGAAATCTAACTTCAACTCTTTTACCATTAGGACTTCCAACAAAAGGAATTCTGCAGGAAGCTGATCTATTTCTTGCTGAGTAAGCTAATAGTACAGGAGCTTCAAAACCAGGAATTAATCTTTTGTAAGAATTAGTCGAGGGATTAGTAAAACAGTTAATAGCTTTTGCGTGTTTTATAATGCCTCCAATATAATGCAAACATGTTTCTGATAGACCAGAATATTCGGTACCAGCAAAGACTGGTTTTCCATTTTTCCAAATTGATTGATGAGTATGCATCCCAGTACCATTATCACCTGCCACAGGTTTTGGCATAAAAGTGGCTGTCTGGCCAAATGAATGAGCAACGTTATGAACTGCATATTTGTACAGTTGAACATTGTCAGCGGTATCAATTAAAGTTCCAAATTTTAGACCTAACTCATGCTGAGAGGGTGCTACTTCATGGTGATGCTTTTCCATTGGAACACCCATTTCAACTAAAGATAATACCATTTCGCTTCTCAAATCCTGTGCAGAGTCTACTGGTGGAACAGGAAAATATCCGCCTTTAATTCCAGGCCTATGTCCCATGTTACCTTCTTCAAAATCACTACCTGAATTGTACGGTCCCTCGGTTGAATTTATTTTATAAAATGAAGAATTCATTTCAGCTTGAAATTTAACATCATCAAAAACAAAAAATTCCGGTTCTGGGCCAAAATAAGCTGTATCACCAACGCCTAAACTTTCCATATATTTTAATGCTGCTTTGGCGGTTGATCTAGGATCTCTTTCATATGGGTTACCTGAAATAGGGTCCAATACGTCGCAAAAAATAGACAATGTAGGTTGAGAGAAAAAAGGATCAACTATAGATCTTGAACAATCTGGCATTAACTTCATGTCTGACTCGTTTATAGCTTTCCATCCAGCAATTGATGATCCATCAAACATAAAACCTTCAGCTAGTGATTCCACATCAATTGTACTTACATGCTGAGATAAGTGTTGCATTTTTCCCCTCGGATCGGTAAATCGTAAATCTACAAATTGGATCTCTTTTTCTTTTATGATATCCATAATTTTTTTTGCATCTGACATATTGTCTACTCCATGTGTTAATTAAATAGCTTCGTTACCTTTTTCACCCGTTCTTATACGGATGGCCTTTTCGATCGATGATACAAATATTTTTCCATCACCAATTCTACCAGTCTTCGCAGATTGTTCTATACATTCTAATGCTGACTCAAGTAGTCCATCTTCAACTACTATTTCGATTTTAACCTTAGGAAGGAAATCAACAACGTATTCAGCACCTCTATATAATTCAGTATGACCCTTTTGTCTTCCAAAACCTTTCGCCTCGTAAACCGTAAGGCCTTGTATTCCAATTAAGGAGAGTGCGTTCTTAACTTCATCTAATTTAAATGGTTTGATAATAGCTTCAATTTTTTTCATTCATATCACCCTGTAAGAAGAATCTCATATAATTAATTGATTGAATTAACAAAATACTTTTTAAATTATACCATATATTAGGCAAAAATGATTAAAAATTAAGCATAAATTTTTTTAAAAAAATTCTTTAATTCTAGAAATTGCCTCTTCAATCGCACTATCTGAACTCGCACAAGAGAATCTAACGTAACCCTCACCATACCTACCAAATGAAGTCCCAGCTACCGTAGCAACCCCTAATTTTTCTAATAAAAAGTCTTGAATTTCTGAAGAGTCCTTTTGAGTTCCAGATATGTTTGGAAAGCAATAAAATGCCCCGTTTGGTTTTTGACAGGAAAATCCATTTATTTCATTTAGTTTGCTGTACATTAGATTTGCGCGTCTTTTAAAATGATTATTCATTTCTGTTACACAATTTTGAGGGCCGTTTAGAGCTTCTAAAGCTGCATATTGAGCACTTGCATTCACACATGAATGAATATTAACAGCAAGTTTTTCCGCAATTTTATATAATTTTTTAGGAAAAATTCCATAGCCTAAACGCCAGCCAGTCATGGCATATGTTTTTGACCATCCATTTAAAATTATAAGACGATCCCTTATTTCTGGAAAATTTAACATTGATGTAAATTTATTTTCACCAAAACAAAACTGGTCATAAATTTCATCACTCATTAGCACAACATCAGGAAAATTTTGTAAACCCATAGCTAATTTTTGCAATTCAGTTTTGGGAACTACTCCACCTGTTGGATTTGCAGGACTATTAATGATTATTAAGCTAGTATTCTTGTTAATCTTGTTTAATATTTCCTCAGATGAAAAAGAAAATCCTTTATCCTCACTTAATTGATAAGGAACAGATTTTGCACCAGTATAATTAATAGCTGATTCATATATTGGAAAACCAGGGTTTGGGTATAAAATTTCTTTGCCTCTTTCACCCATTAACATAGCAGCAAAAAAAATTATTACTTTTCCTCCAGGTACTATCATAATATTATCTGGTGAAATATTTTCATTGTGTCTCCTATTTATATCATTTGAAACTGCTTCTCTTAAATTTGGGATTCCAATTGATTGTGTATAACCGTGATGACCATCTTTAAGTGCTTTGATACCTGCCTCAACAATATGTTCAGGAGTTTTAAAGTCTGGCTGACCAATTCCTAAATTAATAATATTTTTTCCTTCGGAAGCCAATCTAGTAGCCTTAGCCAAAACAGTAAAAGCAGTTTCAGTTCCAAGATTATAATTTCTAGATGCTAAATCATAATTACTTTTCATTTATTAAACCTTGATTAATTTTAATTAATTAAATAATTATACATAACTATGTTTTAAATAAACATTTTTATTTTAAATACAAAGCTTTTCAATTATGGCGGGTGTAGCTCAGTTGGTTAGAGCGCGGGTTTGTGGTACCTGAGGTCGCCGGTTCGAAGCCGGTCACTCGCCCCAATTTAATTTTAATCATTCTAACTTGACGTTTAAGCTTTCCTAAGTTAGCTATTTGGTAAATATTATTATAAAATTTGCGGGCGTGGCGGAACTGGTAGACGCGCAAGATTTAGGTTCTTGTATCGAAAGGTGTGGGGGTTCAAGTCCCTTCGCCCGCACCAAATATTTCATATCACGTCTGTTTAAAGAGGTAAAAATTAAAATGGCTGTTAATCAAACTTTATCAAAAGGGCTTAAACGAGAATTTGAAGTAATTATAACTAATAATGAAATAAATAAATTAGTTGATCAAAAACTTGAAACTATTGCAAAAGAAGCAAATTTGCCTGGTTTTAGACCAGGTAAAGTTCCTGTTGCTGTTGTTAAAAATAGGTTTGGCAAACAAGTTCTTGGAGAAGTCGTTAGAGAATCAGTTGATTCTGCAACTAAAGAAACGATGGAAAAGAATAAATTAACACCTTCTTCTCAACCAAAAATTGAAATTGTATCCTTTGAAGAAGGAGAAGATTTAAAGGCAAAATTATCTGTTGAAATAATGCCTGATTTTGAAATACCTGATTTATCATTACTAGAAATAACTAAACCAATCGTTAAATTAAGTGAGAAAGATATTAATGAAGCTGTAGAAAAAATTGCTAAAGAAAATGTAGGAACTAAAGTCATTACTAAAAACAGACCTGCAAAAAAAGGCGATACTTTAGTAATTGATTTTATTGGTAAGATTGACGATAAACCATTTGAAGGTGGTGAAGCTAAAGGTCACAACTTAAAACTGGGTTCCAATACATTTATTCCGGGATTTGAAGAAGGGTTAATTGGATCCATTAAAGGAAAAACAAAATCTGTTAAAGTTACCTTTCCCAAAGATTATCAAGCTAAAAGTCTAGCTAACAAAATTGCTGTCTTTGAAGTAACAATTAATGAAATTAAAGAAGATGTTGAGCATAAAATAAATGATGAATTTGCTAAGACATTAGGTATGAATGATTTAAATGCACTAAAGAAAGCTGTTTCAGAGCAAATTACAAAACAGCATGATCAAGCAAGCCGAGAAAAAGCTAAAAGGCAAATACTAGATAAATTAGCTGATGCAGTATCCTTTGATTTACCAGAGACCCTAGAACAAGAAGAGTATAACAATATATGCAAAGCAATGAATCCCAATTCTAAACCAGTTTCAGATAAGGCAGATCAGCCTGAACTAGAACCTGATAAAGGTATGTCAAAAGAAGAAAAAGTTGATGCTTCTGAAATAGCTAAAAGAAGGGTTAGGTTAGGACTTTTACTTTCTGAAATTGGAAGACAAAACGGTATTAAAGTAGAAGAGGATGATACTAGAAATGCAATGATGAGAGAGATACAAAAATATCCAGGACAAGAAAAACAAATTATGGAATATTTTAAGAATAACCCTCAGGCACAACAACAACTATCAGGACCAATATTTGAGGACAAAATAATTGATTTTATTTTGGAATTAGCAAAGGTTAATGAAAAAACAGTCTCCATTGATGATTTGTATAAGGATGACGATACAGATTTAAAAAAGGAAGCATCAAAAGCAAAAAAATCAAACAAAATTGTTAAAAAAATAAAACAAAAAAAACCTAAAAAAACAACAAAAGTTTGATCTAACAAAACATATTATATCTTAGGAGTTTCAATATGATAGAAAAAAAATATAATCCAACTTCTTTACATAATGAGATCGGTGCATTAGTGCCAATGGTAGTAGAGCAAACTAGCAGAGGTGAGAGATCTTACGATATTTATTCTAGGCTTTTAAAAGAAAGAATAATTTTTTTAGTAGGACCGGTGGATGATAATTTAGCTTCCTTAGTATGCGCTCAATTATTATTTTTAGAAGCAGAGAACCCAAAAAAGGACATATCAATGTATATAAATTCACCTGGTGGAGTAGTAACTTCTGGATTATCTATATATGATACTATGGAGTATATTAGGCCTGATGTTTCAACTGTATGTATTGGTCAGGCTGCAAGTATGGGATCTTTATTATTAACTGCTGGAGCTACAAAAAAAAGATACTGTTTACCAAACGCACGAATAATGACACATCAACCCTCTGGAGGTTTCCAAGGACAAGCTAGTGACATTGAAATTCATGCAAAAGAGATTATAAATTTAAGGTCAAGATTAAATGGTATTTACGTTAAACATTCTGGCAAGAAAATTGCAGATATTGAATCATTAATGGATAGGGATACTTTTTTATCGCCAGAGGATGCAGTTAAAATTGGTTTAATTGACGAAGTCGTTGGAAAAAGGCCCGAAGTTAAATAAAAATAATGATATAATTATATTGCTTTTTAAAATAAACTTATAGATTATCAAAGTATATCAAAAAGTTTTGGGGTGTGACCATGGATGAACAAAAAAATGAAGGAAAAAATAAAACAACCTTGTATTGTTCTTTTTGTGGTAAAAGTCAACATGAAGTTAAAAAATTAATTGCCGGTCCTACAGTATTTATATGTGACGAATGCGTTGAACTCTGCATGGACATTATTAAAGAAGAGTATCAGTCTTCAATTACAAAAAATAAAGAAGGAATTCCCTCTCCGGTTGAAATATGTAAAATTCTAGATGATTACGTTATTGGTCAAAATAAAGCCAAAAAAGTTCTTTCTGTTGCTGTTCATAATCATTACAAAAGGTTAGCTAATTTGACTGATGTGAATGACATAGAAATTTCAAAATCAAATATTCTTTTAGTAGGCCCAACCGGTTGTGGCAAAACATTATTAGCACAAACTTTAGCAAAAATATTAGATGTTCCTTTTACTATGGCGGATGCAACAACTCTAACTGAAGCTGGTTATGTAGGTGAGGATGTTGAAAACATTATATTAAAATTATTACAAGCTTCTGATTATAATGTTGAAAGAGCACAAAAAGGGATTGTTTACATTGACGAAGTTGACAAAATTTCAAGAAAGTCAGAAAACCCCTCTATTACAAGAGATGTTAGTGGTGAGGGAGTACAACAAGCATTACTTAAAATTATGGAAGGTACAATAGCTGCAGTTCCTCCACAAGGCGGAAGGAAACATCCTCAACAAGAGTTTCTTCAGGTAGATACAACTAATATCCTATTTATATGCGGTGGTGCTTTTGCAGGTTTAGATAAACTAATTGCAAATAGAAACAAGGGATCTTCTATTGGATTTGGAGCTGAAATAGTGAATTCAAAGGAAACATCTTCCTCTGAAATTCTTAAGGATGTTGAACCAGGTGACTTAGTTAAATATGGTCTTATTCCAGAATTTATAGGTAGGTTGCCCGTTCTAGCATCATTAGAAGATCTTGATGAAGAGGCTTTAGTCACAATTTTAACCAAGCCTAAAAATGCTCTTTTGAAACAATATCAAAAATTATTTGAAATGGAAAATACTAAACTTGAATTTAGAGAAAACGCATTAAAAGCAATCGCACAAAAAGCTATAAGTTTAAAAACAGGAGCAAGAGGTTTACGTTCTATAATCGAAAACATACTTATGGATACCATGTTTGAGTTACCCTCTGAACCTGACATTAATGAAGTGGTTATTAATGAAGAGGTTATAACAAAAGGAACAAAGCCATTAATTGTGCACGAAAAAAAGACAAAAGAAATAAAAAATAATCTTTAAATTTTTTTGAACTTGAAGTTTAAAAAAAAAATATCATTTATAAAATAATCTATATTATAAATTTCTAAGGATATCATTTTGACTAGTCTTACACACCCCATCCTACCTTTAAGGGATATTGTAATATTCCCACACATGATTGCACCATTATTTGTTGGAAGAATCAAATCCATCAATGCTATTGAAACTGTCATGGAAGAAAATAAAGATATTGTGTTACTTACACAAAAAAATTCTTCCACTGAAAACCCAAACTCAAAAGACCTTTTCAAAATAGGTACTTTAGGAACTATCCTTCAAATGCTTAAGTTACCTGATGGTACAGTTAAGGTATTAGTAGAAGGAAAATACAGGTGTAAAATAGAAGAAATAATTTCTTCAGAAACTTGTCTAAGTGCAAATTTAATTGTTTTGAAATCTGATACTATTTTCAAAAAAAACTATAATGATCTAACAGATCATTTGAGGAAATCTTTTGAAAATTTTTCTAAACTAAATAGCAAGATAAATTCTGATGTTTTATCAACAATCGCTGATTTGAAAGATCCGAGTGTTTTATCGGATACAATTGTAAATCATCTAGTATTTTCTATTGAAGACAAGCAGTCTTTTCTTGAAATGACTGATCCTATCGAGAGAGTAAAAACACTTACATCGAAAATTGAAAAAGAAATTGAGATACTTAGTTCTGAAAGAAAAATTAGAAGTTCTGTTAAAAAACAGATGGAAAAAACACAAAGAGAATATTATTTAAACGAACAATTAAAAGCTATTCAAAAAGAATTAGGCACATCCGAGGATGGTAAAAATGAATTTGATGAGTTTGAAGATAAAATTAATAAAGGAAAATTGAGCAAAGAAGCTAAAGATAAAGCGTTATCAGAGTTAAAAAAATTAAAAAATATGAGCCCAATGAGTGCTGAAGCTACTGTAGTGAGATCATATATTGATTGGTTAGTTTCAATACCTTGGAAGAAAACTAACAAGTTAAAAAATGATATATTCAATGCAAGAAAGATCCTAGATAATGATCACTATGGGTTAGAAAAAGTTAAAGACAGAATTATAGAATATTTAGCTGTGCAGAAAAGAACTAAAGAAGTAAAAGGTCCAATTTTGTGTTTGGTTGGTCCCCCCGGCGTGGGAAAGACTTCTCTAGGTAAATCTATAGCAGATGCTACAGGTAGGCAATACATCAGAATGGCTTTAGGTGGCGTTAGAGATGAAGCAGAAATAAGAGGACATCGGAGAACATACATTGGGTCTCTACCGGGTAAAATTATACATGGTATGAAAAAGTCATCCTCAATAAATCCATTATTTTTGTTGGATGAAATAGATAAACTAGGTAATGATTATAGAGGTGATCCTTCTTCAGCATTATTAGAAGTTTTAGATCCAGAACAAAATAAAACTTTTCAAGATCACTATCTTGAAGTTGATTATGATTTATCAAAGGTATTTTTTATTACGACTTCAAACACTCTTAATATGCCTCAAGCATTGTTAGATAGAATGGAAATAATCAGATTATCAGGGTATACAGAAGATGAAAAATTAGAGATTGCTAAAAGACACCTGTTAAAAAAACAAATTGACAATTGTAAACTTAAGGACGATGAATTTTCAATAAGTGATGATGCTTTAAAAATGATAATTCAATCATATACAAGAGAAGCAGGCGTAAGAAACTTAGAAAGACAACTTGCTAAACTAACCAGAAAAGTTGTTACACTTTTAGAAAAAAAAGAAGTTAAAACAATTTCTATTACAAAAAACAATTTAGTTGAAATTTTAGGTGTCCCTATTTTCCAAAGGTTAGAAATAGAAAACACAGATCTTATTGGTATTACTACTGGACTTGCATGGACCGAAGTTGGTGGCGAATTGTTGTCAATAGAAGCTGTTAAAGTCAAAGGCAAAGGTAAGGTAACAGCTACGGGAAAGCTTGGGAGTGTTATGAAGGAATCAGTCCAAGCTGCTGAATTTTATATAAGATCTAAAGCATATTCATTTGGATTAGATCCTTTTGATATAGAAAAACTTGATATTCATGTACATGTTCCTGAAGGTGCAACCCCAAAGGATGGTCCTTCTGCTGGTGTTGCTATGGTTACAAGTATCGTTTCAGCCTTGACAGATATAAAAGTTAAAAGCTCGATTGGTATGACTGGTGAAATTACTTTAAGAGGTAGGGTTCTTCCTATTGGAGGTTTGAAAGAAAAACTCTTAGCAGCTAAAAGGGGTGGAATCAAAACAGTATTAATACCCGTAGATAACAAAAAAGACCTTGTCGAAATACCTAATAATATTTTAAACAAATTAAAAATAATTCCAGTTAATTCTATAGATGAAGTTATTTCAAATGCTTTAGTCACAACTCCACAAGAGTTAAATATGTTAGATGCTAGTAAAATAACTAAAAATGAAATTGAAAATCCTGATAAAAGTAGTATTTCACATTAATTAATTTACTTTTTTATTTTATTGATAATTATTAGCTTTATTTTCTAGAGTTATAGGGTAGTATCAGTAAATTAATACTAATATTAACTTATTATGGAGGTACGAATGAATAAGAATGAATTAGTTGCAAGTGTTGCTGACGCATCAGGTCTTTCAAAAGTAGATGCTGCAAAAGCAGTTGATGGAGTTTTTGAGTCAATCACCGGTGCTTTAAAATCAGGTGGTGACGTGCGTATAGTTGGTTTTGGAACTTTTTCTGTTGCTAACCGTGCCGCTACTACAGGTAGAAATCCTAGAACAGGTGAAACAATTCAAATTAAAGCATCTAAGCAACCTAAATTTAAGGCTGGAAGTCCCTTAAAGGATGCTGTAAATAACTAGATTACAAATTAAAAATTTTTAAATTGGCGTCTTATTTCATAAGGCGCCTTTTTTAAAACAGGCCCTCTGCTTAATCGTAATTTTACCATAATTTAATATTCCTTCATAAAAACTTACTGGTAAAAGTTTTTTTCCAAATATTTCTAATAACTCTCCTTCTTTTAGTAAGAAATTTGGGTTTTGGGGTGAACCGTATTTTTCATTTCCTTCAGAAAAAGTTTCGTAAAATAAAAATCCATCTTTTTTTAGTAAATTTATTAATTTATTAATTTTAGGCCTATGTAGATAATTAATTACTATAATCACGTCATAATATTCTTTAACTAATGGCCATTTTTCATTACTTTCAAGATCAAAACAAATTGCGTTTATATTTTTCAAATTTTTATATTTATTTAGTTTTTCTTGATCTTTATCAACCGCTGTTACGATAATATTTTTGTTTGCTAATGGAATACAATTTCTACCATTCCCAGACGCAAAATCTAAGAGATTTATTTTTTTCTTAATTTCCAAAGCTTCTATTTGATTTAAAATCCATTCGGAGTGCAAAAAAATTTCCTAATTTTAAAATTATATTTATTAAATTAATAATTAACTTATTGTCTTTGTAAAAAAAATTACGTATAAATTCCCACATAAGGGCGGTTAGCTCAGTTGGTAGAGCATCTCGTTTACACCGAGAGGGTCGGCGGTTCGAGACCGTCACCGCCCACCAGAATTTTAACATTTTTTATATAATTCTCTTATAGTCATCAAACTTTTTTTGTTGTTTAATCTTAATTTAGTGATTTTAGTAAATGGAGAAGATAAATGTCAATTTCAAAAATGCCAGTTTGTATGATTACTGGATTAGGTGAAGGGACAGGAGGATATACTGCTAGAAGGTTTGCAAAAGCTGGATATAGGATAGCAATGTTAGCAAGAACAGAGGAAAGATTGAGAAAATTTGAAGACGAATTACCTAGTTCAAAAGGATATGTATGCGATGTATCTGATTTAAAACATTTAGAAGACACATGCAAAAAAATTAAAAATGAAATGTCCTCTCCAGAAGTACTTATTCATAACGCAGTAAAGGGGAACTTTGAATATTTATTAAAAGGTAAACCAGAATGGTTAGAAAAGAATTTTAGAATAAATACAACTTCACTTATGTATTTGTCACACTTTTTAATACCAGAAATGCTAAAAAATAAAAAAGGTGTCATTATAGTAACTGGTAACACTGCTGCACATAGAGGGATGGCTATGACGCCATATTTTGCACCTACTAAAGCTGCTCAAAGAATTCTTGCACAATCATTAGCTCGAGATTTTGGGCCTAAAGGTATTCATGTTGCTTATATCACAATTGATGCATCAATTAATACTCCATGGACTAGATATAGAATAGAGCACCAAAAAAGTAAAAATGATATCGAATTCGCTCAACCTCAGGATATAGCAGAAGAAATTTTTAGAATTTCACAACAAAAACGTTCTGCCTGGTCATTTGATGTGGAGTTAAGGCCTGATATAGAAAAATGGTAACTTAACCAACAAAAGCTTTTTCTAATACAAATTCTCCCGGATAATTGTTGGAACCTTCACAGAAATTATTTTTTTCCATTATTTTTTTAAGATCATTATTTAATCCCATAGACCCACAAAACATGAATCTATCATCTGTTGAAATTGAATTTATTTCTAAATCATTAAATAATTTATTTGATAATATTAATTCAGTAATCCTTCCATTGAAAAAATAATCATCCCTCGTTGTAGAATGATAACTTAATAATTTATCATCTATAAATTCTTTGATTAATTCATTTTTCTTGCATTCTTGAATTATATTTTGACTATAGGATAGTTCAGTCATTAATCTACATGTATGTGTTACGATTATATTTTCAAACCTTTCATAAGTTTCAGGTTCTCTTATAAGTGCTGCAAATGGAGCAAACCCTGTTCCTGATGAAATCAAAAATAATCTTTTCCCAGGTTTTAATGCATCTAAAACTAGTGTACCTGTTGACTTTGGCATCATAATAATTTTATCACCAATTTTTATATTTTTTAATTTTGAAGTTAAAGGTCCATTTTTTACAATGATTGAATAAAACTCTAATTCATCAGACCAACTAGGTGAACAAATTGAGTAAGCCCTTAATATTGGTTTGTTGTAATTATCAATCAAACCAATCATAACAAACTCGCCTGATCTAAATTTGAAACTTTTTGGTCGAGTAATACGAAAAGAAAATAAATTTTCAGTCCAATGCTTAACATATGTAACTTTTTGAAAATTTTTTGAAAATTTTGACAAGATACTTATCCTAACTGAAATTAATTATCTAATAATGATTTAGCCAAACCGAGTAAAGCTAATTTATAATTAGGATGTTTAAATTTGTAACTAATCTTATTATTAATAATTCTACTTTTCACAGTCCTATTTACTTCATAGAAGGATTTTAACATTTGAGAAACTTTTTTAGGATCATATCTTATAATTTCTGGACTTACTAAATTTAATTCATTACAAACGAATTTTATTGCATCATAATTACTTACTTTACTTTGATCACTTATATTTAAAATTTTTTCAGTGCAGTTATTTTCTATAAATTGAAGAGTTAATGAAGACAAGTCCTCTACATGTATTCTATTAGACACGTAATCCTTTTTGACAATGATTTTATTATCTCCTTGGAGATATTTGATCATAGGGTGTCTATTCGGGCCGTAAATACCTGATATTCTGAAGATCGTTGCCTTTGAATTTGCTTCAATCCATTCTTTTTCGCAGCTAAGTCTCTTTAAACCTCTTTTATATTTAGGTGATGGAATTGAATCCTCATTAACTATTCCACTTCCATATACAGATGTAGCGGAATAATAAATGATGATGTTCTCGTTTAAAGAAATTGATTTTTTGTATTTATTTAAAACAGGATCCAAACCTTCTTCATTAAATGGCACAGTTGAAATAACATTTTCATTAGCTAATTTTTTTTCAACATTACGAGTATCAGAGAAATTTAAATAATGTATATTTTTTTTAGGATTTGAAATATTTCTTGTAATTATAGATATTTCATAGCCCGCCTTTAGAGCATCCGCAGCTAAAAACTGTGTTGTATATCCATTTCCAACGATAGTTAATTTCATTACATTAAAATTTTTTTTGCTTGCTTTTATAATTTAAATATTTTCATAATTAATTGTTTATGGTGCTTTGAAGACTTCTTCAAGCTTAAAATGGGAATTTGGTAATTTATCAGAATTATAAGCCAAAGCTGTCCCCGCAACTGTAAATGCTGAGTAAGGGCAATTATGCCACTGGAAATTTTCTGGGAAGGCTGCCTAAGCTGTGAAGCATAAGCCAGGAGACCTGCCATAGATTGTCGCTTTGTCAGCTTCCGGGTAGAGTAGATGGCACGTGTTATATTTATCGTCTAGCGACTAAATTACTTGAGCCTTGGCTCTTTAACTTACTTTGCTAGGAGGTCAATATGGCATACTTAATTTTGATAATATCGTTTTTTTTCAATATATTTAACTCTTTTGCTAATGACGAAAAACCTATTCGCATTACAATATATCCTTCAATGATTGAAAGAGGTGTAGTTGGCAGTTCTACTAAAATAATAAATTACAAAACTATTAGTAATTCATCATATAAAACTCTTGGTGATTTATTATCAAAATATTCAGGGATTTTTTTTGAAAATTTATACTATGGGATGGATGCAAAATCAACAGTAAGAATGAGAGGTTTTGGAGAGCAAGCATCGAGAAATATTATGATACTTGTAGATGGAATTCGTTTATCTGACATGACTATTGCAGGTGCAAATTTATCTAGAATTCCAATAGATAATATTTATGAAATTCAAATTTTAAAAGGTGGATCTTCGACTGTTATTCATGGAGATGGAGCTGTTGGTGGATCAATCAATATTATTACAAAAAATCCTAAGTATTTGGAAGACGAAGTTAATATTAAATCATCTATTAAATCTTTTAGCTCTAAAGAAAATTCTGTTTCAATTAATAAAAATATAAACAATTTTGTCTTTCAAACTTTTGCATCAAGGAGTGACAGCAAAGGTTATCGAGAAAATAATAAGTTTGAAAATGATACATTTCAATTCAATTTATCTTTTTTAAAAGATCCTCTAACCAGATATTCTGCCAGTCTTAATTATTCTGAAGAATATACTGGATTACCAGGAAGTATAACATTGTCCGACTTTTATACTCGTCCTAGATTTGTAAGATCAGGCTCTATAGACAGTTTTGCAGAAGAAAAAATTCATTCATGGAAGTTAAATAATGAGAAAAAATTCACAAGAGGAAAAACCTTAACAACTTTAAAGTATGAAGAAAAAGATCAAAAAACTTCATCGATGTATAGTGGGGTGAACATTAAAGCAAAAACTGACTTGAGCACATACACTTTGGGCTCCAAATTAAATAAAAAATTTATTAATAATGATCTTAATGTGGACGCTAATTTTGGTATTGATCATTATAATTCAACTTATAGAGCCATAGGTAACAATTGGGCTGGCACTCCATATTACAACATTGCTTCTCAAAAAATAGTTGAACCGTTTGCTTTAATCAAATTCTCAAATACAAAGAATTCTAATATTCAATATGAGGCTGGTTTCAGACAACATTACTATGATTTAGATGCGGACAATTATACCAACAAAAGTAGTTTATTATCTCGGGTAAGACAAAATTATGCTTGGTCATTGGGTTTTAATTATATTATAGACAATAATAGAAACTTCTTTGGACATATTTCAAGGTCATTCAGATCACCAAGATTAGACGAAATTATTTCTTTAGTTAGTCCTAATCCGACATCTACTGATATTAAACATCAATATTCCCATGATATTGAAATTGGTCATAAAATAAAAGTAAATGACTCAAATTATAATATAGCTTTATATAGATCACTTATTAAAAATCAGATTGTCTATAATTCGGCTGCATTTGCTAACCAAAATTTTGATCCCTCTATTCAGCAAGGTGTAGAATTAGAATTTGACACATTAATAAATCCAAATTTTAAATTTGTTTCTAATGTAAATTATATTGATTCTCATTTCACTGAAGGCGTTGAAAAAGGTAACGAAACACCTTACGTCCCCAAATTATCTGGGAATACTTCCTTATATTTCAATTTTGACAAACAAACTGATTTCTCAGTTAATTATAAGTATATTGGTAAGAAAAGATCTGGTAATGATCCAAATTATATTTTGCCTAAATCTAAGTCTTATCAGGTTGTGGATTTTAATATTAATTACAAAATAAAAAATTTTACTATTAAAGGATCAGTAAATAATTTATTAAATAAAACATATTATACAAATTTAATAAAAAGTTGGGATAATAAAGCTTATGTTTATCCACAACCTGGAAGAACTTTGTTTTTAGGTATAGAGGCAAAATTTTAATAAAATTATTGTTTTTAATAGCTGATGTGGTTTAAATAAGCATTATGGATAAAAAAAATATAATAAAAAATTTCTTATTATTTTTGGGATGTGTAGGTGTAATTTTATTGTTTCGAATTATTCCTCATCCTCCTAATTTTACTCCAGTTATTGCATTGAGTTTTTACTTACCTTTATTTTTTGGGTTATGGAGCATTCCTTTCATAATATTAGCTTTTGCAACAACAGATTATTTTATTGGTTTTCATAACTTATTAATTTGGACATGGGGTAGTTTGGCAATTATTGGAATGATTTCAAAATATGGTATGAATTTCTACTCAAGATTTGGAATGTGTATAATAGGATCGTTATTGTTTTTTGTTATTTCAAATTTTGGAGTATGGCTTACTGGTTCATTATATGAAACAACCATAAATGGCTTAATAAGCTGTTACGTTATGGCAATACCATTTTTTACAAATACATTACTTAGCACAATTATTTTTTGCCTTTTAATAGAGTTTTTGGTTTTTTCTAAATATTTTAATTTTGTCCCTCAAATATTAAAAAAATAGATAATAGTCTTAATTTTTGTAGTTAAGTTTAATCTTTTCTTGACCAAAACTTTTTCTAGCTCTATCAAGTATATCAGTACTTTTTTTAGGGGGTGTAGCTCAGTTGGTTAGAGCGCCGGCCTGTCACGCCGGAGGTCGCGAGTTCGAGTCTCGTCACTCTCGCCATATCATAAATTATGTATAAACGTCTTTAAACCATTTTATAGTGTGATTTTTTTAAAAAGCGCTTCATGTACTTATAAAATTTCAAATCTTTATGTTGGATTAATTAAATTATTTTCTTAAAGTGTTTTTTATTTATCTAGAAAAAAAAAGATAATAAGTCTATAAAATGTAATGGTCTATAGCACAAAGCTAAATATCTTATTTATGGGTAAAAAATTAACTAATGGTATTATTCTTATATAAATTACCTTACATAGAGATGAGCAAATGAGTAAAGCACTTATTCTTACTAACCATTTACATGCGTGGGCAGGGAGTGAGATACTTGCCCTTGAAGCAAGTGAGGTGCTGAGTAAAAAATATAATGTTACTTTAGTTGCAAATTTAGTAGCCAAAGAAATGTATAGTATTGCTGAAAGGATAGGTTTTTCAATAATTAATGATCCTACTCAAATAGAATTACGAGACTATGAATTTATTTGGTCCCAGCATTTTGTAGCACCTCTTTGCAAAGGATTTGAAAATTTAGATGAGTTTTCAGGTAGCTTTAATTCAATTCACTTATCTCCTTATTTTCCTTTTGAACTTGCTTCTTTAACTTATACGAAACCAATTGGTGCAAACATTGTTGCCAATAGTTTGGAAACTAAAGAAAAAATAAATTCTTTACATACAAATGATTTGATAATCCATAATCTTAATAATGCAACTTTACCAAGCTTTTCAGTATTAACAGACAGTTATCCAGTATTAAAACAAAAACCCAAAAATGTATTAATAGTATCGAATCATATTCCAGAAGAAATTGTTGAAGCATCAAGTCTATTAGTTTCTAAAGGTATTAGTATAAATGCATTTGGAGAAGGACAGAAAAATTATAAACGTGTTACTAGAAATGATATTCATAAAAGTGATGTCATTATTACTATTGGAAAAACAGTCCAATATGGTATTTTAGCCCGCCGCACAGTATATTGTTATGATCGTTTTGGTGGTCCAGGCTATATAACACCTAAAAATGCTCAAGATGCACTTAACAAAAATTTTAGTGGTAGGTGTTGTAACCGTAAAATTTCACCTAACGAAATTTGTGATGAAATATTTAATCATTTTTCACAAGCTACAAAAAATGTAGACGTATTGTATAAAATGTTTCATGAAAAGTTTAATTTAGTAAAATTTATAGAAAAATTGTCTAATCAAAAAACAAAGCTTAATTCTAAAGAAAATGATTTGGGTCCAATAATTGAAACTTCAAAATTAATCAGACAATTATACATGACAGGTGTTTATAAACCCTAATAAATTTTAAAATTAGAGTAGTTATAGAAATTTTTATTAGTAAAACTTAAACTCTTTAATAATCTAAAAATATAAATAATACCTAAAATATTTTATTAAGGTTTTTAATTATTCAAAATTCAAATTACAAAAATAGTTTGAGGCTTTTGTCCTTTGAGATAATTTTGGTAAGCTTGAATATAGCCTTTTTCTAGATGGTCAATAAATAACTGAGTTTTAAATAATGGTTTAGATAATATATTTTTTGCAAGCTCATTGCGTAAATTAGATAACCTATCTGGATTAGTAGCTAAATCAAGAGCAACTTTCTCATATTCTTCTTCTGTATCAGCAATCAAATTATTTAAACCGATCGAACTTAGAAGGCTTCCAGCCATCCTTGAAGTATAAGATTCTCCCGATTTTGTTAAAACAGGTAGTCCTACCCAAAGCGCATTACTAGCTGTAGCACCAGCGTTATAATTGAATGTATCTAAAAATAAATCTGCTTGTCGAAATTGTGCAAGATATTTTTCATGTGATGTATATTTGGCAAATACAAGTCTTGAAGGATTTACCCCTCTAGCAACTGCTTCATTCATTAAGTTTTCTTTTGTGCCTTTTTTGAAATCTAATAACCATAATACGCTCTTATCAACTTTTTTTAATAAACGCATCCATATGTCAAATTCTCTAGGCGTTATTTTATAGCTACTATTAATGGCACAAAAAACAAATCCTTCATCTGGAAGGCCTAATTCGAGTTTACTCGGTGTTTGATCTGCAATGTGCAAACTATCGTCTTGAGCTTGATAATGGTGTGGTAAATAAATAGGTTTTTCAGTATAAAAATGTTGTTTGTCAGTTGGTATTAAGTTTCTGTCAGCAATAATATAATCCATAAAGTCTGCACCCATTGTTCCTGGATAACCCAGGTAATTTATTTGAATAGGAGCTGCTCTATAAGCAAAAATTTTAGGACGAGAGCCATGTGTATAACCGTTTAAATCAATTGCAATATCTAAATTGTCTTGACGTGCTAAAAAAGCTATTTCTTTATCGCTCATTTCACTTACATTATCAAAAATATCAAATGATTTCTTAAGACGTTCATTAAAACTATCCTTATGAAAGCCATAAATAGAATAACCATAAACTTCAAATTTGTTGCGATCATGTTTTTCAAAAACTTTAGCCATTAAAAAAGCAACTGGGTGTTCTTTAAAATCCGAGGAAAAATAACCAATACGAATGCGTTTAGATTTTTCTTTTTTTACAGATGGAAATGGTATTTCCTTTACTGGAAAATTTAATTTAGCGAAAAGTTCTGATCTTTTTCGATGATTTTCTGGATTATCTTCTAACGATAACAATGAAAAAGGAGGAACATACTCTTTATATATGCCAAGGGTGGATATATAATTATTATCGTCTGCAATTTTTGCCCAGTCACATATTAGAGATTGTAAACTAAGTTTTTGAGTTCTTGCAATTTCACAATTTTTATTGAGTGATAATGCTTTTTCATATGATTGGATTGCTTCCTCATTTTTGCCTTGTTCCTTTAAAACATTACCTAAATTATTATAATAATCAAAGTTATTTGGGTTATATAAAATAGCTTTTCGAAATGATTTTATAGCATCTTCATAATTTTCTTTTTTTTGAAAAACAATACCAATGTTGTTGAATGTATCAAAAGATTTAGGGTTTTTAATTAATATTTTATTATATATATCTATAGCTTCATCAAATTTGTTTAATTCTTGAAAAATGTTACCAATATTTATTAAAGTTTCAACACTATCAGGTTTTATTGAATTAGCTTGATTGTAGTTGTAAAGAGCATCCTCAATCAAATGTTGGCTTTTAAGAACGTTTGCTTTGTTATTATAAGCAAGCCAATGTTTAGGATCTAAAGAAATAGCTTTCTCATAAAATTCCAATGATTTTTTTGAGTCACCTAATATTTGATGAATATTTCCGATATTATAATATGCATTAGCATATTCTGGTTTTATCAAAATTACTTTATTATAAGCGACTAAGGCTTTTTGATAATCGCCTTTATTTTTTAATAAAACCCCAAGTCTGTTATAGGCTTCGTAATTGTCTGATTTTAATGAAACTGCCTCTTCAAATGCGCTTTCAGCCTCATCATTCCTATTCAAAGTCTGATATGATGACCCAAGAATATTCCAAATAACAAATTCCTTAGGAAATTTCTTCAGTAATTTTTTTCCTTCTTCAATTACTAATAAAAGTTCTCCTTTTTTATAAAGATTTATATAACTATTCAAAATTTCATTTGAAGGCCTATCATCATAAAGACAATTAAGACCATCTTTGGCACGAATATTTTTGGGGAATTGTTCAAGCACTTGTTCATAGAGTTTTTTGGCTACATCTACCTCACCTTTTTTTTTATGAAATAAAGCTTTACGAAGAATTTGATCTATCAACTATCTAACCATTGTAAAATATACTTTAACAAAATTAATTTTAATTTAGCAATATTTATACCAACACTTTAAAATACTAAGTTATATTCACAATTAAAAATATTTTTCGTAAAGTCCTTTAACATCACAAAAAACATGATTTCTAAATAATAAACATAATTAGACTTAATAAAATATTCATCAATTGCATTTTAATTTGTAAGAGTTTAATAATAATATTCACATTAAAAATGAAGGCGTCTATGAAGCTTGAATTACATCACATAAATTTATCTACTGATAAAGTTGATAAAATGAATAATTTTTACTTGAAAGTAATGAAATTAAAAACTGAAACTAAGGGTTTGCCAACTTTAGAAAAGAAAAAAGGTTACTCTGGAGACGTAGCTTTCGTATCAGATGGTAAAATACAAACACATCTTGCCCAGAAAGATTTAGATGTTTGTTTTAAGACTGGTCATACAATAAATCCACTTGAAAAAGGTCATATAGCTTATCGAACAGATGACTTAGAAGCTTTTAAAAAACATTTAAATAAATTAAATATTAATTTTTCAGATTGGGGAGAGACTGCTGTAGCAGGATGGAGACAAATATTTTTTCATGATCCAGATGGAAATATAATTGAAGTTCACGAAATAGAAGAAAAAATTTAAAATTATAATATTAAATAATTTTTAGAATGGTATTCAAATTTGACAAAGCCCAATATTAAATTGTTGGCAGTGATAGTCGCTGTACCTGTAATAGGTATGACTATTATAGCACCTGCTTTGACTATTATAAAAAATGATCTCAATATATCTTTTGAAGATACACAATTAATTTTGACATTATACTTTATTTTCTTAGCTTTTGGCCAAATGTTATCAGGACCATTTTCTGATAAGTATGGAAGAAAACCAATCTTACTTGTAGGAGCTTTTATCTATTCAATTTCCGCCTTGTTTGCATCTATGTCCTCAAATATAGAAATCTTATTGATACTAAGATGTTTTCAAGGATTTGGTGCTGCTGCATGCCTTTCTGTTGGAAGAACTATTTTGAGCGATTGTTTTGAAATTAAGGAAGCAGCAAAGGAAATGTCAAAAATGACAGCTATAATGGCGATTATCCCAATTTCGTGTTTTATCTTAGGAGGATTTCTTGCTGAGTTTCTAGGATGGAGAACTAATTTAATCGCTTTAGGTTTATTAAGCCTGATTTTAATAATAGCTATATCATTATTCTTAAAAGAGACATTAATAAAAAAAGCTAAAAGTATAAGTTTTAAAAATATGTTTATAGTTTATAGAGGATTGCTACAAACCCTTTCCTTTAATTATTATACGATTACTACTGCGATGCAAACCTCTATGTTCTTTGCAATGAATGGTTTTATGCCTTATGAATTTGAAAGACAAGGTGTCAGCATGTCAGAGTTTGGTATATGGTTTTCATTTACATCTTTGGGGTATATTTTTGGAAATATTTTAAATAGCAAATTATGTCCTAAAGTGGGTTTAGAAAGAATGTGTCTTTTAGGAACAGTTTGTTCTTTTTGTACTGTTTTAATATTTTTTGGAAATAATAACTTAATCCAAGATAGTCCTCTTGTCCTATCATTAATATGCATGTTGTTTGGATGTTCGAATGGCTTTGCAGTAGCCAATAGTATGACTGGGGCAATAAATTCTTCTAAATTAAACAAAGGTGCAGCAAGTGGTTTAATGGGTGCTTTTCAAGTTGGTTCGGGGGGACTAGCTGGTTTTCTTATAATATATTTTGGAGGAGCTCAAAATTTTAACATATGTTTATTTGCATTATTTATTATGTCAGGTATTTCAATAATATCCTCCTATCTGATATTAAAAATAAAAAGAATGAGTATAATATAAAATGTTAGATGATCAAAATATTGAAATAGTGGACTCTCATCACCATTTCTGGGATTTAGATAAAAATTATTATCCTTTCTTATGTGATAAAATAGATACAGATTTTTTTTAGGTAACTACGAAATAATTAGAAAAAATTATCTTCCTGTTGATTATGAAAAGGATACAAAAAATCATAATGTTATTGGTACTATTCATTGTGAGGCAGAGTGGGATAGGGATGACCAGGTTGGTGAGACAAAATGGATAGAGAACTTAGCTAAGAGAAATAAATTTCCTAACGCCATCATAGGTCATGCATGGTTCCATACAAAAAAAGCAGAGATAATAATTGCTGAACAAGCAAGTTTTAATATGGTTAAGAGTATACGTTCAAAACCAAATGTGAAATTTACAAAAAATTCTACTAATTATAAGTATGATGGTTCGATGCTAGATACGAATTGGAGAAATGGTTTAAAATTACTAGAAAAATATAATTTAAATTATGATTTAAGAGTTCCTACATGGCATCTAGAAGAAGCAGTGAAAATTGTAAGGTTAATACCAAATACTAAAGTCATTATTAACCATTGTGGTTTTCCATGGGATAGATCTGTTGATGGAATGGAATTTTGGAGAAAAGGGATAAAAGCATGATCCTTAGAGCCTAATACATTTATAAAATTATCTGAGTTTGGTGTTAAAGGAGAGGAGTGGAATTTCAACGAGAATGCGAGTATAATTTACGAATTAATAGATTTGTTTAGTCCCAAAAGATGCATGTTTGCGAGCAATTTTCCTGTTAGTAAACTTAAAATAACATTTAATAATTTATTTAATAATTATAAAAAAATTGTAGAAAAATTCTCAATAGATGAGAAGAGATATTTGTTTTCTGAAACTGCCATTGAGACTTATAATTTGAATAAATCATTGTTAAAGAAAAATTAATTACATGCATATTACTCAATAATTTAATATTTTTTTTTTTTGTGTTAACTATTATACTTAATGTGGAGTTATGATTGAGTATTCAATTCACTGATATTGTTAATAAATTGCCAACTTCTGTTCCTTTTGTAGGCCCTGAAGCCCAAGAAAGAAGTATTGATCAACTTTTTAAAGCACGTATTGGAGCTAATGAGAGTGTTTTTGGGCCTTCAGAAAAAGCAATCTCAGCTATGAAAAAACACTTAAATGAAGTCTGGATGTATGGTGATCCAGAGAACTTTGATTTAAAACATGCACTGGCCAAAAAACATAAAGTAAATTTTGAAAATATTGTTGTAGGTGAAGGAATTGATGGTTTACTAGGATATCTAGTTAGATTGATAATAGAAAAAGGGGATAATGTTGTTACTACGGATGGCGCGTATCCAACTTTTAATTATCATGTAGAGGGATTTGGAGGAAATCTACATAAGGTACCTTTCTGCAATGACACGGAAGACTTGCAGAATTTACTTGATAAAGTTAGAGAAACATCAGCAAAGATTTTATATGTATCAAATCCTAACAATCCCATGGGAACAATCAATAAACCTTCAGATGTCCAAACATTAATCAAGAATCTTCCAGAGACTACCTTGTTATGTTTGGATGAAGCTTATATCGATTTTGTTGATCAAAATTTTGTACCTAAAATTTCATTGGATACAAAAAATGTTATAAGAATGAGAACTTTTTCAAAAGCATATGGTATGGCCGGATTAAGGGTTGGGTACGCAATAGGAGAAAAAGACTTAATCTTGAATTTTGAAAAAATAAGAAATCATTTTGGTATGTCAAGAATTTCTCAAGTAGGCGCATTAGCTGCGCTAGAAGATTATGAGTTTATCAGTGATGTAATTAATAAAGTAAAATTATCGAGAAATAGAATTGCTGATATTGCAAACAAAAATAATTGCAAATTCATTCCTTCTTTTACAAATTTTGTTGCAATTGATTGTTTAAAAGATAGTAAATTTGCAAAAAAAGTACTAGAGAATTTAATTAATAACGGTGTTTTTGTAAGAATGCCATATTCATATCCACAAAATAGGTGTATAAGAGTGACAGTAGGATTAGATAAAGATATTGATTTATTTGAAAAATATTTTCCGATAGCGTTAAAAGAAAGTTAAGTTAAATAAAAGATACTAAGTCTTAAACTGAAATAATAATTATTTAAATAAACTAAGGAGTTTTTATATGTCAACCAATTATCCAGATACCCATCTTTTTCTTAATGGAGAATGGAGAGAAGCTGTAGCAAAAGAGAGTCTTGAAATTATAAATCCAGCAACTGAAGAAGTTATTGGTAAAGTGTCGCATGCTAGAAAAGAAGATTTAGATATTGCCCTAACTGCTGCTGAAAAAGCTTTTGATAGTTGGAAAAATGTTTCTGCTTACGAAAGATCAAAAATTTTACGAAAGGCAGCTGACATAGTTCGCAGTAAGGCAGACCACATTGCTACACTTATGACTATGGAACAAGGTAAACCAGTTATTGAAGCTAAGATGGAAACTATGGGAGCAGCCGATTCAATTGATTGGTATGCTGAAGAGGGAAGACGTGCTTATGGAAGGATAATTCCTTCAAGAGCGCCTGAAGGAGTTTACCAATTTGTTTTTAAAGAACCAGTTGGGGTAGTAGCGGCTTTTACTCCATGGAATTTTCCTTTAAATCAAGTTGTTAAAAAAGTTGCTGCGGCGTTTGCTGCTGGCTGTACTGCAATTGTAAAAGGACCTGAAGAAACGCCTGCAAGTGTTGCTGAGTTAATCAAAGCTTTTGATGAAGCTGGAATGCCTAAAGGTTCAATAAATTTAGTTTATGGAATACCTGCTGAAATTTCTGAATATTTAATTGCTCATCCTATTATAAGAAAAGTTACCTTTACCGGTTCTACAGCAGTTGGAAAATTATTAGCTTCTCAAGCTGGAACACACATGAAAAGAGTTACTATGGAACTCGGTGGTCATTCTCCTGCTATTGTTTGTGAAGATGCAGATGTAAAGACAGCTGTAAAAATATTAAGTGCAAATAAGTTTAGAAATGCCGGACAGGTCTGTATTTCACCAACCAGGTTTTTAGTGCATGACTCAGTTTATGATGAATTTGTTGATGGATTTGTCAAACAAGCTGAGACACTTAATGTTGGCAACGGACTTGAAGATGGGGTTAAAATGGGTCCACTAGCTCATGACAGAAGACTAACTGCAATTGAGGGTTTTGTAGCTGACGCAGTTGAGAACGGGGCAAAAATTTTAACTGGTGGTAAAAGAAAAGGTAATAAAGGTTACTTTTTTGAACCAACTGTTATGACAAATGTAAGTAAAGAGTCTAGAATAATGAATGAAGAACCATTTGGTCCATTAGCTCCTATAAATTCATTTAGTTCAATTGATGAAGTCGTAGAAGAATCTAACCGTTTAAATTATGGTTTAGCCGCCTACGCTTATACAAACTCTGCAAAAACTGCTCAAGATTTAGGTCAAAAAATTGAAAGTGGACAAGTATCAATCAACCACCATGGTTTAGGGTTAGTAGACACTCCATTTGGTGGTGTAAAAGATTCTGGATATGGATCAGAAGGTGGACCAGAAGGCTTAGATGCCTACATGACTACAAAATTAGTTTCACAAACTGGTTTATAATTAGTTATAATATAAAATAATTAAAGTAGCCTTCCTAGGCTGCTTTTTTTGTGTAAAAGAAAATTTTTATTTAAAAATAATCAAAATTAATTTAGCATTAACTTGCATATTTTTTTATAGGAAATTAAATTATGGAATGGGTACCCGCACCAACACCAATAAATGAAAACAGAAGAGCTCAAGCTACTGAGAAAACTGGAATAATAGGGACTGACCAAGTCTATTTGTTCGACATTTATTTGGAAATAGCAAAAGATATTAGTGGTTATGAAGGTGGAAGTTTTAGTCTTTATGATTCTAAAAATCAGTGTAGTATCTCGGCTATTGGCTTTGAAAAAGAACTTCATCAAAAAAATGACAAAGCAGATAGTATATGCTCATATGTTTTACTTGAAAAAAATCCTTTAGTTGTATTTGATTTAAAAAAACATGACATTTTTAAATATCATCCAGCTGCGACATCTGGAATGTGCCACAGTTATTGTGGTTTTCCAGTAAGGAATAAAGATGGATATGCATTAGGTACATTCTGCTTGCTTAATTTTACTGAAGTTAAAGAAATATCATCTGAAAAAATTGAATTAGTTGAAAAATTAGTTTCTAGATTAGCCCTTCAAATAGATACTCAAACCGAGCAGAAAGAATTGACATCACAAAAAATTTCAAAATCAATTGATGTTTTTCTTGATAATAATTCACAATTCCGAATTAATGATTATAAAAGCTTTATAGATATTTGTAGTGGTCTTAACTTACCTAAAGAAAATGCAGTCAATCTTATCAAAAATGGTTTGTGTGAACTTAAAAATAATTCAGTTATTCTTTCATCTGCAGGAAATGAACTGCAGGAAAAAATGAATATATTTACTAAAGTTCATAATCAGATAAAAATTGAAGGTAATGAGGCTAATACGTTAATAGATAACGCACTTGATAAGTTAGGTGAATTATAATGTTTGCAAAGGTATATCAATATAAATTTGGAACAGTCGCAGAAGCAAAAGTTGCAGCATCATTCTGTGCAGATAACTTAGGGAAGAAAATCAGTAAGTACAAATTTCAATCATTAAATGTAATGATTGGAAAAGAGGGTGACTTATCAATTTTCATAAAATTTGACACGATTGACAGACTCAAAAAATATGAATCTGAATCGGATGAGTTCATAAAAGAATTAAAACAAACATTTGTATTTAAAGAAAATCAATACGCTGGAGTTTTTGTCTATAACTATGAAGCTGAAGCAACTTCATCTGAAATTAAAATCACAACACCCGCGGCATAAAAATTTTTTCAAATTAAACTTATTCACCATAGATTTTTTCTAAATTTAATTATAAAAAATTTTAAAATTTACTGAGGTTATAATGGAAAAGGAAATAGATAAGAAAAAAAAAGAAAATGTTATATTAAAAAAATATATACCAATTCTTAAACAGCATTATAAAATTCATGAGTTAACAAAAGAAGACCTTAAAGGTAATACAGATCATGACCAATGTTTTATAATTAAAGAAGGTTCGGTTTTAGCAAGAGATATAAGCGGTAAGACATTTACCCTGGAGCCTGGACATCCTATTGGATTTGCTGAAGCGATGGTATCCAGGTCTTACGAACTTGAATATATTTTAAAAGAAGATACGTCAGTTTATGCTTTTAAGAGTAGTTCAATAAGAAAGGCTTTAGCTACATCATCTTCCCTCACCAGAGGCATGGCTAAGTATTCTTTAGATAGAATTTTTAATACAAAAAAGAGTAAAACTTATCACCTTATAGATGATGGCTTTTTATCTAAACAGGAAGAACGTTTTCCTATGAGAGAATTTGCTGATGATGAAACCATATTTATGCGAAATCAAAAACCCAAATTCTTCTTTTATGTTGAATCAGGTAAGGTTGAACTTCATTCAAGAACAGATAAAATAGTTGCAACTTATTATCCAGGCGACTCGTTTGGAGAAATGGCATTATTCACTGATAGCTATAGATCTGCAACAGCAAAATCAGTCGGCAAGTCTACGCTTCAATTGGTTAGCAGGGATTATATTAAAGAATATTTTGAAAATGAAGATCCATTAGTTAAGTTTAGTCTTGTTTGTATCTTGGAGAGATTGCGGGCAATGAACAATCTTAGAAATTTGATTCTATAAATCTAAACTTTTTATACTACAAAAATTTTATAATTAATGGAAAAATTATTTGATAAATGGATAGCTGTTGACTGGGGTACTACTTCCTTTCGTGCTTATTTAATAGAAAATGAAGAGGTTTTATTTTCTATAAAAACAGATGATGGAATGAAATTTGTTCAAAATAATAATTTTGAAGAGACTTTGGTTAAGTCAATAGAGCCATGGCTAGACAATAAATATAAAATAGAAGTTTTTGCAAGTGGGATGGTTGGTTCAAAGCAAGGTTGGATAGAAGCCCCGTACCAAAAAACACCATGTAATTTAAATAATATTGAGTTTATATCTCCAACTGTGAAAGATAATAGATTTTCTCTTAAAATTTTTTCAGGTATTTCACAGCGGAATATACCAGATGTAATGCGAGGTGAGGAAACACAAATAGCAGGATTTCTTTATGATAATTCAAATTTTAATGGTTCAATATGTCTGCCGGGAACCCACAGCAAATGGGTTAAAATCGAAAATGGCAATATTATAAACTTTAAAACTTTTATGACAGGTGAATTATTTGAGATTATTTCTAAAAATTCTGTATTAATTCATAGCGTAACATCAGATAAGATTTTAAAAAATGAATTCATAAAAGCTGTTGATGAAATTTTTAAAAAACCTGAAGTTTTTGGAAATGTATTATTTCAGTTAAGAGCAGATGACCTTCTCAATTCGAGAGGATCTGAAATTTATAAATCAAAATTATCAGGATATTTACTTGGTTTAGAATTATTAGGAAGTTTAGGGTTTTGGGAAAAAAAAGATATAGTTTTAATTGGTAAGGCAGATTTGTTAGAATTGTATGAGTATATTTTGCATAGTAAAGTAAATTCTATAAAAAGTATTCTATCAAGAGATATGGTATTAAAGGGATTAAAAAATTTTAAAAATAAGCTTTCATAAAATTATATGACTAATAATAACAAAATATTTAATTCAAGAAGGCCATTAATAGCTATTTTAAGAGGTATCACTCCTCTAGAAGCTGAAAGTGTTTCAGATGTTCTAATAGAGGCAGGCATTAGTATAATAGAAGTACCTTTAAATTCACCTCAACCTTATGAAACAATAGAAAGAATGGTAAAATTTCACGGAGAAAATGGAATTTTTGGAGCTGGAACTGTTTTAAGAGAATATGACGTTTATAGAGTTCAAGAGGTTGGAGGTAAAATAATAGTTTCACCAAATTTGAACACGCTTGTTATAAAAAAAACAAAAGAATTAAATATGTATAGTATTCCTGGAGTTTTTAGTGCAACTGAGTGTTTTGATGCTTTGGATAGTGGAGCAGATGCACTCAAATTTTTCCCAGCTTCTCTTTTAAAGGAAGAAAATTTTAAAGCTTTACATTCAGTTTTGCCAGAAAATACTATCTCTATTGCTGTTGGTGGTATTACTGAAAATGTATTTGAAAGTTGGTTGAAAGTAAATATTAATGGTTTTGGCTTGGGGTCTAATCTTTATAAACCTGGAATGTTAGTTGAAGAAGTAAGGTTAAAAGCACAAAATATTGTAACGATTTATGATAAGTGTATTCGGGGTTGAGTGAAGTTCAATAATGAAAAAATATAAATTGAATAATGATTTTAAAAATAAAATATTATCTGAGGATCAAATTTCACTTAAAAAAGATTTATCACAATTGAAATTTAAACGTGCTTCATTAATTTATCATTTAAACAAAATTCAAAACTATCATGGTTATTTATCAGAAAAAAATCTATTATTTTTAGCTGAATTTTTAAGTTTAAGTAAAGTTTAAATATAATGCCGCTGGGATCTATTAAATATAAATTCAAATATGTTAAAATTTGATAAAAGATTTATTTCTGATTAAAAAGAGTTTTTTATGTTTGAGTCTATAAAAATTAAAGAGTTTTTAAAAGGAAATATCAAAATTCCTCAATTTGATCATGTGGTTGCAAACAAAGCTAGAGAATTTCAAAAACAACTAACTAAACCTGAAGGAAGTCTTGGGAAATTAGAGGATATTGCTATTTGGATATCAGGTTGGCAAAAAAATTTTAAACCAATTATAAAAAACCCTCATTGCATAATCTTTGCAGGCAATCACGGTATATCAAATAAGGGTGTTTCAGCATATCCATCTGAGGTAACCTCTCAAATGGTAGAAAACTTTAAACAAGGTGGAGCAGCAATAAATCAACTTTGTAAATTAGCAAAAATAAAATTATCGGTAATTCCAATAGATTTAGACAAACCTACAATGGATTTTTCTGAAAGCAAAGCTATGAGCGAAGAAGAAGTATTTTCCTTCATGCAATTGGGTTTTGACTCAGTACCTTCTAGTTGTGATTTACTTGTTTTAGGTGAAATGGGGATTTCAAATACTACATCTGCAACTTCAATTTCTTGCGCTCTATTTAACGAACCTGTTGATGCCATGACAGGTATTGGGACAGGTATAAACAAAGTCCAATTATCTAACAAAATAAAGATAATTAACAAAGCTCTTCAGTTGCATGGAAAAAAATTTAAAGACCCAGTTAGTATATTGTCATGCTATGGAGGTAAAGAAATTGCAGCAATTGCAGGATCGGTAATATCTGCCAGAATAAGGTCTATTCCAGTACTTTTGGATGGATTTATAACTACAGTTGCAGCCTCTACTTTAATAAGTTTTGAAAAAAATATTTTAGATCATTGTTTAGTTTCTCATTTATCTGCTGAACCAGGTCATGCTAGAATATTAAATAATCTTAATAAAGAACCAATCTTAGATTTGAATCTAAGACTTGGAGAAGGGAGTGGTGCAGCGATAGCTTCACTTATATTAAAAGCAGCGTTAGCTACACACAATGGCATGTCTACTTTTGACAATGCAAAAGTTTCTAAAAAAGTAACTTCATGAAAACTTTATTGAAAAATAGAGTTCTGTTAGATTTTTTTGCTAGTTTAATGTTTTTTACAAGAATACCAGTTAATTGGAAATTCTTTTCAAACAAACCACCAAATCTTACAAACGCAGCATGGAGTTTTCCTTTAATAGGTTTTATTATTGGCATTATATCAGGATTTATTGGTGACCTATGTATTAATATTAATTTATCAATATTTTTATCTTGTACGATAGCAATTGCATTTAGTGTTATAATTACTGGAGCTTTCCATGAAGATGGTTTGGCTGATATGGCAGATGGTTTTGGGGCAGGCGGTTCACCAGAAAAAATTAACAAAATAATACATGACAGTCGTCTTGGAACTTATGGAACAACAGCATTAACTTTGGGATTATTAATACGATTAGGGCTAGCAATAAATTTGGTAGAATTAGGTTACTCATTAATATTGATTTTATCTTCTAGTTTTGCTTCAGGAAAATTATCCATAATTTTCACAAGAAATTTTTTTACTGTCTCAACTTTCTCAAAAACAGGTAGCATTATTGAGACTGTTTCTACTAAAATGTTAGTAATAGCTACTCTAATCTGGCTAATACCCGTTATTTATTTTTTCCCTTTTTGGGGTGTTTTAATAGGAGTTTTTTTGATTTCAGTAGTGATTTTTTTTATAGGTAAAATGTCTCAAAAAAAAATAGGTGGTATTACTGGAGATGTACTAGGAGCTATTGCTTTTACAACTGAATTAGTTTTTTTGCTTGGGATTATAATTTTTTTAAGGCACTTACATTCATGAATACCTGTAGATTATATCTCATACGTCATGCTCCTGTTAAAAAAAAAGAGGGCTATATCCCAGAAAATAACCCTAAAGCAATTATAAATTCTAATCATTTAAAAAAACTTGCCGCATATATTCCAGATAATAGCCTATGTTATGTTAGTCCTTTGAAGAGAGCTATTCAAACGGCTCAAGAATTGTCCAAATATAGAAATTTTAAGGAAATAGTAATTGAAAAAAAATTAAGAGAGCAAAACTTTGGAGAATGGCAAGGAAAAAAAATATCATTAGTTTGGGAAGAAATAGAAAAATTAAAAACTCGACATAACTTTTCATTTCTTTGTCCTGAAAATTGTCCCCCAAAGGGTGAAAGTTTTCTGGATCAATGTAAACGCGTTTCTAAATTTGTGGATAATCTAAATTTTCATGATCATACGTCATTGATTTTTATTTCTCATTCTGGAACAATTAGAGCTTTTTTGTCTCGAATTTTGGACTTAGATCCTAATAAAGCAATAGGAATAGAGATTTCTCATTTAAGCATTACCTCTATAGAGGTTCTTAAGAAAGATAATGTTAGATATAAAGGTGGTAAATATCGGTTATTAAGTGTTAACAACCAATTCATATAAAGGATATCCAATAAAGTTTAACTATGTTAAAAAATTAAAATGAAAAATTGGCAAAATAGACTTTATAAAACACTAAAAAATGATGGAATAAGACTATTTAGCTATGTACCTGATGCAGGTCATAAAATATTAATTGATAATGCAACAAAAGATAAATCTGTCATAGCTATACCTTTAACATCAGAATGTGAGGGTATTGGTATTGCAGCTGGTTCTTACCTAGGAGGATCTAAAGCTGTATTATTAATGCAAAGTAGTGGTGTTGGTAATTGTATTAATCAATTGTCATTAATTAAACATGGTCAATTTCCTTTTTTTACTATTATAACAATGAGAGGTGAATTTGGAGAGGGAAATCCTTGGCAATTTGCCATGGGTGAAGCTGTTATTCCAACATTAAATTCAATGGGCGTTAGCTGTATAAAGATTGAAAAAGAAGAAGATATTGAAAAAACAACAAAAGCAGCTTTGACAATGGTATTTAAGTCAGAGAGATCAGTGGCAATTTTGCTTTCTCAAAAATTAATTGGGGCTAAGGTGTTTTAGTTTAATTATATAGATGAATTTATTAGATAGAAAAAAAGCAATTCCAATTTTGATAGGAGATCACAAAAGATTTCTTATTATATCAGGATTAGCGGGCCCAGCTAAGGACATTGGTTTTTTGACTAAAGAAAGCCCTAATACATTTTTATTTGGAGGGGCTATGGGTGGCGCTCTCCCAACTTCCCTTGGTCTAGCATTATCAAGGCCAAAAGAGACAGTATTATGTGTTTCTGGAGATGGGGATATTTTGATGTCAATGGGATGTTTGGCAACTATAGCTACTACTAAACCTAAAAATCTTATTATTATTTGTGTAGACAACGCATCTTATTTGGAAACAGGAGGACAAACTTCTCACACAGGCTTAGGTGTTAGTTTAGATATGATTGCAAAGGGTTGTGGTTTTCCAATTACTAAAACTATAGTATCAGAAGAAGAATTAATAGAAGGAAAAAATGTTCTTGATAATAATTTTAGTGGTCCAGCTTTCATATCATTAAAGGTGAGTAAATCAAATCCTCCTAAATATTCTAGAAATTGGAATGCTTCTGAAGAAAAATCTAAATTCAGAAAAAATCTAATCAATTAAATATTTATCTTTGAATAAATTAGTAAATATGTTAACTAAATAGTTTCCTAGTAAACTATTTAGTTGGAATTTTTTTGAAAGAATCATTTGAAGATAATATAGGTTTGTTAATTCACGATGTGGCTCGATTACTTCGTGTTCTATATGATCGTCAAATGGCTTCTATAGGTCTAACTAGATCTCAATGGTGGCTATTGACTTATCTATATTTTAAAGATGGTATAAAACAATCTGAACTTGCAATACTTATGGACATGGAAAAAGCGCCATTAAGTAAACTTCTTGACCGCATGGAATTAAAGGGATGGGTTAAAAGAAAAGGTACAAGTAGAGATCGACGAATAAAAAATATTTATTTATCTGAAAAAATTAAACCTCTTATTAATTCCATGAGGCACAAAGCAGCAACTTATAGAAAAGATTCTTTATCAATATTAAATAATCAAGATCTCAACAAATTAAGGGATTTACTTCAGATTTTAAAAAAAGATTTATCTTCAAAAGTATAATTTAAAGGAAAAGAGTTAATGTCAAATGAAGTTGATAAAGAATTAGATCCTAACAATAGAGTGGTTAGATTTTTATTGTTAATATTACTTCCCACTTTAGTTGTGCTCACTACTATGGGGTATTTTTATTCTTTAGGTAGGTTTATATCGACTGAAAATGCATACATAAAAGCTCCTATCATTTCTGTTCAATCAGAGGTTTCTGGAAGAGTAGATATGGTATTTATTAAGGATAATCAAAGAGTAAATAAGGGAGATAAACTTTTTAAAATAGATACCAAAAAACTTGAATTGGATTTAAGTGAACAAAGACAGAATCTTATAAATATAATTAAAGAAATTGAGAATAGGAAATCAAAATATAACGAGGCGAAAGAAGAGATAAAATTAGCAAAAGAAGAAATTAAATTTTATTACTCTGAAATTAAGAGAGTGAACTCTCTGGTGAATGTTGAGATTAAGTTAGCGAAGGAAAAAGTTGAATATCAAAAATTAGAGCTTAATAGAATTAAAAATTTAGTTAAAAAAGGAGTTGGTCTTAAAAGTAAACTTGACGAAGCAAAATATCATTATAATTCTGCTTTAGCTAATTTAAAATATGTAAAATTAAATAATGATTTAGAAGAAACTAAATATTCGTATTTATCTTCAAAACAAAAATTAAAAATCAATCAAGATAGACTTAAAACAATATTAACAACTTTAAATGGCAATGAAAAAATATTGCCAACAAAACATCCCTTATACTTAAAACACCAAAGTAAATTAAATAAAATAAAATTTGATATTAAGCAGTCAAATGTCTTTGCTAAGCAAGATGGGATTGTTGCTAAATTGAATTTAGAAAAAGGAGAGTATATTGATGTTGGAAAAATACTCTTTGCAATAGTTGACGAAAAAAAATCTTGGTTAGAAGCTAATTTAAAAGAGACTGACTTAACTAATGTAAAAGTTGGTCAATCAGCATATTTTATTCCTGATGCATATCCTGATACAAAATGGAACGCTCAAGTTCAAAGTATAAGTCCTGCCACAGGTGCAGAATTCTCAATCTTACCACCACAAAACTCTTCTGGTAATTGGGTCAAAGTTGTTCAAAGAATTCCAGTAAAAATTTCCATTGGTGATCTTATTATTAAAAATGAAGATAATTCGAATGTTGAAAAACAGCTTAGGGTAGGTATGTCTGTGTCTGTTGTGATAGACACTGAATATGAGAGTGAAATTCCAATAATAATTCGACCTTTTGCTGGTATTTTCAAATCACTAAGAGATTAAGTTGTCCCCTTTAATATCTGAAACTAATACTTCATTTAAATGGTTTATTTTAGCTACAGCAACATTTGTAACTATGCTTTATGCTATGAATGTAACAATAGCTTCAATTGCATTATCAGACATGAGAGGAGCTATGGGAGCAACACAAGACCAGATTTCTTGGGTTGTAACTGGAAATATAGTTGCAACAGCAATTTTTACACCTTTCGCGGGCTGGCTATCTTCGAGAATACAAATTAGAACAATCCTTTTTTTTAGTGTAATAGGTTTTATAATTTCTTCTATTTTTTGTGGAATGTCAGATTCTTTAGAAGAAATTGTAATAGCAAGGGTGGCACAAGGCATTTTTGGAGCACCACTTCCGCCACTTTCACAAACGCTTGTTTTAGCAGTATTTCCAAAAAGACAAATTTCTTTGGCTATGGCAGTTTGGGGAATGGGTACAATTTTAGGTCCTGTGATTGCACCAACGATTGGAGGATACCTTGGTGAATTACTTAATTGGAGATGGGTTTTTTACACTTTAGTACCATTTGGGTTTTGTGCTTTATTAGCTGTAATGGCCACAGTTCCAAAAAGACCAGTTGAAGGTAGAATGTATTTAGACTGGGTTGGTTTTTTGGCTCTTGCATGTAGTGTTGCTGCGTTACAAATAATGTTCGACAGAGGAGAAAGAAATAGTTGGTTTGATAGTAGAGAAACTATTATTGAGTGTGGAATAGCTATTATTGGCTTTTATATCTTTATTACACATAGCCTGACTATAAGAAAACCCTTTATAAATTTAAGTATATTTAAAGACAGAAATTATGCTGTGGGTCTTATTCTAATATTCTTCTTTGGAATGCTTAATTTTGTTCCAATGGTAATTTTTCCACCTCTACTCCAGGAATTAAGAGGATATCCTCAATCTATAATTGGAATAATATTAGGAATGAGAGGCATTGGTACGTTTATTGGTTTTGCAATTATTGCTTTTACTAGCAGGATTGATCCGAGAATAATTATTTTTTTTGGCTTTGCTATACAAGCGGTCTCAGGTCTTTACATGTCAACCTTTGATATAAATATGACCTTTTCACATATAGCCTGGGCTAGCTTAGTTCAGGGTTTAGGTGTTGGTTTGACTTGGCCTCCAGTGAGTGTTATTTGCTTTGCAACTTTGTCAAATAAATATCATGGAGAAGCAACAGCAATGTTTCATCTAATTAGAAACATTGGATCGAGTTTTTTTATTTCAGTTAGTGTTGCAGTTGTTCTTCATATGGGTCAAGTCAACTTTGAGGAAATTGGTTCTGCAGTATCTATATGGAACCAAGGTATTGACTTTTCAGGTGTCATCAATTCATTAGATAATATGAATATTACAAAGTTAACAAATGAATTAAATAGACAAAGCCTAATGGTTGGGTATATAGATGCATTTAAATTATATTCATGGGTTGGTTTTTTATCCATACCTCTGATTTTTTTAATAAAAATAACAAAGACAAAAAATGTTTGATAATAATTTATAAGGAAATTCATGAGTAATAATTTAATTTTAATTGATGGCGGTATGGGTCAAGAACTAATACATAGATCAAAAGTTAAGCCTGACGGTCTTTGGTCAGCAAGAGTGATGCTTGATAATTATGACTTAGTTGTTGATTTGCATAAGGAATTCATAAAAGCTGGTGCAGAGGCAATAACATTAAATTCTTACAGCGTCACTCCACAAAAGTTAAAAAGATATAATTTGGAAGAATTATTTATACCTCTTCAAAAACGTGCAATTAAAGCAGCTATTGAGGCCAAAAAGTCGTCGTCATTTGATTCTGACATTAAAATTATTGGCTCTTTACCTCCACTAGTTATGAGTTACAAAACTGATATAGGCCTTGATAAGGATGAAGCAAAAGATACTTATAAGAAAATAGTAGAAATTCAAGAACCACATGTTGATATATTTTGTTGTGAAACAGTTTGTTCAATTGAAGAAGCACATATTGCAACTGAAACTGCTTTGACTACTAATAAAAAAGTTTGGTTGAGTTTTTGTGTCAAAGAAGAAAATGGAACTTTTTTAAGATCTGGAGAATATTTAGAAGATGCTTTAAGAGAATTTGATAATTCAAAAATTGATTCTTTTTTAATAAATTGTGCTCCACCTGAAGCTATAAATTCTTCAATTAAAATTATGAAAAATTTTTCAAAACCATTTGGTGCCTTGCCAAATGCTTTTGTAACAGTAAATGACCTAGACATTCACAATGATGTATCAATTCTAAAAAAAAGATCTGATTTAAACATTCATAAATTTGTAGGCGAAATGTTGAGTTACATTAAAAATAATGCTTCTATAGTTGGAGGATGTTGTGAGGTAGGTCCTCAATACATTGAAGCACTAAAAAATGAAATTTTTAATAATTAGATTAAGTTGTTGAGGTTAATAAAGAATGAAATTTAAAGGAACTCAGAATTATATTTCAACTAAAGATTTGAATGTCGCAGTAAATGCTGCAATTACACTTGAAAAACCGTTATTAATCAAAGGTGAACCGGGTACAGGTAAAACCGAATTGGCTAGGCAAGTATCTGACAGTTTAGGATTAGACATAATTGAATGGAATATAAAATCAACAACAAAAGCACAGCAAGGATTATATGAGTATGATGCTGTAAGTCGTCTTAGGGATAGCCAGCTAGGTGACAAGAAAATAGAAAATATTGGAAATTATATAAAGAAAGGAAAGATTTGGAACGCATTTGAGTCTAAAGAAAGATCAGTACTTTTAATTGATGAGATTGATAAAGCGGATATAGAATTTCCGAATGACCTTCTCCAAGAGTTGGATAAAATGGAATTTTTTGTTTATGAAACTGATGAAATTGTTAAAGCAAATAAAAGACCTATAGTTATAATAACATCTAATAATGAAAAAGAACTTCCAGAGGCATTTTTAAGACGATGTTTTTTTCATTACATTCAATTTCCTGAAATTGATACTTTAAAAAAGATTGTGCAAGTTCACTTTCCTGAAATTAAAAAATCATTACTAGAAGCAGCATTAAATAGATTTTTTGAAGTTAGAGACATTCCAGGATTAAAGAAAAAACCATCAACTTCAGAGGCATTAGACTGGATTAAACTTTTATTACTTGAAGATATTAACCCTATTGATTTGAAAAGTGACGGAAAGGATTTGTTGCCTAAGCTACATGGTGCACTCATTAAAAATGAACAAGATATTCATTTATTTGAAAGATTAGCTTTTATGGCAAGAGGAAATAGATAAGAGAATGTTTCTTGATTTCTTTTTCAGATTAAAAGATGCTAGAATCCCAGTTACACTAGGTGAATTTTTCACATTTTTGGACACTATCAAATTAGATTTTATACAATATAGTACAGAAAACTTTTATTACATGGCTAGAGCTAGTCTTGTTAAAGACGAAAGATTAATAGATCGGTTTGATGTTGTATTCGGTGAATATTTTAAGGGTATTGAAACTTTAAAATTAGAAGATGTACTTGAGCATCTTAAAGTCCCAAAAGAATGGCTTCAAAAAATGTTGGATAAACATTTTACTAAAGAAGAAATTGAAGAGATCAAATCTTTAGGTGGATTCGACGAACTAATGAAAACTTTGGAACAAAGACTAAAAGAACAAAATAAACGTCATCAAGGTGGCAATAAATGGATAGGTACAGCCGGCAAATCACCCTTTGGAGCTTATGGATACAACCCAGAAGGAATTAGAATTGGACAACATGCAAGAGGGCAGGGAAAAGCAGTTAAAGTATGGGACAAAAGAGTATTTCGTGATTTTGATGATACAAGGGAGTTAGATACACGAGGAATGCAAGTTGCATTAAAAAGATTAAGACAATGGGCAAGAACTGGTATTGATGAAGAATTGGATATTGATGACACAATATCGCACACTGCAAAAAATGGTTATTTAGATATTAAAACCAGAAAAGAAAGAGAAAATGCAATAAAAATTTTACTTTTTCTTGATGTTGGCGGTTCTATGGATGACTACATCAAACAAGTAGAAAATTTATTTTCAGCTGCAAAAAATGTTTTCAAAAACCTAAATTTTTTTTACTTTCATAATTGTCTATATGAAGGAGTTTGGAAAAGTAACGTAAGACGATGGAAAGAACAATTTTCCACAACAGAAATTTTTAGGACATATGGTAAGGAATACAAATGTATTTTCGTTGGTGATGCTTCAATGAGTCCATATGAAATTTTAGTAGAGGGTGGTGGTAATGAACATTTTAATCAAGAGACGGGACAGGTTTGGTTAGAAAGAGCTATTGCTCAGTGGCCGTCTAATGTTTGGATCAATCCAACAAAAAAGGAGCATTGGAATTACTCTCAGTCTACACATATTATTAAAGAAATATTTTCAAATAGAATGGTACCCCTAAGCATAAAGGGAATAGAAGAAGCAACTAAAATTTTATCCAAAACTAATTAAAATAAATAGGTCACTTAATAAATGAAAGAAAATAAAATTGGCGGCCAGTATTCAACTCCAATAATCCTTCCTGAACAGAAAGTTTTAAAAGAATGGTTGGATTATAATGGCCACATGAACGTAGCTTTCTATACTCTAGCATTTGATAAATCCTTAGATATATTTTTAGAAGATTTACTTGGTATAGGAGAAACTCATGCTTATGAAAATAACCAGGGTCCTTTTGTTGTTCAAGCACATTATCATTACTTAAGTGAGATGAAATTAGATGAAAAATTTAATGTACGGTTATTTGTAGTTGATTGCGATAAAAAAAAGATGCACTTATGTTTAGAAATTTTTTCACAGTTTCAAGAAAAAGTAATTGCAGTTGTTGAACAAGTTTTAATAAATGTAAATTTAAAGCTTCGTAAATCAGAACCATATCCACCTTGGGCGTTTGAAAAACTTCTCAAATTAAAAAATACCCATAAAAAAGCCTCACTGCCGTCTGCTTTTGGAAAATCCATTGGATTAAAAAAGTAAAATAATGATTTTAAAATTAATTTTAACATGTTTTTGTTGGATAGCTGTTCTGCCCATAATTTACGGTGTAAATTTTGGAGAAAAATATATTTTTTTAATAATATTTATTTATTTTTCATTATTATTCTGGATGTTTATATTCTCAAAAACTACTACTAAAATAATTATTTCCTTATTATTTTTATTTACTTTTTTAATTTTAGACAATTTTCCATCAAAAGAGACTTTTCTTAAAGCTGGAAATTTTTTCATTATTTTTTCTGCTTTTCTTCCAAGTTTATGGCTTTTAAGAGCTACAGCTATTACAATGCCATCAGTACAAAGCACCCAATCACTTTTATCAAAATTAGACCCAAAAAAAATACTTTCAGGGATCCAATTTACATCTCATTTTCTTGGTAGTGTAATTAATATAGGTTCTTTTCCGCTTTTGTCCTCTGTACTTCCTAAAAATTCAAAAATTAGTTTGAGACAGTCTGCTGGTGAAGCATCAATTCGTGGAATGAACACTGCAGTTTTGTGGTCGCCTTTTTTCGTAAGTTTTGCAGTTGGTCAAATTTATCTTCCTGAAATGTCAGCATGGATGGGAATAGGGTTTGGAATTATTATAGCAACATTCTTTAATCTGATTTCAATAAGATTGATTATTGGAAAATTAACAATAAACTATATTTTGGATTCTTTATTGTGTATAAAGCCAATATTTTCAAGATTATTTATATTAGCAGTTTCTGTATTGTTTGTTGGTCAAATTTTTGATAAAACTGCATTGAATGCCATAATAATTGTAGTACCAATTCTAGTCTTTATTCAAATATTGAGACGATCAGAAACATCAAACTTCATTTTTAAAAATTTAAAAAATTTGATTCAAAATTCTGGTGATGAAATGTTATTGATCTCAGTATCAATGTTTTTAGGATCTATATTAACTAATTCTGCAGAAATTCAAAATTTTGTTAATAGTAATTTAGGTAAAAATTTCCCATTTTGGATGATGATTATTTTATTACCTTTTGTAGTATGGTGTTTTAGTTTAATTGGTGTACATCCCATAATTACTTCAGCTCCAATTTTATCTATATTTGGTCCTTTAATATCTGTTTGGGAAGCAGCTTTTTTAATGCAAGCTCATCTTATTGGTTGGTGTGCGGGTACAGCAATTAGTTTTACATCTCTTTCTGTTTTAACAAGTGCTGAAAATTTTAAAATCTCAATCTCTAAATTAGTATTTGGACCAAATTTTTTTGCTACCTTTGGACTTATTTTCTTTGGAGCTCTTTTTTTAATTCTATCAAATTATCTTTTGTAAAGTTTCATTTGAATTACTTTTATCTAATTTATGTTCTTTGTAAGAAACATAACTTACACACATCATAATTAATGTACCTCCGAGAATTACAAAAGGATCAAATTTTTCATCGAAGATAAACAAACCCACCATAGATGCCCATACAAGTTGTAAAAATAATATAGGTTGAGTTACTACCATTGGCGCAACTTTTATAGCTTTTGTCATAGTTATGTGTCCAATAGTCGCTATTATAGCAGTTACAGTAAGTACTAAAAATGCTTTTATTGAAACAGGCTCCCAACTATAAATTGCAGAAGGAATTAAAAATATTGTTGTAAAAATGGATAGCATTGCAACAATTTCAGAAGATGATCTTTCTTTTGATACAATTTTGGCGATTATATAAGACATAGTGAAAACTACAGTTGCCAATAACATACTTATTTGACCACTTTCTATTACTTTAAAACCTGGTCTTAAAATTATCAAAGCACCAATGAAAGATATTATTATTGCTAATAACCTATGTTTATGTAGAACCTCTTTTAAAAAAAAACATGCAGTAAATGACACAAAAATATATGTTAAAAAACCAATTGCTGTTACCTCTGCAACAGGAATAACAGACATAGCATAGAACCATAAAGTTACACCAATAGAATGAACTAATCCTCTCAAAATAAATTTTTTCATTAGTGGTTTATCAGGTTTAAATTTAGTTAGTGTAATCAATGAAGGAATTAATAGGATTGTTCCCATTGCATATCTTAAAAAGGCGGCCTGTGGAGCAGGAACTTCACCTTCTAAATACCTAACTGTCGCTGTAACTCCCACAAACAAAATTGTAGTAATCACCATCCACAAAATACCAATTAAAGATTGATTCAAATCAGTATCCTTTATTTTATTTACCATGTTAATTATATAATTAAATTAAGTCTAACAAAATATTTTAAAATTACATTCCTTGGTAATTAGGACCACCTCCACCTTGAGGTGTCACCCAGTTAATATTTTGGGTAGGATCTTTTATATCACATGTCTTACAATGAACGCAATTCTGTGCGTTGATTTGAAGCTTTGGTTTATTACTATTAAAAACTATCTCATACACACCTGCAGGACAATATCTTGTCTCTGGATTGTCATACAATTCAAAGTTAGTATTTATAGGCACATCCTCGTCTTTTAACTGCAAATGACAAGGTTGATTTTCTTCGTGGTTTGTACCAGAAAAAGAAACATTTGTTAGTCTATCAAAACTAATAACATTGTCAGGTTTTGGGTACTTTATTTCTTTATAATTATCTTTATTACCAAGACTTTCATGGTCTGTCCCGTGATGATCAATTGTCCAAGGAGCATTTCCTCTAAAAATATATGTATCAATAGCACTATACACAATCGCTTTCCAGAAACCCCATTTAAAAGATGGCCTTATATTTCTTACTTTGTATAATTCATTCCACAACCAGCTTTGTTTTATATCAGTTTGAAAATCTGAAATCTCATCTTGTTTATCTATATTTTCGAAAATTGATTGTGCTGCTATCATACCAGACTTCATAGCTAAGTGAGTTCCTTTAATTTTGGGAACATTAAGAAAACCTGCTTCACATCCCACAAGCATTCCACCAGGAAAAGTCAATTTTGGTAAAGATTGAACCCCACCCTCATTTAATGCTCTAGCACCGTAATTAATTCTTCTTCCTCCCTCAAGTAATTTCTTTATTGCAGGGTGATGCTTGAAACGTTGAAATTCAAGATATGGAGATAGATAAGGGTTCTTATAATCTAAACCTATTACGAAACCTATAGAAATTTTATTGTCATCTAAATGATATAAAAAAGATCCACCATATGTCTCATTATCCAAAGGCCAACCTGTAGTATGCATTATGCTCCCTGGTTTACTATTTTCAGGAGTAACTTCCCATAATTCTTTAATGCCAATCCCATAGGTTTGTGGTGAGTTATTTGAATTGAGTTCAAATTTTTCCATTAATGTTTTTCCAAGATGACCTCTGCAGCCCTCTGAAAACACTGTTTGTTTGGCTCGTAATTCTATTCCTCTTTCAAAGTTGGGACCTTCGGAACCATCCTTTAATCTTCCCATATCGCAAGTAGCAATACCAACAACTTTATTATTTTTATCATACAATACTTCTGAAGCTGAAAACCCAGGATAGATTTCTACATCAAGTTCTTCTGCCTGCTGTGCTAACCATTTTGTAAAATCACTTAAACTTATTATGTAGTTACCTTTGTTATGCATTTGTGGTGGGGTTGGGAGTTGATATGACTTAGTTTCCGTTAGATATAAAAATTTATCGCTAGTAGCTGGAGTTTTTAGTGGACTATTTTTTGTTTTCCATTCTGGTATAAGTTCATCTAATGCTTTGGTTTCAATTACAGCGCCGGACACGATGTGAGCTCCAACCTCAGATCCTTTTTCAATTACACAAACTGATAACTCTGAATTAGCTTTTTTACTTAGTTGTTTTAATTTTATAGCTGCACTTAATCCTGAAGGACCTGCCCCTACGACAACTACATCATATTCCATCATTTCTCTGTTAGTCATTAAATCGCCTTAAGATAAGTTTGAAAAAATTCACTTTGTTACTAGTAATTTCAATAATTTGTTTATATTATATATCTAGTAATTATTTAATAAAAAAAAAGGTCTAAAATGAACCCTGATGTAGGTATTATTTTATTAATTTTATATCCTATAGTACTTGTTGGTGCAATTATTTGGTTTGGAAAACATTCTGTATCCCCTGATTAATTTTTTGATTTTCTTTTAAATCAATGGACTTACATGTTGCTTCAAATGGCATTGTAATGCACTTATGTCTATTTTTTATTTCTCTTATGGGTTCAAAAATCTCCATTTCAATTGGCAAATGATCTGAGAAGTGCTTTTCAGTGTTTTCAAGCCAATTTGAGAATTCATTTAAAAATCTCTCATCAGGAACATCTTTATTTTTAAATAACTCAACAACTAAGCTTGCAGAAGCCTCACAAAGTGCGCAACCCCTTACAACTGCTGAAATGTCAATTATTTTAGTTTCGACTAACTTAATTCTTACTTTTACTTCATCGCCGCACATAGGATTACGCATTTCAAAAGATCGATTAAAATCTTCTAAAGCAATTATTTTTTTATTTTTTGCAGCAAGACTTAATATTTTTTCTTGATAGATTGATAAATTATTCAATTATTGATTTACCATTAATAATACTACACTAGCTACGGCTATCGCATAAAATACATACAATAAAATGTGAGTATTTTCGTAGACATTTTCTTCAGGAACGCCGTCAGGTAACTCTTTTTTATTTTTCTTCATTTTTTCCTCAATATTTTAAAGAAAATTTTCTTTTTAAATATAAATATCTAACAGTTTATAAATAAATTTTCCATACAAAGATGAAAATCAATAAAATTATAAAAAGTTGCACAACTATTAATGTATCTTGGCCAACTTCTCTATCAAAAACTTTGTTTTTTATCATTGTATCAGAAAAAAACCTTTTTATAGATATAAATATAAATACAATAAATTGTTCAATTTTTTTATTTATGTCACTAATAAGACCTAAAAGAGGTAACAAAATCCCAGGTATCATCTTTCTATAAATCCAATCACTATTTAAAACAGTTGAGTTTAGTTCTGGTGGATAGATTTTAAAATGCCATAAACATATAAAAGCAAATGCAGCAAATGTTAAAAGCTGTAATTGTCCAACAACGTGGCTAAAGTCATATGGCTGATATTGGATTTGATGGGGTAAGACTTCATAAAAATAAGAAGGAAAAACTCCAATCAAAATACAGAGAGCTGATGCAATAATCATTGCTATAATCATATTTAGAGGAGCTTCTTTTGTTTTTATACCGCTTTCATGTGCAAAAAAAGCAAAGAATGGGATTTTAATTCCTGAATGGTGAAGTACACCTGCTGATGCAAATAAAAGCATAAAGTAGACAAAGACTAATCCTTCTTTGCCAAGTGCTGACATTATAAGTGATTTTGCTACAAACCCACTAAATAAGGGAAAAGCTGAAATAGAAATAGCCCCGATAATAGTGCATATTGCTGTGATGGGCATAAATTTAAATAGTCCACCTAATTCAGAAGCCTTACATGTTCCAACTCTATAAAGTACTGCTCCCATTCCCATGAATAGCAATCCTTTGTAAAGAATATGAGCAAACGCGTGCGCTACAGCTCCATTAATAGCTAATTCTGTGCCAATTCCAATGGCAACAATCATAAAACCAAGTTGGTTATTAAGGCTGTAAGTTAAAACTCTTCGTAAGTCATTTTCAATTACAGCAAAGAAAATAGGATAAAAAGTCATAATTGCACCAATTATGATTAGTATTTCAGTACCTGCAAAAGATTTAGCAAAACAAAAAATAGCTAATTTAGTTGTAAATGTTGAAAGAGCAACTGTACCTATCTCTGAGGCTTCTGGGTAAGAATCTTGCAACCAGCCATTTAATAATGGAAAAGCAGCTTTTATTCCGAAAGCTATAAAAATTAACTGGCCATAGAGGGAATTGATATCAAAAGTTTTAAATTCTGCATTACCTGTCTCCGAAATTAGTAAAATTGCTCCAGCCAATAAAAACATTCCAGAACCAACTTGTATTAAAATGTATCTAAATGCTGACTTATAAGATCTTTGTGTTTTGCTTGCTAAAATCAAAAAAACTGAAGTAAAGGCTGTAGCTTCCCACCATACAAATAATGTTAACAAGTCTCCAGCATGAACTGCTGCTATTGCTGCTCCACTGTAACTCATAATAGCTACATGCTGATTCCAATCTTTTTCATGAGCACCATAGATAACATTCAATATAGCTGCAATGTGAAATATTATTGCAAAGGGTAGGGTTAAGGCATCTGATTGAAATATTATAAATTGAATATCCATTATTTCAATTTTATAATGTAAACCAAAACCCAATGTTAAAGCGTAAGCTGAAACAAGGATAAGAACCATCATATATATCTGCCTGATTATATGAGGTAGGAAGGGAATTAATAATGCCCCAATAATCATTATTAAACCAGGAGGGAAACTACTTATCATAATAATCCTCGTCTTTCATAAGGAATGATCGTAAACTAACACCAAGTTTAAAAATTATTATGCATGATAAGTATCCAAAAAAAGCTGGAAAAAATAAGATATCTTCTATTGATGTTTCCCCATACCTATGTCCAATTAATTCTAAAATTAGAAAAATAATACACAGAAAAAGGACTGAGGTGTTTATTTTACCAAATTTTTCAATCAAATACTTCATATCTTACCCACCATCATGGAAGTTAGATTTTGAAATGGCTCTATACAAAAGAATAACAAAATAGTCAAAAAAGAAGTTATTAGAGTAGGAATTAAAATAAGTATAGGTATTTTTACACTTACTTCTCTTTCTTTTTTAAAAAAGAATGCTCTAGCTGGGATTTCCATTAAATAAAATGCATTGAGTACAGTAGATACACAAAAAACACCTATAACAACTACATAGCCACTATCAGCTGCACCCAACATTAAGAAGAATTTACTCCAAGAACCTGCCATCGGAGGAACTCCAATTATTGAAAGTGAACCAATAAAAAAAGTAAGAAAAATTAGAGACGCACTTTTACCATGACCATTTAAATCTGAAATTTTTGTAATTTTTGCTCCAACGTACAAAGCTCCCGCTACAAAAAATAAAGTAATTTTACCAGCAGCGTGAGTAATAATGTGTAAAGCAGCTCCTTGAGTTGCCATTGAAGTAGCCAATGCTCCCCCTAATGTAATATAAGAAAGTTGACTAATTGTTGAGTATGCTAGCCTTGCTTTTAAATCATCTTTGAAAATAGCTATTATACTTGTTGCTAGAAGAGTAATGGATGCTAGCCAAATTAACCATTCTGAAGCCCCTGTTTTGGCTAAAAAATCTATTCCAAAAATATTTGTTAGTATTATTAACATTGTAAACACACCTGCTTTTACAACGGCTACAGCATGTAAAAGGGCAGACACAGGTGTGGGGGCAACCATAGCAGCAGGCAACCACTTATGAATTGGCATCAGTGCAGCCTTCCCAATTCCAAAAACAAACATTGCTAATAAAAGGGGAGCATAGGCTACATCTATTTTACCGTCTAATACACCATTTTGGGACATTTCAAGGGAACCTGTAGCAACCCAAACCCAAACAATTGCTGGAAGAAGTAAAATAACAGAAGATCCAACCAAAATGGACATATATAACCGACCAGCTTTTTGCGCCATTTCATTTTGCTTATGAGTAACTAGAGGATATGTTGAAAATGTAAGAACTTCATAAAAAATGAATAAAGTTAATAAATCACCTGCATAAGCAATACATAAAGCAGCATGAACAGCAATTGCATAAAATGCATAAAATCTTGTTTGATTTTTTTCTTTATTTCCCCTCATGTAACCAACTGAATAGATAGCTGCAAAAATCCATAGAAATGATGCGACTAGTCCAAAAATAGCTCCTAAAGGGGTAATTTCAAAACCAATTGATATTCCTTCTGCAATTTTAACAATTTCTAAATTGATATTTTGATTATTAAGAGCTGAGTTCATAATATTGAATGCACCCCAAGAACTAATTACACCACCAATTGGTCCCAAGAAATCTCTTAAAATTGTACTATTGGAAATAAATGGAGTTAAAACACTAACGATTAAAGGAGACAAAATTGTGATTAAAATAAAATTTTCAATTGTTATCATTTGAGATCACCAATTAACTTTTCAGCGGCTTCAAAACTTCCGTTCACAACCAATGAGGCATCTAAACCAAAATAAATATTAAAAAAAGTTATAATAATAAGAGATATATAAATTGCAGGGTTTTCTTTTATTACAATTTTTCTTCCCTCTCGCATCCACATGACTTCTATCATTTTCCACAAATAAACTACTGATAATGCTGAACTAATTAATATGAGTATTGCTATCCATATGGCATCTGAACTGATAGTTGCTTTAATCAAATATAATTTGGAAATGAATCCAGCTGTAAGTGGAAGACCTGCTAGACTTAATGAGCAGATAACAAAACAAAAAAAAGTGATGGGCATTGCCCTACCGAGACCAGATAAATTATTTATAGTAACTCTTTTTTGAATAAAAAAACCAAGGGACGTTATAGCTATGAATAAACCACCTTTAATTATGGCATGATTAAACATATGTATAAATCCAGCTGCTATACTTGCTTTTGTACCAATGGCAAAAGCAAGAGTAATATATCCAATTTGTGCAACTGAAGAATGAGCAAGTAGCCTTTTAATATCCTTTTCATATATAGCCATAATTGTACCAGCAAACATAGCTATGATTGAGAGGGGAAGAATAACATACAATAAAGTGTTGTTTATTAAATCTTCTGAGTTTTCAAAAACAGAAAATAATATGCGAGCTAATATGTACAAAGAAGCTTTTGTTGCAGTTGCTGCTAGTAAAACAGAAACTGCAGATGGAGCATAAGCATACGCTCTTGGTAACCAAATATGTAAAGGAAAAACAGCAGCTTTAACCATAATCCCAATTATCATAAAACCAAAACCTGCAATTAATGCTTTGTTGTTATTAAGATCAGATATTCTATTTGTTAGATCCTCCATATTTAAAGTGCCAGTTATTCCATATAATAATCCTACACCTATGACATATAGAGTTGCTCCAACTGCACCAATAATGAGGTAATTATAAGCTGCAACTAAGGCTTGTTTATTTTTTTGAGCTCCCATTGCCACAAGCGCAACAGAGGCTAAAGACGATATTTCTAAAAATACAAAGAGGTTAAATGCATCACCTGTTGTTACAAGACCTAGCAATCCAGCTATAGCTAAAAGCCACAAACTATAGACTTTTGAAATTGATTTCTTTTCAATTTCCTCAGGCATTATTTTATAAGCAAATATAGTTGCGAAAAAACTTATTCCAGAAATTATAATAATCGGAATAATTGCTACTTTATCAATAATATATTCTATCCCTATTGGTGGCATCCATTTGCCTAAGGCATATGAAATATGAGATTGAATTTGGATTTCTTGATATAATAAAATTGAAAATAAAAATGTTAAAAAGGTGCTTAAAGTCGTTAAAATCCATGAAAAAAATATATTAGCAATAAGCACAACAAATAAAGATGTAATTAATGGACATAAAACCACAAGAATTGGAAGATTTTTTGTCAAGATGTCTATCATTGCTTAAATTTCAAATCCACACTTTTTCCAGTTTTAATATCATCGTGATAATCTACAAGATCTTGCGCAGATATATCGTCTTCCTCGATGCTGCCATATTCTGTATTTATTTTTAATACTAACGATAACCCAAGAGCTGTTGTTGCAACACCTACAACAATGGCTGTAAGTATCAATACATGGGGAAGGGGATTTGAGTAAATACTTTCAAAAGATTCATTTAAAATTGGGGGCGTGCCCCCTTTAATTTTTCCAAAAGTTATATAGAGTAAAAACACAGATGTTTGAAAAATAGTAAGTCCAACGATTTTTTTTAAAAAATTTTTTCTACCTATTACCAGAAACAAACCAATCATCATTAGACAAAACACTATCCAGTAATTCCAAATACCAATTGTTGATGAAATCATTTTATTTCTCTTTTATATTATCGTAACTAGCGAAGGCATTAAATAGTGCAATCATAACGTTTGAAACAGTTAAGCCGACACCTAATTCCACTAGTAATATGCCTATGTGCTGACCAGATTGTGGCGAAGATCCAAGTACATTGTAGGCTAAAAACTCATCTCCTAATAACATTGAAACAATGCCTACACCACCGTAAATAATACCCCCTAAAGCTAGTAAAATTAAGTTAATGTTTGACGGGAATAATTTTTTTCCTGCTTCAATTCCAAATACAAGGGAATATAGGATAAATGCACTAGCTACAATTACTCCGGCTTGAAAACCTCCTCCAGGACCAAAATCACCATGAAATTGAACATAAAGCCCAAAAAGTATGATGGGTGCAAAAAGTATTTTGGTAGAAATTCTCAAAATCGGATTGTTATGCATTTTTTCTAATCTTTTGTTTAGGTTGAGATTTATTTTTTTTTGCAGGATCTTTTTTCTGTAGAAGTGCCAGCACAGCTACTCCAGCAGTAAAAACAACTATCGTTTCACCAAATGTATCGTATCCTCTATAACTTGCTAAAACTGAAGTAACTATATTTGGGATTCCAATATCCTCTTTGGATCCTTTAATATACTCAGGTGCAATATGTTGATGTATTGGAGCTGTAAACTGACCAATTTCAGGCAAATCATAACTGCACCAGATTAATATTCCCCCAAGAATTATACACGATAGTGCCGGAACAAATTCACTACTAATGCTCTCTTCCTCTTTTTTAGGTAAATAAGCCATAGCTGCAAGAAAGAGTATAGTAGAAATTCCTGCACCTACTGAGGCTTCTGTGAATGCAACATCAACTGCGTCTAATGTTATAAACATTAATGCTGCTACAAGAGAATAAGCACTTGTCAAAATTACAGTAAATATAACAGTTCTAGTTTTTATAAGTGCTATCGCAATACTAAGCATAATTGTGACCAAAAAAGCATTAATTAATAATTCAGAAATCATAAAATTTTTCCAATCTTTTTCCCTACTGGAAGTATATTTTTTTGCCTCGCTAGATTTGCAGTTACATGACTCGTAACTGGACTAGTAAAAAAAATAAACACACCAATTAGTATCAACTTAACGGTTATTAATGACCAACCAGTTTGAAATATCATTCCTAAAATAAAAAAAGCAGTACCACCAGTATCAATCATACCTGCTGCATGAATTCTTGAAAATACGTCTGGTAGCTTAATAAGTCCGCAGGCACCAATAATTATTGACAGAGAACCAATAAAAAAACATATGCTAGTGAGGATATCTAATATCAATTCCACGCTTATTTATCTCCACCCAAAGATCCAGTACTAAAAAGTTTTAAAACAGCAACTGTGCCTATAAAATTAATTAATGCATATACAATGGCAATATCTAAAAATTCTGGTCTATTTGAGTAAAACCCATGTATAGAAATGCCGATCACTATTACTGTTCCAAGACTGTTAATTGCTAAAATTCTATCAAATGTTGTTTTACCTAAAACAATTCTTACTAAAATTAAAATTCCTGTAATTGCACAGGCAATTAAACCGGCTAAAAACATTATTTCTTGCCCTCTAACCAAGTTACTTTTTTATCCATTTCATTAGTTCGAACGTCATTTCCAAAATCAGAATTTAGAGCATGCACCTCAAAAACACCTTTTTGTATTTTTGTTGTAACTGTTCCTGGTGTTAGTGTGATTGAGTTGGCATATGTAACTTTTGCAACATCGGTGACTTGAGAAGTTTTTACAGTAAAAGTTTCTGGTTCAACTTTCCCATTAATAATTACTTTTGCAGTACTTAAATTTGATTTCAATATTTCTTTAAATAACCATATGAGATAATTTAAAAGTCTTGGCATAAAAAATATGGGTAGACCTTCATCATCAATAAGTTTGCCGCGTTTAGCAACATAAACACAAAATGCACATGAAATTATACCTAAACTAACTATTAGTACGTTGTAGTGTCCAGACATCAATAACCACAAAGAAAATAATATAAAAAAAAGGATAAATGATTTCATTAATTTAAGCCTTAATTAAGTTATCGTTAATTTTTACCCAATGTTAGTCTTAATTTCAATAACAGTTTTAGTTGAGCTATGGCTTCGCAAAAGTTTCTACTTTTGTAATTTTTTTAATAATCCGCTTTTTTTCTAAAAACTTACTAAAATTTGTGTAGGTTTTTAAATCATGTGCTTGTGGCCTTAGAGCAAACCTAGAAATCGTGTCTTTGTAAGCTCTTTTATTTAATTCATCATCTAAACCTTTTCTGTAAGATGAAAAGTCTTTCCACGTAGAAACTGGGTCATTAATAATTGTTAAAGTAGCCTTTTGAATTGCACTAAAAAATTTATCAAAAAGTGGGTTGTTCTTATTCTTTTGATTTGCAATGTATATCAATTCTTCATAAGTTGGCACGCCATGCTCCTCTGGATAGAAAGCTCTACCCGGATGATTAACAATGTCCATTTGATTGAGCTCAAAATTTCTAAAAGCTCCAATAACTGCATCAACCTTCTTTGCTATTAAAGAGGGTGACAATGAGAAGTTAATATTCACTAAATCTACATCAGACATATTAAGGTTATATTTTTGAAGCATTCCAGAGAGTAAGGCTTCTTCAAATCCACCTACTGAAAATCCAACTTTCTTTCCTTTGAGGTCTGAAATTGTCTTAATAGGCCCATCTTTTAAGACAACTAGTGAATTTAGCGGAACACTAACTAAAGTTCCAACTCTTACTACAGGTAAACCCTGGTCAACTTGAATGTGTAATTGTGGTTGATATGAAATTGCTAAGTCTAATTTACCAGCAGCTACTAATTTTGGCGGATCATTCGGATCAGCTGGTTCAATCATCTCAACTTCAAGGTTAAGATCTCTAAAAAAATTTCTTTTCTTAGCTATTATTAAAGGAGCATGATCAGGATTGATAAACCAATCAAGTCCTATAGTTAACTTTTGAGATGAAGCGCTGACATTAAAAGTAAATGTTAAAAGTAAAAAACTTAAAATTATTTTGAATATTTTGTTCATCTGCGTCTCCCTCCGCTGGTTTTAACCAGATCAGGTTATAAGGGTTAATTTCTCAGCAAGACGAATGTCAAGCACCCCTGGCAAATTATTTTTATAACAAATATTGAAAAAATCAATAATATTTTATTTCCACCATACATATCTGCTAAGAACATAATCTGTAATTTTATAAATTGTAATGGTCATAAAAATAAGAATTAATAGAGCAGCAAACATGTTATCAGTTTGTAATCTGGCATTACTGTATATCATAAATGAACCAAGCCCTGTGCTTCCACCTATCCATTCTCCTACAACTGCACCAATTGGGGCAAAGCAAGCAGCAACCCGAAGCCCAGAACATAATCCAGGTAAAGAAGATGGAATTTTAATTTTCCAGAACAATTGAATTTTAGAGAGGTTTAACGTTTTACCGGCATCAATTAGTTCTTGAGGAACTTTATTTAAGGCATCTGTGAAGTTTGATGTAATTGGGAAAAAAACTATCAAAACTCCAATTACTATTTTGCTGATCATTCCATAACCAAGCCATAAAATTAACAATGGTGCCAATGCAAAAACTGGAATTGATTGGCTGGCAAGCAATATAGGCATTATCCATCTTTTTAATGTGACCGAAGAAGAAATTATCAAAGCTGTTGTTATTCCAATTAAAGAGCCAATTGCTATAGATGCTAATATTTCAACTAGCGTATATGATGCGTGAACTATGAGTTCCTCCCAGTTAACGTAAATTGATGCAAATACTTTTGATGGAGGAGGGAGCATAAATACAGGTAAATTAAAAAATGAACAGCTTATTTCCCATAAAACAAAAATAGTTGTTGCAATTAATATTCCTCTAACCATTGTAACCTTTATGAAATTAATTTTATATTAATTATATATATTAAATAGAAAAGAATGCAGAATTATTTATTTACAAGTGATATTTTTAGAGGTTCTAGGTATGAAAAAGGCCATCCTCTAGATATGGACAGAGTTTGGCCGAGTGTTGAGCTTATAAGATTAATGGGATGGATAAATGAAAATCAAATAATTAAAAATTCCCCAGCAGAGATTAGTGAGTTAATTAAATTTCATGATTTAGATTACGTTAAAGCATTAAAAAGAGCTGAAGAAGATCTTACTCTTCCTGACAAACTTAAGAGGCAATTTAATATTGGTATTGGAAACAATCCAATATTTAGTGAGGTTTTTTCAAGACCTGCAACAGCTGTTCAAGCCTCAATAAAGGCTGTTGAAATGATAGCGGATAAAAAAGCGAAAAAAATATTAAACATATCTGGTGGAACTCATCATGGAAGAAAATCTCAAGCCTTCGGCTTTTGCTTCTTAAATGATTGTGTTTTGGCAATTCTAAAAGCTTTAGAAAAAGGTTTTAAAAATATCGTGTATGTAGATCTAGATGCTCATCATTGTGATGGAGTGCAAGATGTTTTTTCTGAGAATGAGAATGTTTCAATCATATCAATTCATGAAAAAAACAGATGGCCAAAAACTGGTAAAATTGAGGATAATAAACTTTTCAACATAATTAACTTTCCCGTGAACGAGAATTTTAATGATAATGAAATGGATTATGTAGTATGCAAAGTTATTATTCCTTTTATAAAAACAAAGAAAGCTGATCTTTTAATAATCCAAGCTGGAGCTGATATGCTTGATGGCGACCCTCAATCAAGAATTAGCTTAACTAATAATGCATATTGGAAAGCAGTAAGGGATGTTCAGTCTCTTAATGAAAATGTCATAATATTGGGTGGTGGCGGTTATAATCCATACTTAACAGCTAAGGCGTGGGCTGGAAACTGGGTTTTAATTAATGATAAAGAGGAATATTTAAATCAAGAAATGAAATCACAGTGTTATGATCTTCTTAAATCGTTAAGTTGGCACAATAGAAGAGTTAAGAATGGGATCCCTCATAAATGGATCAGCACTTGGAGGGATAAATGTAAAAATTATCCAATAGGAGATGAAATTGTATCTCTTGTAGATGAAATAATAAAGATCAAAAAATTATGTTAAAAAAAATAAAAACAATTTTATTAGGATTTCCCCTAATTATTTTATCAAATACATTAGTTGCTGAAAATAACCGTCCAGACTTTAAACAAATAATATGCTCTATTAATGTGAATAAAAATTATCCTCAAGAGTTGTTTCTAGACATAGCTGACAATCAATACAAAAGATCTTATGGATTGATGAATAGAAGGGATATGAAACCTAATTCAGGAATGTTGTTTATTTGGAAAGACAGCCAAATTCGAAATTTTTGGATGAAAAATACACATATTAATTTAGATTTGTTTTTTTTGAACAACAGAGGAGAAATAATTGAGATATATAAAAACGCTAAAGCATTTGATCATACAAACATTAAAAGTCAAAATAAAGTAAATCTTGTTGTCGAATTAAAATCAGGAAGTTATCCACTGAAAATAGGAGATAAATTTGACTGCCTCTTTAAAAAATTATTGAAATAAATTTAATTTCCTTAAAGTAAAGCTTGATTTTGAAGATTTCTAAAGTATAACTCGATGTATTCGGGGCGTAGCGCAGCCTGGTAGCGCATCTGGTTTGGGACCAGAGGGTCGGGAGTTCGAATCTCTCCGCCCCGACCATTGAAGATTATGCTAAAAACTTATAAGTGTTATTCTATATATCATAATGAAATTGAGCTTATTTTACATTAGATATCATATTTTATGTCTATTAACTTGTCTCCTTCATTTATAATATCATTTTCCTTAACATATATATTTATAATCTTACCCCTTTTTTTAGTAGTTACTGGAATAAGCATTTTCATACATTCTATTATTAATAAGTCAGTTTCTTTTTCTACAAATTGATCACGCGAAACCAAAATTTCACTGACTGTTCCTGACACCTCTGAATAAATCATTTTGATTTCCTTTTAATAAACTATGGTCTCATTGTTCTACTTGTAATACCTGTCTTTCTTAACGGTGCTGATAAATCAGCAAATTCACACATAATTTTACGAGTATGTCTTGGATCAATTATTTCTTCTATTAGAAAAGACTCAGCAGATCTAAAAGGCGATCTCAATTTGTTCAATCTTGTTGTGATTTTTTGCAATTCTAATTTAGGATCATTTGCATTTTCAATATCTGATCTATATGCAGCTTCTATTCCTCCTTCTAGCGGTAAAGATCCCCAACGTGCAGAAGGCCACGCAAATCTAGAAATATAACTACTTCCTCTTTTGTGAGCTGCACCAGCTACTCCAAAACAATTTCTTATAATTATAGACATCCATGGTGTTTTAGTTTGCCAGATTGCGGACATAGCTCTAACACCTTCTTTAATTGTGCCTTTTTTCTCTGCATCTAAACCAACTTGAAATCCAGGGCAATCTACTAAATAAATAACTGGTAAATGAAA
>CACMYY010000007.1 GCA_902618025.1 uncultured SAR116 cluster alpha proteobacterium
CTTCTGGCTATGCTGGAATTTATCTACAAGATCCAAATGCCGTTGTGCCAATTTTAACTAGAATGCAACCTACTGGCGATACTGGATATTATTCGGTAATGGTAGCTAGGAAAGATTCAGGTATTAAATCTCTAGATGATCTTAAAGGAAAAAAATTAGGTTTTGCTGATCCTAATTCTACTTCTGGATATCTAATCCCATCTATTGAATTACCAGAATTATATAATGTTAATATTAATACTTACTTCTCAAAAACACAGTTTTCTGGCGGACACGAAAACAATGTATTAGCTGTTTTAAATGGAGACGTTGATGCTGGTGTTACATGGGTATCTGGTGTTGGTAAATGGGAAGAAGGATACTCATCTGGTAATTTAAGAAAAATGGTTGATAAAGGTATCTTAAATATGGACGACCTAGTTCAGGTTTGGTCATCAAAGTTAATTCCTAATGGCCCGATTGTAATGCCAAAGAAATTACCACAGGAAGCTAGAGATGTTATGGTTGGATTGAAGCAATGGATACACAAAAATGATCCAAAATGCAGTGAAGATGTTGCAAATGGCATTGTAAAAGCTTGGGTTCCAGTTGATCATAGTTTCTATGAAGTAATTGTAAAAGCTAGAAAAGCAAAATTAGAAGCCAAGAAGAAAAAAGGCTAATTACTAATATGCAAAAGACAGTAATTATCTGTCTTTTGCATACTTTATTAACTCAATCAATAATAATATTATAGTTGGAAGTATAATGTATTCAGACAATATTTTAGGTTTTGAGACAATTGAGAAAAACCTAAAAGCAATGGCTTTTAAAAGATTAATTTATTCTTTCATAAGCATTTTGGCTATTTTATTTCTTCTTTCCAGTGGACTTACAATAGCAGAAGAAAATAATGCAGGAAGCTTTCAAAGGGGATTGAGTAAATTTTTTGACTACCCTGTTGATCTTTTCAAAGAAGCATTTGAGTCTGGTTGGAGATGGTATGCATATGTATTCAAATATCTTCCAGATTTAATATCAACAATAAACATGGCTTTTTTTTCAACACTATTCGGGGCAATTTTTGCTCTTCTCTTGAGCCTGTTTGCAAGTAAAAATTTAATTAAAAACCAATATATAGTTACTTTCTCAAGAAGAACCATGGACATTTTGAGATCATTTCCTGAGTTGGTTATTGCTATGATATTTTTGTATCTGATGGGAAAATCAGAATTACCTGCAGTTATTGCAATAGTAATTCATACTGCTGGAGCTCTAGGAAAATTATTCTCTGAAGCTATTGAAAATGCTGATAATAAACCAATTGAAGGTTTACAATCTTGTGGAGCAAGTTGGTGGCAACGAGTTAGATTTGCAGTTATTCCTCAAGTAATACCTTTGTTTATCTCATACACCCTTCTGAGGTTAGAAATTAATGTAAGAGCGTCAACCATCCTTGGTTTTGTAGGTGCTGGAGGTATTGGAGAAGCATTGTCTGCTGTAATTCAGTTTAGATATGGAGACGAAATTATAGCTATTATGTTTTTATTAGTTATCACTATAATTTCCTTAGATTATTTCTCCAGATTTCTTAGGGGTAGATTAATTGGAGACAATAAGTAATGGAGCAAGTATTAAATCAAAATGTTATTGATGCAGTTGATCTAAAACATAAAAAACATATTAGAATTCTTATTATAACTGGATTTATGTTTATGGTTTATTTAATTGGGTCAATAATACACTTTGATCTACCTAACTTAGCTAAAAAGTGGAATAAAGATCGAGCGTCTATGTTTATGTTAGATATATATGCTCACAAAGACCATATAAAAATGAATTGGAAAGATCCTCAGAAAATTGATGTAAGATTTGAGGGTGGTCATAGGCATGTTTATAAAGATGATCCCACTTGGCTTATTAGAAATAAAAATAATCAATCTACAATTGTTAACTTTGATAATGGTGGTCAGTTTGTTTTCTTTCCAAATAGAGTGGAAATGAGAAATTTTCCTAATATCAATGAACCATTCATTTTTAAGCTTAATAAAAATGGTAAACCTTATGTTGATGGGTATGTTGGAAAGGAAAGTATGTTGCCAAGTTGGATGCGTGCAACAGAAAATAAAGTCGAAGTGAGACCTTCTTTATATGAAAGGCTTCAGGTATATGGATCAAAAGTCGAAGTTCATAGATACGAGTTAGGATGGAAATATTTTTGGTTTGATTTCGATAGCCCTCTTGTTGGAAAGGGATTTCTTGACGCTATATCACTTATGTTTAATGAAGACAGAGTAGATCCAAAAATTTCAAATTTTAATCTTGTTGTGAATGAATTTTTAGAAAATGAAATATGGCACCACAACACCGTTTTGTTTGCTATGGTTGAAACATTATTAATGGCCATTCTTGGAACATTAATTGCCTCAATGGTTGGTCTTCCACTAGCTTTTCTTGCTGCTTACAATGTTACTCCACTTTCCTCAATAAGGTTTTTTCTGAGAAGACTCTTCGACATGCTTCGCGGAATAGATATGTTAATTTGGAGTTTAATATTCCTTAGAGCTTTCGGTCCTGGACTTTTTACCGGAATTTTTGCAATCGCATTTACAGACACAGGCACTCTTGGTAAATTAATGTCTGAAGCTATAGAAAATACTGATAAAAAAGATAAAGAAGGTATCCAGTCAACTGGTGCAAACAAAGTTCTTCAACATAGATTTGGTATCATTCCACAAATACTACCAATTTTCATTTCACAAAGTTTATATTACCTAGAGTCTAACACAAGAGCTGCCGTTATTATTGGGGCAATGGGTGCTGGAGGTATAGGCTTACATTTCCTTGGGGCATTAATGACTGGAAATGATTTTGAAAACGTTGCTTACATGGCAATTTTAGTTTTAGTTGCTGTAATGTGCATTGATACTATGTCAGCCAAACTAAGAAGATTATTAATTGGTATAGAGGATAAGAAATAAAGGATTTACTATGAATAGATATATTTTAATAATAGTTTTTTTAATTTACCCGTTACTTGTTCAAGCTCAAAGCAAAGATACAAAAAATATAAGCAATGAGGTGTCTTCTCAGGAAGCTGGAACATTAGTTAATACAGAAGAAATTTTTCAAAAACTTATAGATAAATGTGATGATGTTAACCTTCTTATGTTAAGAGCTAGAATAAGATTAGAGTTACCTAGAATAGATAAATCTGACGCTGATACAGTCGAAAAAATGCTGTTAGAAGGTTTTGAAATGTGTGCACAAAAAAAACCTGAGGAAGCTAAAGTAAAATTAACAGAAGCATACGAAATCGCAAAAAAAGCTGCCTCGGAAAAATTTGGCCAAACTGGTACAGGTGGATTAGAAACTGTTAAAAAAGATATCGAACCTCTAAAAGATACAAACTCTTCTAATGGTACAAAAGATAAGCCATGGTGGAAATTCTGGTAATTGAAATTTAATTTTTTATTAAAATATTTGTTAAAAAAATGAAAAATTATTTCGTAATGATCTTCTAAAAAAGGGGATAGTATGAAATTAAAACCATTTGACAAATCTGGAATATTTTACAAAGGCAATTTGCATGGACATAGCGATTACTCTGACGGACTGCTTAAACCAAAAACTGTGATTGAGTTTTACAAATCATATGGCTATGATTTTACATGTCTTTCTGATCATTTATGGCATGATAAGAGATTTGCTGCAGAAAGTGTAAATGATGTTTCTGATTTTAATTTTAAAGATTTTATTACAATTCCAAGTGCTGAAATTCATGTAAAAGGAAAAAAGTACGAAAGAGCTGGCTTGTGGCATCTTGTTGCTAACGGTTTGCCTTTAGATTTCAAAATTGCATCTGATAACGAAACAGTAGATGAACTACTTAACAGAATCATAGAGACTGGAGCATTTGTAACAATAGCTCATCCAGAGTGGTATTCATTATCTTCTGATGAGGCCATTAAAGTAAGTAATGCTCACGCAGTTGAAATCTATAATCACGCCGCAACAATTAGCTCAAATAGAGGTAGTGGTATAGCTACAGCTGACTTCCTACTAAATAATAATAAAAAAATTTTACTAACTGCATCTGACGATTCGCATTTTCATAAAGAAGATGCTTTAGGAGGTTGGGTATTCGTAAAATGCAAAAACCTGTCTATACAAGATATTTTATATTCTCTTAAAAATGGCAATTATTACTCTTCTACAGGGATAGCAATATATAATATAGATCTTGATGATAATGAACTCTTAATACAATGTAGTCCAGCTTCACACATAATTATTTCAGGCTCCTCTAATACCTGCCTTTCCAAAAATGGTTACAACATTACAAGTGCCAAATTTGATTTAAATAAGCTTGATACAAGTTATTTTAGAGTAACAGTATTAAACGAGTATGGTAAATATGCTTGGTCTAATCCTTACTGGTTAGATGAAATTTTTTAAAAGATAGGAGTAACGATTGAATATACTAGAGTTAACATATCTCAATGTTTTTATTTTTTTAGCACCTAGTTATTAACATGAAAAAACTTGATAAAAACAGACCTTTAATTCACTCAGATTGTCAAGTTGTAGACAGTGATTTTGGTTCATTTGTTGAAATAGGTGAATATTCTATTATTTCAAATTCTAATTTCGGTGACTATTCTTATTGTACAAGATTTTGTGATATAGCCAATACAGACATAAAAAAATTTTCTAATATTGCAAGCTCTGTTAGAATAGGTCCAACGGACCATCCAATGGAAAAAGCAAGTCTTCATCATTTTTTATATAGATCAACTGACTATTGGGAAGACAAAGAACATGACAAAGATTTTTTTAAAAACCGATATTCCAGAAAAACTATAATTGGCAATGACACATGGATAGGACATGCTGCTATTGTTAAACCTGACATTACAGTTGGGGATGGTGCTATAATTGGAGCTGGTTCTGTTGTTACCAAAGATGTGGAAAGTTATACTATTGTAGCAGGAAATCCCGCTAAAATTATTAGAAGAAGGTTTTCAGAAAAAATTGCAATTCAATTGTCTGAAATTCAATGGTGGAATTGGTCTCATGAGAAAATAGGATCTTCCTTAGACGACTTTAGAACTTTAAGTGTTGAAGATTTTATATCAAAATATAAATAGATTAGGATACTGCATTTGATGATTTAATAAATCTGTCAACAACGCTTTTACAAACACTTGCAATCTTTCCATTACATATTGTTGCTTCTATCTCTCTTGTTTTTGGGTTAATAATTACTAAATCTGCATAATTTTCTACTTTGATAGCTCCTCTTTTGTCAATATTTAGTGCCTTTGCGGGATTTTCTGATATTAATGCCCATGCATTTTCAATAGAACAAATCTTATGATCTAACAAATACCAAATTGACTGGAGTAGTGATGGATAATAATAATCTGATACTAGAATACTACAGTATCCTAGTTTTAATAATTCTAATGTAGATATATTTCCATTATGTGAACCACCTCTGACTAAATTAGGCGCACCCATTATTACATTTTCATTATTGAAGTATGCTTCTTTAGCAGCTAAAATACTTGTTGGAAACTCACAAATATTAGCACCAAAACTTCTAAACCATTTTCTATCCTTTTTGCTTTCATCATCATGCGAACCAAATTTAATATTATTAGATTTCATAAAATTGCTTAATGTTTTTAAACTATCACTTACTTCATTTTCTTTTGTTAATCGATAATTCACAATATTTGCAAGTTCACTTTTTTCCATAGACATTTTATTAGCCCATGTTGCAAATGCTGTTGGTTTGTTTTGAATTTTTTCTATGGCATCAGGTATATGGTTGTTGAATACCACATAATTAAGTTTGTATTCTGTAATTAAATCAATAAGTTCTTGAACTTTTTCTACAAGATGCGTTTCGTACCTTACCTGAACATTTATATTAGTTATCATAGAAGGTCTGTATTTATTGAGATTTTCTAAAAATATTTTAGCGTATTCAGGACTTCTTATTCTACCTTCCCAGCTATAGCTACATGCTAGGTAAGCCGTAGTAATGCCATTAATGGAAAGTTCTTTGTCAACTATTTTAAGAGTATCATTCATATCAAAACTTACGCCTGGCCTTGGAAATAATTGTCTTTCAAATCCATCTCCATGTAAGTCTATTATTCCAGGTAACACCCAAAAACCCGTCAAATCTATAACTGGATAATTTTTTTTTGGGTATTGATTAGTTTTATTAACTTCAATTGAAGTTAAAAATTTATCTTCAATAGTTATGGTTCCCGATTGCATTTTATTATGATGCAAAAATTTACTGCCCTGTAAAATATATCCTGAAAATTGATTTGATTGTATTTGATTCATATATTTTAGTTATCTTAATTTTATTAATTTTATATTACAAATATCAAAAGCTTAATCTTCTAATGTTAATTGAATTCTTTCGCCAACAAACCATGTCTGAGTGAACTCTATTGGAATACAATTTAAATCTTGATTCACATATGTTGTTTTAAGAAGTGGGCTATTAATTTTACAATCAAGTAAATTTGCTTGAATACTATCAGCTAGCTCTGCGATTATGTTAGTGTTTGACCTAATAAAATCATTTACACCCAACAACTTTAGTGTGTTTGTGACAGATAATTCTTTTTGAAATATTTCTAGAAAACTGGGAAACCTTTTATTTGGAATTATTCTTTTAGTTATAATAGTTGGAATATTATTAATTTTACCAGTTGTTTCTATTAAAAGAATCTCATCTTTTGAATTTATTTTTAAATTATCAGCTTCTATCTTAAATGCTTTTCTATACTCTGATCTAATAATTGTTGTTTTAGGAATATTGTTTTCATGAGTAATATTCTCTGAAAATCTTACTCTTTTTCCAAGTTTATATTTTAACTTAGAAGCTTGAACAATTACACCAGAACCTCTTTTAGAAAACAAAATTCCTTCATTTTTTAATATTTGCAAAGCTCTTCTAACCGTGTGTCTATTTACTCCAAATCTTTTTGAAAGATGATTTTCAGAAGGTAGTTTATCACCTGAATTGTATATGTTATCCGCCACATCTTTTTTTAATGCTTCATAAATTTGATAATAAATGAGTTTAGAATTCATGTAATAAAAACTTAATAAAAATATAATTGTATAATTAATGTTTTATAATTATAAGTTGTATAGTTGTATAGTAAAGAAGTAATTAAATGATTGAAAAAAGAAAATCTTGGATGAGTTTGTTAGCAACATCTAGCCAAAGTGATTTGTTAAATCTCTGGGAACAAAAAAAAATAAAAGTCAATTATGTATGGTTAAGAACACCTGAAATTGGAAGCATAATGGCTCAAGGAAGAATGGGTGTAACTGGAGATAAATTTAATATTGGTGAAGTTACTATAACTAGATGTTCCTTAAAATTGAATTGTGGAACAATAGGTCATAGTTATGTTCAAGGAAGAAGTAAGAAAAAAGCTGAAATAAGCGCATTATGTGATGCTCTTATGCAAACTAAAATGTCTAAAGAAATAAATAAAAATATTATTATTCCTTTAGAAAAAATTAAAAAAGATAATAAAGACAAAATTCTCTCAAAAGCTGAAGCTACAAAAGTTGATTTTTTTACTCTTGTAAGAGGAGAAAGCGATTAATGGAAAATTATCCTTTTTCTGAAAATTCTATAAATAGTTCTATTGCTTTTAGATCATTAGTAAATGCAACATCATATCCAGGTAGAACTTTTCAGATAAATAAACTTAACAAACCAAGTGTATTGTCAAATGCAGCAGCGACAATATTAATTACGTTATGTGATAATGAGAGTAATGTTTACCTCTCAAAAGAATATAATACAGATGAAGTAAGGAATTGGTTAATTTTTAACACTGGTGCCATTATTAGTAACAAAAAGAATGCTGATTTTGTAATTGGTACATGGAAATCTTTATTGCCATTAAATGATTTCAAAATAGGAGTTCCTGAGTATCCAGAAAGATCTGCAACTTTAATAATTGAAGAAACAAAATATAAAAAAGTAAAATGCAACATTGATGGTCCAGGCATAAAAAATAAATTAAATATTGATTTACCTAATCCTGAATTATTTATCGAAAATAATAATCTTTATCCTTTAGGTTTAGATTTCTATTTCACAAATGACTTAGAAATTTTATCTATTCCTCGTTCAACAAAAATTAATATCATAAAATCGGAGTTTTAGATGTATGTAGCTGTTAAAGGTGGGGAAGTAGCAATTGATAACGCTCATTCTTGGATGTCAGAAATAAGAAGAGGTGATACATCCATTCCAAATATTTCCCTTGATCAAATATCAGAACAACTCACACTTGGCGTTGATAGAGTAATGTCTGAAGGTTCTCTATATGATAAAGACCTTGCTGCATTAGCTATAAAACAGTCTAGAGGTGATTTGATAGAAGCTATATTTTTGTTAAGAGCTTACAGAACAACTCTTACAAGATTTAGTTACAGCAAACCAGTTAATACAGCAAATATGACATGCCTTAGAAGGATTTCAGCAACTTTTAAAGATATACCAGGTGGACAAAAATTAGGTCCTACTTTTGATTACACGCATAGGCTTTTAGACTTTAAATTACTAGCTGAAAATGAAGCACCTATTAGTCCAAAAAAAAAATATAATGACAACAAAATGCCTCACGTTTTAAGTTTTTTAAATCAAGAAGATTTAATGCAAAACGAAAAAGATAACAATCTTGATCCTATCGATATAACTCGAGAACCTATTAGCTATCCAACATCTCGTTCGGCAAGGTTACAAGCATTATCAAGAGGAGATGAGGGTTTTTTACTTGGTCTCGCATATTCTACTCAAAGAGGATATGCAAGAAATCATGCATTTGTAGGGGAACTAAGAATTGGCATAGTTGACATTGAGCTTTATATTCCAGAATTAGGTTTTGAAATTAATGTTGCTGAGATCATTTTAACTGAATGTGAAACGGTAAATCAATTTCAAGGATCCAAAATTGAACCTCCACAATTTACAAGAGGTTATGGTTTAGTATTCGGACAGACTGAAAGAAAAGCTTTAGCAATGGCCTTGATCGATAGAGCTTTAAGATGGAAAGAATTAGGTGAAGATTATTCTGGCGCACCAGCACAAGACGAAGAATTTGTTATTTCACATTGCGACAACATTCAAGCGACTGGTTTTTTAGAGCACATAAAACTACCACATTATGTTGATTTTCAATCTGAACTAGAGCTCATTAGAAAAATTAGAGCTGACGCCAAAGTTAATATGAAAAGGTAATAAAATGAATGAAATGAGTAAAAATGAAAATTTAGATATTCAAATTTATAATTTTGCTTATTTAGATGAAAATACAAAAAGAATGATAAGACGAGCTCTTCTGAAAGCATTATGTATACCTGGCTATCAAGTACCTTTTTCCTCAAGAGAAATGCCAATGCCATATGGTTGGGGTACTGGTGGAATTCAGGTAACATCTGCTTGTTTAATACCCAAAGATATTTTAAAGGTAATAGATCAAGGCGCCGACGATACTACAAATGCAGTATCAATAAGAAAATTTTTTCAAAAAACTGCAAATGTAGCTGTAACTGAAAAAACTTCAGATGCATCTCTTATACAAACTAGACACAGAATTCCTGAAACAAAATTAAAAGAAAAACAAATATTAGTATATCAAGTACCAATTCCAGAACCTCTTAGATTCTTAGAACCAAGAGAGACAGAAACTAGAAAAATGCATGCTCTTTCTGAATATGGATTAATGTATGTAAAACTTTATGAAGATATTGCAAAACATGGTCATATTGAGACAGCATATGCATATCCAGTAAAAACAAATGGAAATTATGTTACTGACCCTTCTCCTATTCCAAAATTTGATAATCCCAAAATGAATAATAGTCCAGCTATTCAACTATTTGGCGCTGGAAGAGAACAACGAATTTATGCTATTCCACCTTATACAAATGTTAAAAGTCTTGATTTTGAAGACTATCCTTTTGAAGCTATGAAAGCTAATTTCAAATGTTCAATATGTGGATCCAGTGATAGTTATTTAGATGAAATTATTGTTTCAGATGATGGTAAACGATCATACATATGTTCAGACACAGACTATTGCAAAGAACAAACCAAATTAAATTCAAAAAAAGAAGATTAATTATGAATCAAAATTTCTTATTTCAAGCCTCTAATATTTCTAAATACTATGGCCAAAATATAGGTTGCAAAAATGTATCTTTAGATATTAATCCTGGAGAGGTCCTTGGAATTGTTGGCGAGTCAGGTTCTGGGAAGTCTACATTATTAAACTGTATTTATGGAAATTTAGAAGTTGATGAAGGAGATATTTTCTTAAACGACAAATCAAAAACAATCCTCAATTTTACAAAAATTTCGGAACCAAAACTTCGTTCAATTCAAAGATCTGATCTAGCATTTGTGCATCAAAATCCTCGTGATGGTCTCAGAATGAATATAAGTGCAGGAGGAAATATTGGTGAAAGATTAATGGCAATTGGTCATAGAAATTATGGTGAAATTAGAGAAATCGCTGCAAATTGGCTAGAAAAAGTTGAAATTGATGTTAACAGAATTGATGATAAGCCAAGTACTTTTTCTGGAGGAATGCAACAAAGACTTCAAATTGCAAGAAATCTTGTAACTAGACCAAGATTGATTTTTATGGATGAACCTACTGGAGGTTTGGATGTATCTGTACAAGCTAAAATCTTGGATTTATTAAGAAACCTTGTAAGAGAACTTGGCATTGCTGCAGTAATAGTTACACACGATCTTGCAGTAGTTAGACTTTTAGCTGATCGTATAATTGTAATGCAAAATGGAAATGTAATAGAAGCTGGTTTGTGTGATCAGGTTTTAGATGATCCACAGCATAAATATTCGCAATTATTAGTTAGTTCAGTATTACAGGTGTAAAATGATACAAATTAAAAATTTAAACAAATCATTCCAACTTTATAATCAAAACGATACAAACATAAATGTATTTAAAAATATAAACTTCAGAGTTAAGAAAGGTGAGGTTGTTGCACTTACTGGTAACTCTGGCACAGGTAAATCTACTTTATTAAAATTAATCTATGGAAGTTATGTGATAAGTAAAGGTGATGTTCTTATTTCAGATATTAATATTAGAAAATCATCACCTAGAGATATTTTAAAACTAAGAAAGAATAAATTGGGGTATGTTAGTCAATTTTTGAGAGTTGTACCTAGAGTGCCAACAATAGATGTTGTAATAGAACCCTTGCTTGAGATTGGATGTGAAAAAAAAATTGCATTAAAAAAAGCTCAAGAAATATTAGAAAGACTTAATATTCCAAAAAATTTGTGGAACTTATCTCCCTTAACTTTCTCAGGAGGTGAACAACAAAGAGTAAATATTGCTAGGGGTTTTATTCATAATTATCCGTATTTACTTTTAGATGAACCAACAGCAAGTCTGGACCAAAATAATAAAAATGTTGTATTAGATTTAATAGAAAAAGCTAAGCTAAATGGTTCAGCTATAATAGGAATATTTCATGATGAAACAGCTAGAAACAAAGTTGCTACAAGAGAAGTCAATTTAGAAAATTTATGAATTAATGAAAAAAACTAATGGCAATTTATTTGTGATTGTAGGAGCTTCTGGAGTAGGTAAAGATACTTTATTAAATGAAATAAAAGCTAGGCTAGAAAATTTTTACTTTGTAAAAAGGTATATTACCAGAACCCTCGATAAAAATAATGAAGACCATATCGCTATATCAAATACTGATTTTCAAAATAAGGTTAAAGATGGTTTTTTTGCAATAAGCTGGCAAGCACATTCCTTATCATATGGTATTCCAAAAAATATTGAAGATGAATTGAAAAAAGGTGTTAATGTAATTTTTAATGGATCAAGACTCGCTTTGAAGCAAATTAGGGAAAGTTATCCTGATGCAAAGATTATTTGCATTATTGCTTCAAAAAAAGCTATTGAAAGCCGTCTTATATCAAGAAATAGAGAAAGTAAGGATGATATTAAAAAAAGACTTAATAGAGAAGTTGGAAAATTACCTTCGGATACAATCTATGTTAAAAATGACATTGATTTAGAAACAGGCGTAAATAACTTAATTAATGCTTTAAATTATTAAATTTAAATCTTTTAATAAAATAAAATTTTTCATCACTCTTTTGTCCAAAAATACAAATATTATTAAAGTTTATCTTACTTAAATTAACTTGTTTTAAAATGTTTTGAAGAGATTTAAACACGCCATCAATTTCCTCAATATTTAATTTACTGGTAAGAGTTAAGTGAAATTTGAATTCATTAAATACGTAAGGATAACCCCACTTATAGAGCATTTTTTTTTGATTTGGGGTTAATTTTTCAGGATTTCTTTTTTTTAATTCATCTTCAGAAAGCTCATCTCTTAAATAATCTAATCCCTTTACAAATTTATTAGATACTTCATTTACTTTGAGATTATTAGTAGGAATTAGTGCAATGAAATTACCTAATTTTTTAATAATTAGTTCGTCTAAATGAAAACTATGTATTTGTTTTGATATTTCACAAACTTTATTTTCAAGATCATTAAAGGTATACCCATCCTTTAATCTAAATGGAGCTTTTATTGTGCCATGAAATCCATATTGTTTTGGTGCAAGTACAAATCTAGAAAATTTCTGTAAATTGGGTGAACTTGAAAGATCTGACTTAGTAGTTTCTAAACCTTTATAAGGATCCCATCCTAACCAACATTTACCAAACACATCTAGCTCTGAATTTTCTAAAGGTGCATAATATATTGCATATCTTTTATAATATTCTTCCATGAGATTTACATATTATAGTTTTGTTTCAATTTAATTAATATATTTTAACTTTTAAAAAAACTGTAATATTAGAGTCATATGTATGGATGTTTAAGGATTGCATGTTGTCTGATGTCATTTTAAATAATGTTAATATTGTAACTGAAGACGAAGTCTTTTTGGGAAGTATTCAATTAAAAGATGGGTTTATTAAAAGGGTCAATAAAGGAAAAAGCTCTATACCTAGATCTATAGATTGCAATGAAGATTATTTAATTCCAGGTTTAGTTGAACTACACACAGATAATTTAGAAAGGCATCTCAAACCAAGACCTGGTGTAAATTGGCCTATAAATAATGCTCTTACAGCTCACGATGGAGAATTAGCATCTGCAGGTATTACAACTGTTTTCGATGCTTTAAGAGTAGGATCTATTAACAGAGATGGTGTGCATAGATATGACAAATATGCAAGAGAAACAGCCACCTCTATCAATAACTTATCAAAAGACAAATCTTTTAAGATTGATCATTTTATTCATCTAAGAGCTGAAATATGTTCAGAAAATTTAATTCAGGAGTTAGAAGAATTCAACGATCAGGATAAGGTAAAAATAGTTAGTCTTATGGATCACACACCAGGCCAAAGACAGTTTCGTGATGTTTCACAGTTCAAAGTTTATTTATCAGGGAAATTTGGTCTTTCGGAAACACAAATTCAACAACACTTTTCATACTTAAAAGATCTTCAAAAAATGTTTGGTAAAAAACATAAAATTGAAACAATAAAATTTAGTAAAAGATTAAATGCAGTATTGGCTAGTCATGATGATACTACAATTTCTGATGTGGAAGAGAGTTGTTCACAAGGTATAAATTTAGCTGAGTTTCCAACCACTCTTGAAGCAGCAACAAAGTGTAAAAGCAGTAACATAAAAATAATAATGGGAGCACCAAATTTAGTAAGAGGAGGATCTCATTCAGGTAATGTTTCAGCTCAATCACTTATTGATAAAGACCTTCTAGATATTTTAAGTTCTGATTACGTGCCTTCATCATTGATGATGGCAGCAATAATGTGGGGCATAAAATCTAATAATTTACCCAAAAGTATCGCTGCAGTAACTGCTAACCCCTGTAAAGTTACAGGCTTAAATGATAGAGGAATGATTAAAGAAGGTTTAAAAGCAGATTTGGTAAGATTAAGTATTAAAAAGGATTTACCAATCATTAGAAAAGTATGGGCAAGTGGTCGAGAAGTTGCTTAAATAAAAGATGTATCCAAAACATAAAAAATTAAATCTATCATTTTTAGATAAATACCTAACTCTATGGATATTTCTTGCAATGATTATAGGTATAGTTATTGGTAATGTTTTTCTTAATATGCCCAAATTTCTTGATTCAATAACTTTCAGTAATACAAATATTCCTATTGCAATAGGGCTTATTCTAATGATGTATCCACCTTTAGCAAAAGTTAAATATAAAAAAATTATTGAAGTTTTTAAAGATAAGAAAGTCTTAGCTTTGTCTTTATTTCAAAATTGGATAATAGGCCCTGCATTGATGTTTTTTTTAGCTGTTACTTTTCTTTCTGATAAGCCTGAATATATGACTGGCGTCATACTAATTGGTCTAGCTAGATGTATAGCAATGGTTCTTGTTTGGAATGAGTTGGCTAGAGGAAGTTCAGAATATGTAGCAGGATTAGTTGCCTTTAATTCAATTTTTCAAATTATCTTCTTCGCGCCTTATGCGTGGTTTTTTTTAAAAATTTTGCCGGAATTTTTTGGATATGGTGGACAAATTATTGATATCTCAATATTATACATCGCCAAAATTATTCTAATTTATCTTGGTATTCCATTTTTAGCAGGTTTTGTGACAAGATCATTATTAGTTAAAAGATATGGTGAAGAATGGTACGAGAACAAGTTTCTTTCTAGAATAAGTCCTATAACTTTAATTGCGCTGTTATTTACAATAATTGTTATGTTTACTCTAAAAGGAAATGAACTTTTGAAACTACCTTTAGATGTTTTAACAATATCAATTCCTTTAGTCATATATTTTCTAATCATGTTTTTTATTAGTTTTGGTATCAGCACGTTTTATAATATTAATTATCCAAAGGCTACTTCTTTATCATTCACTGCAGCTTCAAATAATTTTGAATTAGCTATTGCAGTTTCAATTGCCACTTTTGGGCTTGCATCAAAAGAGGCTTTCGCAACTGTTATTGGTCCTCTTGTTGAAGTACCTATACTAATATTACTAGTTTCCGTTGCTTTGAAATTTAAAGAAAAATATTTTAAGTATATTTAAAATTACCAACTATACTATAGCGTTATAAGAGTTAATGATATGAACCAAAAAATTATTAATATTGAGCAATCTGAGTATTGGAACGAAAAATCTGGCCCAAAGTGGGTAAGATTTGATGATTCCATGAACGAACGATTTTCTATTCTAACTAAAAAACTTTTTTTAAAAGCTAATATTAAAAAATCTGATCATGTTTTAGATATTGGTTGTGGGGGTGGGGAAACAACTTATCAAACTTCTAAATTATTAGATAATACTGGTCATGTTGTTGGAGCTGATATATCTAATACTCTGTTAGAACATGCAAAAAGTAAATTTTCAAATATCAATGTAATTGAATTTATAAACTGTGATGTACAAAATTATAAATTTAAAAAAAATTATTTTAATAAAGTTATATCAAGATTTGGCGTAATGTTCTTTGAAAATCCATTTGATGCTTTTCAAAATATACATTCATCAATGAAAACAAACGGTTCTCTACATTTTGTTTGTTGGACAGATTTGATGAAAAACGAATTCTTCATTGAAGGTATGGAAATTATAACTAAATATACTCAAGAAGATCTTCCAGAAATAACAAAACAACCTGGTCCATTTGCATTTAATGATGAAGAATATATAAAAGAAATTCTTGAATTCTCAGGGTTTAAAAATATTAATGTTGATAAAGTTTATACTTCAATTTCAACTAAAGATAGTGTAAGAGACAACGCAAATATTCTTATGGGAATTGGACCAAGAGCAAAAATATTATCAGAAAAGAATTTATCTAGTGATAAATTATTAATCATTAAGAATGAAATGATTGAATTATGCAAAAAAAGAAGAGTTAATGATGAAACAAATTATAAAGCATGTATTAATTATGTTTCGGCAATTAAATGATTATATAATCTCATAATTTAAATTAGAAGCATTAGAAAAGTTTTTTAATCTTCGTTCATTTTCTTTATCCATGAGAGCTTTGGCTTCAGGTTTTATTTTACAAGTTAATTTATTTTTCTTAATCTTAAATTTAATTTTATCTAAATTTTTTGGTAATCCTGCGCTAAAATTATATAAAAATCTTAATCCTAAACCTATAGCGTAAGATGAAATTTTTTGCTTTTCTGAAAGTAAATTGATTATTCTTTTATCAATTTGTTGTTTATCTTTAGTACCAACATATCTGTGATAAACAACTTTGGCCATCCATACCCTCTCAATATGAGTTAAATCTCTTACTGGTAGTGATAAGATTTTGTTTGCGGCAATATTACCTCTCATATCTGGCTGTTCGTCCCAAGAAATATCTGAAAGATTAGTACTAATTTTAAATACCCTTTCAAGATCTTTATCTGCAATTTTTTCAAAAATAGGACTGAATATTTTTTTTATTTTAGTTTGCATACCATTAAATCTTTGGTTTTTTGCAAGTACATTATAGTAAGCAACTTTATCTGGATTGATCCTATTTTCTTTATTTAATTCTGCTATCAATCCATCTCTTATACTTGTTCCACTAATCATAATATTTTTTACATTTGATGATAAAATCAGGTGAGTTATTATCTTTGCTGCAGTTGAAATAGTATCTATTCTACCAGGAGGTATACCTAATACTTCTTTGTTTTCATCTGACATTTGATCCAAAAGAATAATCCCTCTTTCGATATCGAATTTTAATCCATGCAATAATGAGAGTGGATAATTATAATTCTTTATATAGGCAGATCCTAGAGCTCTAAAACTTCCACCTGTTCCAAACAATGTAAGACCTTTAGATTTATTCAGCCATTCAACTTTATTAATTTCTTTTCTGATTTCTTCACTAGTAATCTGAGATAAGTGTCCAATATCAATACTCGTTGATTTTATCTTTTTTCCATCTTGAATAAGAATAAGTTCTAAACTTCCTCCTCCTAAATCTGCTATAAGCCCTTTATCAACTTTTATGTTGCTAAGAACTCCTAAACAGGCATAATCAGCCTCCTCTTTAGCAGACAAGATTTTAATATTATGATTAAGAAGTTTTTCTGCAGGACGTAAAAATTCTTTTGCATTTTTGGCTTTTCTAACAGCTGCAGTTGCTATAATTAACTGATGTTTTACAGACATAGTTTTTATTATATATGCAAAACGCTTTATAGCTGACAAAGCTTTTGAAATTGATTGACTGGAAATATTTTTGCTCAATGATAGACCCTCACCGAGTTTACAATTTACTCTTTCATTAAATAACGGAAAAGGATATTTACCATTTTGAGGGTATATAACAAGTCTAATAGAATTAGAACCAATATCGATTATTGCTAATTTACCTTTATTTATCTTCCTATAAAAACTTAAAGCTACTTCATTCATATTTATATTTTAGCTAAGCTTCCCTGACCTGATAAACTTGGGTTTTTCATAAAATAAGTGTGCGCACAAAATGTTTTGTCCTTATATTTTTTTTTGGAGTATTCTCCATTTTTATTTAATTTCCAAGTGTTTTTTGTGTCATTTATTAAAGCCGGTAATACTTGATCTAGGATTTGACTTCGAACTGTTTTATTTTCTAAAGGTATAAAAGCTTCAACTCTATGGTATAGATTACGAGGCATTATATCAGCAGATGATATATAAACTAAATTACTTTCAGACTGAAATTTTCCTTTATTCGCAAAAACATAAATTCTCCCATGTTCAAGAAATCTTCCTATAATTGCAGTTACTGTAATGTTTTCAGACATTCCTTTAACATTAGGGCGTAGGCAGCAAATACCCCTAACCATCAAGTGAATTTTTACCCCTGCATTAGATGCTTCATAGAATTTTTCAATTATTTTTTGATCTACAATCGCATTACATTTAATCCAAATTCCACTTTCAAAACCATCTTTAGCATTTTGTGTTTCATAATTAATTTTCTCAATTAACCAATCATAAGAAGAGTTGGGTGAAATGATCATCTTATTTAATTGTTTTGGTTGAACATGACTGGTAAGAAAATTAAAGACTGATCTAGCATCCTCACAAATATTTTTATCGATAGTGAATAACGAAAAGTCAGTATAAATTTTAGCAGTATGTGGATGATAATTACCAGTTCCACAATGAGCATAAGAAACTAATTTTTTACCCTCTTTTCTTGTTATTAGAGATAATTTTGCATGTACTTTTAAATCAACTAGGCCGTAAGCAACTTGCGCACCAGCTTGTTCTAATACTCTAGCTAGTTGGACATTATTTTCTTCATCAAATCGAGCTTTCAGCTCAATTACTGCAATAACAGATTTTCCTGATTCAGCAGCGGATACCAATGCTTGCACGATAGAAGAGTCAGGTGAAGTCCTGTATAACGTTTGTCGTATCGTCAAAACATTTTTATCAATAGCTGCCTGTTGGAGCAAACTTAAAACTACATCAAAACTTTCGTAAGGGTGATGAACAATTATCTCTTTATTTTTAATTGCCGAAAAGCAATCTCCTTTAAAGTCTAATATTCTTTGTGGCATTCTAGGTTTGTACGGTTTAAATAAATTTTGTTTGGGAAGATTATTTATTATTTCCGTAAAGTCATTGATCCCAACAAATCCTTGCGCAACATATATATGATCGTCAGGGATATTTAATTGCCTGGTTAAGAGTTTTTGAGCAGATTTAGATAAATCGTGAGAAAAGGTTAAGGATACAATACCACCTCTTTTTCTGGCTTTAATTGCAGTTTCAAATTGCCCTATTAAGTCATCTGCTTCATCATCTATTTCAATTTCGGCATCTCTGATCACTCTAAACATGCCTGATTTTAATAATTTATATTCAGGATAAATTAAATGAACAAACTTTGTAACTAAGGTCTCCAGCATAGCATATCTCTGATGCTCACCAGGTAATCTTATAAATCTATCTACATTATCAGGAAGTAAAACTACACAATTTATATTTTTGTTTTTTGTATCTTTCATCTCCATTAATACACATTTACCTTTATTTTGGATAAAAGGAAAAGGGTGTGCAGGGTCTAACGTGGTAGGAGTTAAAAGAGGTAGAATATTTTGTTCATAATATTCTTTAAGCCATTCTAATTCGTTTTTAGTCCATTTATTATCAAACAAAATTGAAACATCACAATCTTCCTTTTCATTTAATAAATAATTCAAACATCTTTGCTGTTTATTTTTTAAATCTTTGGAAGCATTAAGTACTGTTTTTAATAATTCATCTGCCCTCATCCCAGTTTCAGGAACTGTATTAAAACCTTGACTTATAAGCTGATGTAGACCAGCTATTCGAACCATATAAAATTCATCTAAATTTTCTGAAGAAATTGTTACAAATCTAAGTCTTTCACCATAAGGAATTGTCTTATCATATACTTGTAGTAAAACTCTCTCATTAAAAGATAACCAGCTAATTTCTCTGTCAAAATATCTGTCATTTTGATTATTAATTAATTTTTTTGTGATTTTATTTAAAGACAATCTAACCTCAGAATTTGAGGTTTTGAGTTTCATTTGGCACATCTAACTTAATCTCATCAATTCAAACCAGATGAATTCTCAAAACTATGTCTTTGTAAATAATGTTTATTTCAAATTTATTACATTAAAAATATTTAAATCAAAACTTCAATTAGAAATGGGCCTTTTTCTTTAAGTCCATGTTTAAAATATTTTACTAAATCTTCAATGTTTTCAACTTTAACGGCGTCTACTCCCATTCCCTTTGATATAGAGACCCAATCTAATGCTGGATCTTTTAAAGACAACATTTCCATTGCCGATTTTCCTGGGTTATCAACACCTACGTTTGTTAATTCTCCTTGAAGGATCTTGTAACTTTGGTTTGCAAAAATTAGTACAACTATGTCTAAATTTTCTCTTGCCATAGTCCATAAAGATTGGACAGTATACATGGCGCTTCCATCACCTTCTAAAGAGATAACTTTTTGATCAGGAGATGATATTGCCGCTCCAATTGCTACAGGCATACCAAATCCTATAGACCCTCCACAGTTATTCAGCCATGTATGTGGGTGTGATCCTGAGGTTTGATAAAAGAATTCTCTTCCAGTAGTTACAGATTCATCAACTATAATAGCATTTTCTGGGATTAATGCTCCTAATACCATTCCCAATGACATTGGGTTAATTGGACCTTTAGGAATGTCTGGAATATCAAATTTTGAAATAGTACTTGGAGTATTATTTGATATCCCAATTTTATCTGATAACTCTTCGACAACTGTAGTGATATCATCTGAAATAGAAGCTAATTCAAAAAATTTAGTAGAATCTTGTGTTAAAACTCCAGGCTTATTTGGATATGCAAAAAAGGCAACTGGTCTTCTAGCTCCTATTATTATTATGGTGTCAAAGTCTCTAAGAACTTCAACTGCCTTATCTACGACGTACGGTATTCTTACTGAATTTATTCTTCCCGCACCTTTATCTAAACGGGCATTAAACCAATCAGTTTTAATTGGACAGCCTACTTTGTCCGCTACTTTTGCCAATTTAATAAGGTTGTTTTCTTCTAAAGCCTCACCACCAACTAGTATTAGAGGATTCTTTGCTTCTTGAAGTTCTAAGATTGCTTCTTCAATTAATTTAGAAGAAACAATGTTAGATTTCTTATTTAACTCAATCGTTTCAATATTGCTTCCTTCATTCCATGCAGTATCACCAGGCAAGATTAAAGTTGCAATTTGCCCTGGTTTTACATTTGCTTGTCTAATAGCTTCAGCACCATCCTTTGCAATATCTTTTGAAGATTTACTTGTTTTTACCCAATGGGAGACTGGCTTCGCTATTCCTTCAATATCTGAAGTTAACGGAGCATTTAATTTTATATGATCAAGAGCGTGCTCGCCTACTATATTTACAACTCCTGAATTAGCTTTTTTTGCATTGTGTAGGTTTGCAAGGCCATTTGCTAATCCAGGACCTAAATGTAGTAAAGTTGATGCTGGTGACCTTCTCATTCTAAAGTAACCATCAGCAGCACCAGTAGCACATCCCTCAAAAAGACATAAAACGCTTCGCATATTTTGATATTTATCTAAAGCTGCAACGAAATGCATTTCTGATGTTCCAGGATTGGTAAAACAGACTTCAACATTACCTTCTAATAAGGTACCAACTAAACTTTCTGCTCCGTTCATAAGACCCTCCAATCTTATTTTTAATTAACATATCAAAATAAAAATCTAATTGGTAATAATTTAATTTTATGTAAAACTTTATTGAATTTGTTTTGAGAATTTTATGTTTAAATCTTTAATAGAAAAAAATGAAAAACGAAGCCAACTCTCTATGATGGCTCAATATCTAAATACATGTTTTATGATTAGTACAATCGAGAACGAGTATTTAGTAAATATTGAAAAAGGAGTTGTAAAAAATGTAGAAGAAGGACCTTTTGTAATGCCAAGCTACGTCTTTAAATTAACTGCACCTAAAAACGAGTGGCTAAAATTTTTACAACAAACGCCTCAACCGGGGTCTCATGATATTATTGCAATGCTTAGAAGGAAAGTTTTGAAATTTGAAGGAGATCTCCATCCTTTAATGTCTCACTTACTATACTTCAAATTACTTCTGGCCTCCCTAAGACCAGCGGAGAGTAAAAATGAAAATTGAAAAAGAACCTATTTCTGGTCAATATGGAAAATTTAAAATTGACGGTATTGACTATAGGATATATTGGGAAGAAGCCGGTCAGGGTATTCCTTTAGTTTGCCTACATACCGCGGGATCTGATGGTAGACAATATAGAGCTCTTTTGAATAATAAAAAATTATTAGAAAAGTTTAGGGTAATTGTATTTGATATGCCATGGCATGGAAAATCTTCGCCACCCGAAAATGCTAAAGTTGGAAATTATAAACTATCAACTGACTTTTATATTTCTCAAATTATGAGCTTCATAAATGGTTTAGAATTAGTGAAGCCTGTTGTAATGGGCTGTTCTATAGGAGGAAGAATTATTCTTCATTTAGCAATAAATTTTCCAGATAAATTTAGAGCATTAATTGGGCTTCAAAGTGCTGGTCATTTGGATCCTTATTACGATATCAATTGGTTACACAGACAAGATGTGCATGGAGGAGAAGTCTGCGGAGGCATTGCTTATGGCTTAATGGCACCAACAAGTCCTGAAAGTGATAAGTTTGAAACTATGTGGCATTACATGCAAGGTGGACCTGGAATTTTTAAGGGAGATTTATTCTTTTATAAGTTCGATGGAAATATTGGAAATGAAATAAAAAAAATTGATAATTCAAAATGTCCAATTTATTTATTAACTGGTGAATATGATTACTCAGCAACACCCGAGGAAACAAAATCTCTAGCTGACACTATTGGTATCGAAATGATCAAAATGAAAAATGTAGGCCATTTTCCAATGAGTGAAAATCCAAAAGAATTTCTTAAATACTTACATCCAGTTTTAAATAAAATTAGTTGACTACCAGTCTTTTCCAGCTGTCCATCCACCATCTACAATTAAATTTGTTCCAGTACAAAAACTTGCTTCGTCACTTGCAAGATATAATACTGCACTAGAAATTTCATTAGGTTCTCCCCAACGTTTCATAGCGTGCAAGTTCCTTACTTTTTGAGAAGCTTCCTCATCTTGAAAGTACCTTTCTGTTAATGGAGTTCTAATAACACCTGGTCCAACAGCATTTACTCTAATGTCATACTTTGCTAAATCTACAGCTAATTGCTTAGTTATTCCAGCAGTTGCATGTTTAGAAGCAGTGTAAGCACACCTATTTGGTGCGGAGGTAACGCTTAAAGTCGAAGAAGTAATTACTATATTACCCTTTATTTGTTTTTCGATGCAGTGCTTTGCAAATGTTTGTGCAGTTATAAAAACCCCAGTAACATTTATATCAATAACCTTTCTCCATTCTTTAATAGACAATTCTAATGGAGATACAATCTCCCTTATTCCGGCATTACAAAATGCAATATCTAAGCTTCCAAAATGTTCATATGCATTTTTCATGTTTTCAATAGTTTCATTTTGATTTGTTACATCTAATTTAAATGGCTCAGCATTACCACCTGCAGATTTTATTTCTTTAGCCACCCTGCTAGCCATATCAAAATCTAAATCTGAAACAGCTACATTTGCACCTTCTTTTGCAAAACTTAAACCTGTTTGACGACCAATTCCACCTGCTGCTCCAGTAATAAACACAGTTTTGTTTGTAAATCTCATTGAAAAATCCCCCTGTTAATGCAAAGTTTATTTGAATTAGCCTTTTTGACAACATTAATCTTTATTGGAGTAATCGATTGGACATAGAACATTTAGTATTTGAAAATGGACCTAAAAGAGTTGGCCCATTTAGTCATGCTGTTAAAGCTGGTGAATTTATTTTTATTACTGGACAAATGCCAACATTGCCAGAAAATCCTGACGTATTAGTAAGTAATGATGTTGAAAAACAAACACATCAAGTTATGAAAAATCTAATTAGTGTTTTAGATAGTTGTGGCTCTTCTCTCGAGAGAGTAACTTTCGTAAGAGTATATTTAGTTAACTTCCAAGACTTCGACAAAGTCAATAAAATTTATAAATCCTATTTCAATGAAGACAAACTTCCTGCTAGAACATGTATTGGTGTAACTGGACTTGCTGTAGGTGCTTCAGTTGAGATTGATCTAGTAGCAAAAGTTTAAATAAGAAAAATTTGTCTATGAAAAGAAAATATACCCCTTTTAAAAAAGGTATTTTTACTGGCTTTGGTTTCCCTGGCATAGGAATGAGCTCAGCAATGTTTGGATATGGTGTTTTTGCTGCAGAAGCTGGACTAGATCTATATCTTTGTTTAGGTTCAGTTTTAATTTTATGGAGCATGCCTGGTATGGTTATTTTTGTGTCTCTTTTTTCAATAGGCACACCAATCTTCTTGCTATTTACTACTGTTTTATTGGCTAACATGAGACAATTCTTTTTGGTCTTATCTGGCCTTACATTAATGAATATTCACAAACATAAATTATCTTTCATTACAAAATTATTTTGGGCTCACCTCATTAGTCCCACTGGTTGGGCTGAATTAACCAAAGTAAAAAATGAAATAGACGAAAAAGATTTATTTAAATTTTTTCAGGGTCTTAGTTTGGCATTGGTAATATTTAATTCAACTACAACAATTATTGGTTACAAATTATATGATTTTTTACCTAATGATATTGTTTCTATTCCCGTATTTATAATGCCATTATATTTAACTATCTTAATGCTAAGAGCTATTGAAATTTATTACAGATTAGCAGTTGTTACTGGAGGGATTATCGGGCCCCTTTTATTTCCATATATTGGTGATTGGAGTTTGATTGTTGCAGGATTAGTTGGCGGTTCCGTTGGCTTGATGATCAGTTATTTTTTGAATAAGGATAAAATTAATGTATGAGAATTCAATAATTATACCTGAAATAATGCCTTGGATAATGCTTTTAGTCGCTAGCTCAGGTATTTTTGTTTGGAGATTTTTAGGAGTAGTTTTATCTAGTAAAATACAAAAAGATAGTTTTTTTGCAAAATGGATCAATGCTATTGCATTTGCTATGACGACAGCTTTAATGACTAGAATCATAATTTTCCCAACAGGAGCATTGGCCGAAACTGAATTAATTGAAAGAATAGTACCTTTTCTAATTGGTATAATTATATTTTTATTTTTCCCAAAAAAACCAATTTTTGGTTTAGCAATAGGTGTGCTCTTCTTTAGCGTTGGAATATTTTTATCTTAGATATTTTAATCTTCAGACACAAGTTGCTTAGCTATTATCAATTTTTGAAGCTCATTAGTTCCCTCACCAATAGCCAACAAAGGAGCATCCCTATAATATCTCTCAATGTTATACTCCGGTGAATACCCAAACCCACCATGAATTCTCATTGCTTCTGTAGAGTTAAACAATGCTGTCTCAGTAGCAAAAAGCTTTGCCATTCCAGCTTGTAAATCTGATCTATTACCAGAATCATATGCCTTTGCAGCTTGTTCAGTTAATAATCTAGAAGCCTCAAGTTTCGTTGCCATCTCAGCTAATTTAATTTGAATTGCTTGGTGTTCACTAATTGGTTTTCCAAATGTCTTCCTTATTTTTGCATATTCTATTGAATCTTCGAGAGAGGCTCTAGCCACACCTACGCCGCGTGCAGCTACATTAATTCTTCCTAATTCAAGACCCGCCAAAATTTGTTTGAGCCCTTTTCCTTCTATTTCACCAATCAAGTTAGAAGTTGGTACCTTTACATTTTCAAGTTGAACTTCTCCTGTATCAATTCCCCTGTAACCCAATTTTTTGAGTTTTCTTGATACAAATCCATCTTTCTTTTCAACAAGAATTAAACTCATACCTTTATGGGCTGGTTGAATTTCAGTATTCGTTTTTACTAAAACAGCTAAAATAGTTCCTTGAACTGAGTTTGTAATCCATGTTTTTGTACCATCAATAATATATTCGTTCCCAACTTTTTTTGCTTTAGTTTTTATCGATTGAAGGTCAGTACCGCAATCTGGTTCCGTAAGTGCGATACCACCTCTTATCTCTCCAGTAGCAAACTTAGGAAGATAATTTCTTTTCATCTCTTCAGTGCCAAATCTTTCTACAGCAGCACACATTATAAGATGAGAATTAAAGATACCAGAAACTGACATCCATACAGCAGAAACATTTTCTACTATTTTTGAGTAAGTAACTGCTGACAAACCTAAACCACCATACTTAGGAGAAATTGTAGCACCAAAGAGACCTAGATCTGCCATTTTATCAGCAATATCTTGTGGATATTTGTCTTGTGACTCAAATTCTTTTACATAAGGCTTTACATCTTTTTCTAAGAATTTATTTACAGTTTCAATTATTAAATTATCTTCAGAATCTGATTTTTCATTTTCGACTTCAATTATTTTATGTTCATTCATTAATATCTCCTAAATTAATGATTATAGATCTATCTGACTATACTCAAATATTGAATTTACATTATTTGCTTGATCAATTTTAAGCATTAAATCTGTCAACTGGTTAACTCTTTCATTTGATAAGTATGGTTCTGTTAAACCTTTAAACTTTGATATAAATTCTTCGTCTTTCATAAAGTTTTCTGGTTCTCCTTTTGGAATCTTTACAAACTTTTCATAATTCTTTCCTTTTACCACCATTTTTACCTTTGCACTCATAAATTCTGGACAGCACTTCTCAGCATCTTTATCAGGATTTACTTTTATTTTGTTACATAGCGCTAGTGTGTGATTGTTATTTAAGTGATCTTTATAATCATCCCACTTTAATCCACCACTTTTAGCAGCTACAGCAGCACAAAAAGGCATTGAAAATTGCCCATCAACAATACTTTTTGGATTTTGTTTATCCTCTAAAGGATAACCAATTATATTCAATGCCGTTTCGGACAGACCAATATCAATATCATCTAAATCATCAATAGAGAAATCCAATTCTTTTTTTAGATCTATTATCCCATCAATTGCTGCATGACTATATCTACAAGATGGATAAGGTTTTACTCCTAAGTTAAGTGTTTCAAATTTGTTTCCTAAACCGTCTAATGCTTTTTTTGTGTCTCCTCCTGAAGCATATGCATGTAAATAACCCCACTGACCCTCAAAAGCTTGAGAAGGACCTTTGAAACCTTCTGCCGCCATTGTTGCACAATTTAGACCGTTTTGTGCTGCTTGTCCTACATGCGATCTTTTTGTCCAAGCACCATCTGTTAAAAATTGCATCGATCCAGCTGATTGACTTAGGGCTATTCCAAATGCAGAAACAAACTGATCTTTTGTTAAGCCCATAAGGTAGCCCGCTGAAGCTACAGCCCCAAACACACCACATGTAGCAGTTGGATGAAATCCTTTTTTATAATGCGCTGATGAGCCTCCAGCTAATCCAAGTCTTATTTGTATTTCATAACCAGCAACACATGCTGTTATTAACTCTTGTCCTGATGATTTATTCATTTGTGCCGCAGCCAAGGCGGCAGAAAGTATTGGGGCGCTGGAATGTAAAGAAGCTTCTGCATGAGTGTCATCAAAATCAAGAGAATGAGCTAAAGTTCCATTAAGTAGAGCAGCCGCACTAGGTGAGTAACTGTTTTTATCTGAAAAAACTTGGCAACTTCCATTACTCATTTCTAATCTATCGATTGCTGCAACTAAACTAGCAGTTGATTCTGCATCATGTCTTGCTCGAATTATTATTCCAACAGTATCAAGAATTAACAATTTTGTTCTTTTTATAACGTCAGAAGATAAATTTTCGTATCTAATTTCAGCACAAAACTCAGCAAACTTTTCGGTCATGTTTTCCATGTATTTCTCCTCAGTATATATTGAAAAGGTTAAACTAAAATTTAATTTTACAAAACTAAAAAATAACCATTAATATATTCCTATTAAAATCATATGAGAAAACACCGTGACAAAACCTTTTGAATTAACTGCAACTGATGCAATTAAACTGATTGGTAACAATAAGTTATCAAGGTATGAGTGGGTACAAAGTTGTTTTGAAAGAATACGTGAAAAAGAAGATCTTGTAAAAGCTTGGGTATACTTGGATGAAGATAGAGCTCTAGAAAAAGCTAAGCAGTTAGATAATGAAAATGAAAAATCACAACTTGGAATTCCATTTGGAATTAAAGATATAATTGATTCAAACAATACACCAACTGGATTTGGAACTAATTTTTATCAAAATAATGTTCCCATGAGAGACGCTGCTTCGGTAGCTGTTGCAAAACAATCAGGATGTATTGTTATTGGCAAAACTGTATCTACTGAACTAGGACATAGAGCTCCTGGATTGACAACAAACCCACATAATAAAGATTTTACACCTGGAGGCTCAAGTTCTGGATCGGCTGCAGCTGTAGCGTCGATGATGGCACCTGTTTGTTTTGGCACACAAACTACTGGGTCGGTAATAAGACCTGCCGCTTACTGTGGAATTATTGGGTATAAACCATCTTATGGTGATTTTGATAAATCAGGCATTCTACCAAATTCTCCATCAATTGATACTTTAGGATTGATGTCTAGGTCAGTAGAAGATATTGCACTTTTTCGATCAATCCTTCTCGAAGAAGAATTAGTTTCAATACAAAAAGTAGATTTAAGCAAAATTAAAATTGGATTTGTTAGAACACCACACTGGGATAAAACTGATGATTCTACAAAGGAAGCTTTTGAGAATTTTCTTAATTTACTCCGTTCAGATAAATTAAATGTAATTGACTTAGAAATTGATAACCTTATTTCAAAATCTGATGCACTTCATTTAGATATAAGTGGATATGAATTTAAAAGATCAATATCTCACGAAAGATTCAATTATTATGACCAATTAAGTGACCAATTAAGGAACGGTAGGCTTAATGACGGGTATCAAGTAAGTAATAAAAATTACCAGTTAGCTTTAAAAGACTTGTCAATTTTAAAAAATCAAATAGACGCTGTATTTGACAAGACTGATTTAATAATTACTCCTAGTGCACCTGGCGAAGCATTAAAAGGATTGGAATATACAGGATCACCAATATTTAATACAACGTGGTCTCTAAATGGAAATCCATGTATAACCCTGCCCCTATTTAAGGGTGAACAAGAATTACCAATTGGGTGTCAACTTGTTGCTAGGTTTGGCGAAGACGATCAACTTTTTAATTATGCACAAGGCTTCTTAGAACTCTAATTAAAGTGAGATTCAACTAATAGTTCTGGAAGTGTAAGTGCTAAAGCTGGGAATAGAAGCACTATTATTAATACAACTGTGTCAGAAATACAAAATGGAAATGATCCTTTTATAACAGTTGTAACTGGTAACCCTGTTACCCCACTGACAGCAAATAAATTTAAACCAACAGGTGGTATAACACTGCCTATCTCTATACATAATGCAGTTAAAATCCCTAAATGAATCGGATCCACTCCAAGAGCCAAAGCAACAGGAAAATATATAGGTACAGTTAAAACTAAAATAGCTACACCTGTGAGAAACATGGATAAGAACAATAACGATCCCATAAGAGCAAATAAAAATCCTATCTTACTCAGACCCAACTCACCAGCCCATTCAGCAATCATTTGAGGCCAACCCATATTTGCAAGATAAAATTGGAAGATACCAACACAACCCAATAGAAAAAACACAACTGCAGTAAGATTCATTGTTCTTAAAGTTGTTGGCATTAATTCTTTCGCAAATGTTTTTCTTTTAAAGATTAAACCATAAAAAAGAGCATAACTAGCAGCGGCAGCACCTGCTTCAGTAGGCGTGAACAAGCCTCCATATAAACCACCTAAAATAATTACAGGCATTAACAAAGCAGGTAGAGCTTCTTTGAAACACCTCCAAACTTCACATAAATCAAATTTCCCTCGAGGTAATTTAATAAAAAGTGACACACTAACAATTATAACTGCATCACTCATAGCTAACATCAATCCAGGAATAATACCTGCGAAAAATAAATCAACTATAGACATTTCTGTTATTACACCAAAAAGAATTAAAGTTATACTTGGTGGAATAAGAAGGGCAATACCTCCTGCGGAGGCAATAACTCCCGCAGCCATCCATTTTGGATAACCTCTTTTAATTAATTCGGGATAAGCTATAACACTCATTGCAGCAGCCATTGCTGTGGATGAACCAGAAATTGCACCAAATAATACAGCTGCAAGCAATGTTGCATAAGCAAAGCCACCTGGAACCCATCCCACTATTGAGTCAGCAAATTTAAAAAGACTTGCAACTAAACCAGTTTTTTCCATTAAAAAACCAGCAAATATAAAAAATGGAATTGCTACTAATGTATATTTAGTAAGAAAACTAAAAAAAGCTTCGAACAAAGTACTATATGTTAAAAAATCGTCAAACAGTACAAGAAGACCTGTAGCACCTGCTAGAGCTATACCTATTGGGGCGCCAGCAAATAATAGACTAAATAAAGATCCTCCTAAAGCCCACATTATACATTTCCTGTATTATTAGTATTAAACATCAGTAGCAGCTTCAACTTCTGCAGTAAAATGCTCACCCTTTATGTAACTATGTATATCTTCAATAAATTGAAGAAAGGCTACTAAAGACATTAATCCCATACCCAGAGCTAATATAAAATAAAATGGCCACATAAAGAAAAATAGACTCTCAGTTCTTTCACCAATTTGTATTGAATATTCAACCGTTGAATAAGCAGTATATGTTAAAGAACCAGTAAATACAGAAACAAAGAGAGAAACAAAAATTTTACAAAAACCTACTGTTCTGTGAAAACCTTTTGAATTTAAAAGTTGTAAAACAGCACTCATTACAAGGTGATTCCTATTGATCTGTGTTACACAAATGTAAAAGGCAACTGAAGAGACCATCATGTAAATAACAGCATCTTGACCCCATTCAAAAACAACACCAAAAATATATCTTCTAATAATTTCAGCTAACGCAAAGAGTGTGACAGCTATTATTAGGAAGGCAGAACACTTACCTAATACAGCAGTGATGGAAGACTGAATTTTGTTTGAGATTTTGTAAAAATTATCCATGATAATCATTTAAATAAAAAAGGCCTGACATAAGCCAGGCCCTTTTAAATTGATTTATTTTCTTGACTTTTTCTTGTATAAAGCTGTTCCTTTTGCAAATTTAGCAAAGTCGGAAGCAAACGCTGTACAATCTGTTTTTTCTAAATCACTTGACCCCATTGGATTGGCTGCAACTAGAGCTTTTGCTTCAGCAGTAAACTGGTCAACCATTTTGTCTCCCATATCGTCAACTTTTGATTTAATCCAGTTGTTAGTTGCACCACCCTCTTTTGCTTGAAGAACTCCAGCTTCTGCAGGGCTCATCACATAAATTCCAGGTGCACCTTTATCAGTTACCTTAAACTTATCAACTAATCTTTTATCATTACAAAAGTTAATAGCCTTTTGATAAGGAATAAAATCATTCATAATAATATCAGTTAGAGCTGCCTGTTGTTTTTTATCAAGAGTAGCCCACCATTTGTTTGATGCACCAATCCAGTAGTAATCACCAACAATACCATTAATTCCAGCAACTGTGAAATATGGAGCTTGTTCTTTAGTAGCATTAAATCCACCTAAACTAGTTAGCAATCCATCAATAACTCCTGTTTGAAGAGCTGGCGGAACATCACCAAAAGCCATTGTAGTCGGGTTTGCACCTAAAGCTCCTAACAATGCATTTTCAGCAGGTCCCATACTTCTAACCTTTTTACCGGCAAAGTCAGCAGGAACTAACATTCTACTTTTAACAGCACCAGCACCCATGTACATACTTAAGTGACCAGAACCAAAAATAGTTATACCATGCTTGTCATTAAAAACTTTCTTTAATTGAGCAAAAGTTTTTGTTCCATCAAGTCCGTTGATAGCACCAGGAGATGTTAATTTTCCAGCACCAACAATGGTATTAGCATAGGGCTCAACACTTGAAGTTTTACCAAATTGACCAGTCATCATCTCAAGATTACCTTTTGTGAGAGCTTGAGTTCCTTTTGGAACGTTATAAAGTGACTTAGCCCAATAGATCTGAACTTTACTTCCAGGAATTTTCTTCTCAACCTGCTCTGCAAAAAACATTTCTGCGATAGCTGCAGGATGTGGCGGACCAGAGTGGTCAGAAGCCCAACGCATTTTAATAGGTTTTACAGCATGCCCATCAGCTAAAGCTAAATTTGTTCCAGCTGCAAAAGTTAGAGCAACAGCGCCAGCCGCACCTAACAATGATAGTTTATTTAATTTCATTAAATTTCCTCCAAATATTTAGAATCACAAACTATAACGATATGCTTTTCAGGTAAACCCTTAATTGCAATAAAACCGATTAATTAGTTAATATGTTATGTAATTTTATTTAGATTATACCTTTGTTTCTGAAAGTGCTTATTTGTTCACCAGTAAAACCGATCCCTTTAAGCACATCATCTGTATCTTCACCAAGTTCAGGGGCAGTTCTATCTTGAAAGTTGCTATCTGTCAAATGTACAGGCGTTTTCAATAAACTGATATCACCCCCCCTTTTTGTTTTTAATTTTTGGATATTTTTTCTATCTTTTAAAAATGGGTTTTCTAGGGACTCCTTTAAATTTAAAATTGGAGCAGCTGGAACTATTCCACCAAACTCATCTAGCCACTCAGATGTGTTTTTTTTCATTAATTCTTCGTCAAGAATTCTAGTTATTTCGTCTCTATATTTTTGCCTAGACGAAAAATTAACAAACTTTGAATTATCAATTAGATCTTCCCTATCTAGTTTTTTACATAATACAGGCCAAAAGCTCTCTTTATTACACATCAAAAATATCCATCCATCTTTAGTTTTATATAATTGACATGGAACTAAAATCGGATGAGCAGACCGGTCTAATCTCTCACTTTTAAAATCAGTGTTTAGTGTCCAAGCCGCCATATAACTTTGATTAAACATAGCCGTATCAAACAAATTAACATCTACATCTCTTCCAACACCTGTGGCCCTGGCAGACAATATCGCACTTACGAGCCCAAATGACATAGTAAGTCCAGACATATAATCTACAACTGAAAGTCCAAATCTTGAGGGAGGACCATCAGGCTCGCCTGTAAGCGAAAAATAACCAGCTTCTGCTTGCATTAGATAATCATATCCTGGCCAATTTTTTCTTGGCCCTTCTCTGCCATACGCAGAACAATGCGCTGAGACAATTGCTTTATTATATTTCTTTAGCTGATCATAGGTTATTCCAAGTTTTTCAGGAACATCTCCTCTTAAATTGTTAGAAACTGCCTCAGCATTCTCAATTAATTTTTGCAGAATAATTTTTCCATCATTAGACAATATGTCTAAAGTTATGCTTTTTTTATTTCTATTAAGAGCTTGAAAAAAAATACTTGAAGCTGAATTTCTGTCTTCACCATCGATAAAATAAGGACCAATTGCTCTTAAATAATCACCACTTGTACCTGCTGGTTCAATTTTAATTACCTCTGCTCCTAAATCAGCTAAATATTGAGTACCAAATGGTCCCGCCCCATATTGCTCAAAAGCAATTACTCTTACACCTGATAAAGGTAAATCCATTGTATTATTCTCTAATTAGCTGCTTCTTTAATAATTTCGTCAACCACACTATGCCCACGTTTTGCAACCAGGAAAGATCTTACCATATCCATTACAACAACTTTGTCTTGATTTTTACCAATATGTCTTACCTTAACAATTCCTTGTGTAGGTCTTGATTTTGATTCTCTTTTATCTAAAACTTCAGTTTCAGAATATAATGTATCACCAACAAAGACTGGTGCGGGTATTTTTATTTCTTCCCATCCCAAGTTAGCTATTGCTTTTTGACTAGTACCACTTACACACATCCCTGTTACAAGAGCTAGAGTAAATGCAGAATTTACCAAATATTTTCCAAACTCAGATTTAGAAGCATAATTTGCATCAAAGTGAATTGGGTGAGTGTTCATTGTTAAATTTGTAAACCATATGTTATCAGCTTCGCTTACTGTTCTACCAGGCCAATGCTCATAAACATCTCCTATTTGAAAATCTTCAAAATATCTACCTGGATCTTCTCTATATCTTTGAGGTCCTATTTTTTTTATTCCGTACGAATTTTCTTCCATTTAATCCTCCCTTGATATAATCAGTCTTGCAACTGCTAACACTGGTGCATCAACCATTTTACCTTGATATTTAAAAGCACCAGAACCTGCAGTTTTGGCTTCCTCTAATACACCTTTTGCCCATTTAAGTTCTTCAGTGGTAGGTCTATAAGCATCATGAATTGGCTTAATCTGATCTGGATGTATAGCAAAACGTCCTTTGAAACCCATGGTTTTGATATATAATGTCTCTTCTTTACATCCTTCAGGGTCTCTGAAGTCTAACCAGACACCGTCAAGAGCAATTGTGTTGTATAATGCCGCAGCGTTAATAATTTTACCCCTTCCATATGCTAAACTAGCTTTGCCCATGTCACCACCAGTCGATGCACAATAATCTGCTGACCCAAATCCAATCCCAGAAAACTTTATATTTGAACAATCCCAACTTTCGATATTTGCTATACCCCGCGGCGTTTCAATTTGAGGTAAAACTAAAATATCAGTTCCAAGATCTTTTAAAAATGTTCTACATTCATCAGCAGATTCAATTTTAGGAATAGCTATAGAGTAAGGAAGAGAAGACAGAGACCTTAACAATTTTATATCTTCTTGATATTCTTGAGTATCTAAAGCATTAATACGCAATAATAGCATATCTGATTGACCATCATAATTTCTATTTGCTAAATCAGCAAAATTAGATCGTCCAATAGCTTTCTTATCATGGGCTAAACCATCTTCAAGATCAAAAATAACTTTATCCGCTCCAGATCCTATTGCTTTAGGTAACCTTTCAATTTTATCCGTTGGTAAAAATAAAATACTTCTCAAACTTATCTCCTATTTTTTATAAAGAACTAAATTCAGCTCTAATTTTTTCCCCATGTTCATCTAATTCAGGCATTTTATTTACTTCTGGTATAAAATTGTCATGAATTGCGCCTGGACCTAAAACTTTAACTTTGCCGTTTTTAGTTTCAATTTCTAAAAAATTATTTTGAGGATGGTTTTTCAATTGTTCCATATCAGAAATTCTTCCATAAGCAATGCTTGCTTTTTCAAGTTTTTCAATTAAATCCTCACGTTCAAAAGTAATAAATTTTTTTTGAATAATTTTTTCTGTTAATTCTCGGTTAGCTACACGGTCTGAGTTGGTTTTAAAGCGAGTGTCATTAACCATACTTTCGTCGTCTAGTACAAATTTACATAATTTCACCCATTCACGATCATTTTGTATGGCAATTAAAATAGTCAAATTATCTTTGCAATTATATGCTCCATAAGGAACAATTATTGGGTGGGTCATACCGTTTCTTTTTGGAATTTTTTTATTATAAACATAACCAAGATAAAAAGGGTTCATCCAATCTGCGAGCGAGTTAAACATGGACACTGATATGTGTCTGCCTTTTCCGCTTATACTTCTTTTGATAAGGGCTTGCAAAATTGCTTGATAAGCTGTCATTCCTGCAGAAATATCACAGACTGATGGCCCAACCTTTGCTCTTCCATCAATCCCATTTTTATCTGGAAGGCCAGTTATATCAATAACGCCAGTTTCAGCTTGGATTAACATATCATAAGCTTTTTGATTTTTATATGGACCTTCGTCTCCAAACCCGGAAATATAACATGTAATTAAAGATGGATATTTTTTTCTCAATTCATTTAAATCCAGACCAAGGCGGTCAAATGCACCTGGTGCTAAATTTTGAATTAAAATATCAGATTTTGAAATAATATTTTCAAAAATTTTAAAATCTTCAGTATTTTTTAGATCAAGAGAAATTGACTCTTTGCCTCTATTCAACCATACAAAATAAGCACTGTTACCAAGTGCGTTACTATCGTAGTTTCTTGCAAAATCACCCTCGGGTCTCTCAATTTTTATAACCCTTGCACCTGCATCTGCTAGCCTACAAGATGTGTAAGGGGCTGCTACAGCCTGCTCAACAGTCACAACTAATAAACCCTCTAAATCCTTTCCAGAATTTTGTTTTTCCATTAGCTAACCAAACAATCTACTAGAGAAGAAACTTTACTTTCAGAGGGTGCATTTAACATTTTAGAAATTTCATGGGATTTATTTTTGGATAGTAACGAAGCAGATTTATTAACAATTTTAGTTTCTAAAATATTTTGATCAATCTTATCAGATAAGTCGTGTTTGTTTTTAATATCCCTAGAACCATCTTTAATAGAAATTAAAGACTGAGTATTGCTCAATTGATCGTTAGGTATAACCTTTACCTTATCCCTAATATTATTCATTTTATCATCAAAACAAATATCATCGTTGTAAGTGCCCAAATCAGCTGTGTCTTTACCATAAATTGACATGGCAGCTGTTAATTTATAAGAGAATTTTGATTCTAGACCAGTTTTAGGTTCTTGAATGTTACACACTTTGAGCCACGAAGGATTAGTTTCAATCGCAATCTCTTCAATTGATTCTGGATTAAAGTTATTTTCTTGTTTCAATTCTTCTAGAGCTTCTAAAAAAGAGTGAAGACCATGACAACAAGCATGAAATTTATACTTAATTTCAGGAAAAAGAAAATCAGTACCTAGGTTGTCTAAAGCTCTCGATGGAGTTTTTTTATCCCAACCATGAGTTAGAAAGAAACCTTGATCACATTCAATGCCATCTTCTCTTGATACAAATCCAAGTTTAGATAATTTAGCAGCCTCAATACCATTCGATGCAGCCATTCCTGCATGAAATGGCTTACCCATAGTACCAAATTGGGATTTAATTCCAGATGCTCTTGTAGAGACCAAGCCAAGAGCATTTATTGTTTGGGCCTCATTCAGTTTTAGTAATTTTGATGCCACAACTGTTGCACCAAATGACCCACTAGTAGCAGTTTGATGGAAACCAGCGTTATAATGAGAATAGCCTAAGATATGACCAATCCTTGTGGACACTTCAACTCCAGTCATATATGCGAGCAATAAATTATCTATAGATAATTCTAATTCTTCACCCAAAGCTAAAGCAGTTGGCAAAGCACTGGCTGTGGGATGCCCAACAAAAAGAAAGTGCGTGTCATCATAATCTAGTGCATGACCAGTAGCTCCATTGGCTAAAGCTGCACCTCGTGAAGAAACTCCATCACCAGTTGAAATTACCCTTGCTTGATTAACGCCATTTTCCTCTTTTACCATTTCAGAAACAATTTTGGAAACTGGTTCCTGTTTAGCTGCATAAGCGACACCACACCAATCTAGTATAGACATCTTTGCAAAAAACTTCATTTCATCATTAAAACTATCTAATTTAGTGTTAAATCCATAGCTACCAAATAACTTTGTAATCGACATAATCTATCCTTTCTCTTAAAACTACTCGAAATATGCTTCAGCTTGCATGGTCATTCCTGAACCTTTTACAGCACCCCAACAACTTACACTTCCATCAGTGTTTTCTTTAGCACCAATTATATAGTCACTGTTTGCAAAAACAGGAGCCATAACTTTATGATTGAAAGAGGTTACCGTTTTACCTTTTAGTTTTTCGGCCGCTCTTAATAAAAAAGTAGCTTGTAAGGGACCATGGACAATTAAATCAGGATAATTCTCTTCATGTTTAGTATATGGATAATCATAATGAATTCTATGACCTACAAAGCCAATTGCTGAATAACGAAATAAGATTGTTGGATGCATGAAAATTGTTTCTGTAAAATCTGCATCTTCAGGTATTGTGTCTGATACACCAGAACCTCCGCCTGCCTTAGTTACATCTCGATATACAATATTATGAAGCTCATGTAACCTTACTTCTTCTTCAACTAAATACTCATATTCTGCAGTTACAAAACAAAGTTGACCTGTTCTGCCTTCCTTTAATTTTATATCGGCTACCTTAGATTTTTTTGTTACTGTATCACCTACTCTTAGAGGTTTTTTTACTTTTATCTGACTACCTGCCCACATTCTTCGTGGAAGGGGAACAGGAGGTAAAAATTCACCTCTGGCAGGATGAGAGTCAACACCTAGTTCGTCATTTTTTTTTAAGTTCCAACCTAACATCCAATGCAAGCCTGAAGTAGCACCCTCACCCATTTGAGGATTTCCTGGATCAATATTTAATGTTGCTCTGTATCTCTGTTCAACAATTGGCGTAATGTAATCTGTTACAGTTTCTATATTGCCAACCCATTTATTTAAATGATTAATATCAAGCGCTTCATTATCCATTTGTCGAACCTCTATTTTTTTTTAATATTTAAACTATTAAATATAAAAAATATATTAATATCAACGAATAAAAATTTATATAAGGGGAAATTCGAATTGCCTTCTTTAATTTTGCATGTAGACGAAATCATAGAAAACTCACTTGAAATAACTGAAGTTATTAGATTAGAAAAAAGGATAATAAATATAATTCAAGAAGAATTAGAATCTGAAAAAAATAACTGTCAAATTATATGGATTAAGAGCAAAATAATTACATCAAACTATAAAATTTTTGGAGAATTGAAGTTTAGAGAGAAAAAAACTAGAAATATAGACAGAATAAATGATTGCATAAGAAGAATTGGTGAGATTTTACAAAAAAAATTTAGAGTTTTTATAAGACTTAGAGCATTCTCAATAAAAGATTCATCTATAGCAGCGATAGATTTAGAAAATTAAAATTGTATTTCCAATAAGATAGAAGGACCAATAATGAGTGAAAATATCGTATTAACAAGTGTAAATGAAAGAGGAATTGCAGAGGTTATTTTAAACCGTCCAGAAAAAAACAATGCATACAATGGTGAAATGATTATTGAATTAATTAAAAGTTTTGAGGCTTTATGTAAAAATAGTTCTGTAAGAATAGTCATTATTAAAGGTAATGGAAAACATTTTCAAGCAGGTGCCGACTTACAATGGCTTAAAGAGATTGGTAATCTTAGTCAAAAAGAAAATATAGAAGTTTCTAGAAAAACCGCTTTAGCAATTAGAGGTCTTACTGAATTCCCTAAGCCAATAATAGCAATGATCCATGGCGGATGTTTTGGCGGTGGCACTGGAATTGCTGCTGCTGCTGATATCGTTATAGCGAGTGAAGATTCAATTTTTTCCATTTCTGAAGCTAGGTGGGGAGTAATGGCAGGAATTATAATTCCTCACTTAAATGCAAGTATTGGAGTTAGGAATGTTAGAAAATATGCTCTTACTTGTGAGCGTTTCGATGCTAGTCAGGCAAAAGATATGGGATTAGTTCACCTTGTTTGTAAGACTGGCGATCTTGAAAATGCCGTCAAACCAATTATAGATAATTTGTTGATGTGTGCCCCGGATGCATTGGAAGCAACAAAAAGAAGAACTTTAATAGAAAGTAGTTTAATATTATCTGAAGAAAAATTTGATGAACTTGTTTTTGAACATTCTCAAAAAAGAATGACCGATGAAGCAAAAGAAGGGCTTAATAGTTTTCTTGAGAAAAGGGCTGCATCTTGGTACCAAAATTAAATTGATAGGGAATATAAAATGCCTGCTTTAGTTACGAATTCAAAAATATGGGGAGAAATGTTTGGAACAAAAGAAATGCATTTATTATTTTCTGATGAGGGTACCACAGAGTTATATTTAGATGTAGAAGCAGCTTTAGCAAGATCACAGTCAAAGTTAAATATTATACCAAAAGAAGCTGGGGAAAAAATAACTCAAGCAGCAAAGGTAGACATAATTGATTGGGGGAAACTTGAAAAAAGGACATCTATAGTTGGATATCCAATTCTTCCACTGGTAGAACAACTAAGTGAAAAAGTTGAAGGCAACTTTGGACAATTTTGTCACTGGGGCGCTACAACACAAGATATTATGGACACAGCAGATGTTCTTCAAATTAGAAAGGGTCTTGAATTATTATCTAAAGACCTAAAGTCAATTTCAAATGCTTTAGAAAAAATTGTTGAGCATCATATTAAAACACCTATGGCTGGTAGAACACATTTGCAACATGCTTTACCAATATCGTTTGGCTATAAGGCATCTACTTGGTTGTCAGGGATTGATAGACATCAAAAAAGACTGGAGGAAATAAAGGAACGAGTTTTCGTTGTATCATTTTTTGGAGCAGCAGGAACACTTGCTTCTTTAGGTGAAGATAATGGCCTCAAGACACAGTCAGCCTTGGCTGAGGAATTAGATTTAAATGTTCCTGACGTTAGTTGGCATTCTATTAGAGATAATTTTTGTGAAGTAACTGGTTGGCTTGCAATGGTCGCCGCTTCACTTGGTAAAATAGCTTATGATGTGATGTTAATGATGCAAACAGAAACACAAGAAGTGGCTGAACCATATCTTCACGGACGAGGTTCTTCTTCAACGATGCCTCAAAAAAGAAATCCTATTTCTTCTGAGGTAATGTTGGCTTGTTCAAAACTATTAAGAGAACATCATTCTTCTATGCTAGATGCTATGGTCCTTGATCATGAAAGAGCTACAGGTCAATGGCATGTAGAATGGCATGCAATACCTAACGCTTTTTTAATTGCTTCTTCATCTTTCAACTCAGCTAAATATCTTTTAGAAGGTTTAGAAGTTTCACCAAAAAAAATGAAAGAAAATATTTATAAAACCAATGGGTTAATTGTTGCAGAATCTGTTATGATGGCCCTAGCACCCAAGATGGGAAGACAAATTGCACACGATTTAGTTTATGACTGTTGTAGAGAATCAATTAAAAACAACATATCGTTCATAGATACGTTATTAAAAAATAAAGAAATTTCTAACTTTTTTAATGAGAAAGATATGTTAAAAATTTTAGATCCATCTAATTACTTAGGAGCAGCTCCTTCTATGGCACAGAGACTTTTAGATAAAAGAAAGTTACGCTAACATAATGCAAAAATTGATGAAAAAAGAAAGCCTGGATAAATTTTTAAGTAAAGAATTTCCTCAAGTTAGCAAAAACTTCAAAATATTAGATGTAAATGATCAGTTTTTTTCAATGCTAATGTATATAACTAAAGAACATTTGAGACCAGGGGCAACAGTTTCAGGTCCGACAATGTTTTTATTAGCAGATGTAACTTTTTATTTAGCAACTTTAAGTATTATAGGTCCTAAAAGTCTTACTGTTACAACTAATTGTTCAATAAATTTTTTAAGGAAACCAAATGAAAAAAATTTAACTAGTAAAGCCAGAATTTTAAAATTAGGAAAAACTTTAAGTGTCGGTGATGTTTTAATTTATTCAGAAGATATTGACGAGCCTGTTGCCCACGCCTCACTTACATATTCAATTCCACAAAAATAGTTTTCTAAAATTTAATTTTTATTATCATTTAATATCCATGACTTGTAAAATTTTTTAGTATATAGATTATTTTTTATAGATTTTAATATTAGGAGCATCTTTATGAGTTTTGTTGAAACCGAAATTAATGGCCAAATAATTACTATTAGATTGAACCGTCCAGAAAGATTAAATGCATTAAGTACCGTTATAAGAAAAGGCATGGCAGAAGCATTCAATAGATTTCATGAGGATGATGATCTAGAAGTTGCAATTCTGACAGGAACTGGAAGAGGGTTCTGTGCAGGCGAAGATATGAAAGAGTCTATTGATAGAGGTATTCCTGGATCCCCAAAAGAATTTGTAGAAGAAAATTTAGTTGACCCATTTCAGACTGGCACTCTTCAAAAGCCGGTCATAGCAGCGGTGAATGGATATGCCATGGGTGGCGGATTTATGTTAGTTGAAAGAACAGATCTAAGGATTGCTGTTAAAGAAGCAATTTTTGAAATGTCAGAAGCAAAAAGATGGCTTCTTGGTGGTTATAATCATGGGCACTATGGTAATCTGCCTCATCCAGTCGCAACTGAGATGGCTTTTGGGTATAGAATTTCTGCAGAGAGGATGCATCAAGTAGGTTTCATTAATCGTTTAGTGGAAACCAAAGACCTTATGAATGAAGCTCATTCTATGGCAGAACATTTACTTTCACTACCTCCTGCAGCAAGAGTAAACACACTTTATATGATGAAACATATGGCACCAAAAATTAGTCCTAACATTGCTGACCTTGCAGAAAAACTACATCTTCATGGAGATACTGAGGATAGAATGGAAAGTAGAAGAGCTTTTGCTGAAAAAAGAAAACCAAACTTCAAAGGTTGGGTTAAACCAGAAGATAGATATAATATGCCAAAATTAGAAGAAAATTAGAGGTAAAAATGAGTGAAATGATTGGTGCTCTATCTGGATTAAAAATAGTCGCGTGTTCAACAGCACAGGCTGGAACAGTTCCTTACATGTTAATGGCAGATCTTGGTGCCGAAGTAATAAAAATTGAAACTCCAGGTAAGGGTGATAATAATCGTAAATCAGGTTTTTTAGAAAAAGAAATAGGATCATTTTTTGAGACTAATAATAGAGGAGTTAAAAGTTTAACACTCAACCTTAAGTCAGAAAAAGGACAAAAAATACTACATAGTTTAATTAAGGATGCCGATGTATTTGGACAAAATTTTAGACCAGGTGTTGCTGAAAAACTTAATTTTGATTACGAAACATTAAGCAAAATCAATCCTAAAATAGTTTACGCCTCTGTTTCTGCTTACGGACCTGACGCACCAGATGGACATTTACCAGGAACCGATGCTGTAGGACAAGCTCTGAGCGGAATAGCTGAAGCATATTCAATACCAGGAAACAACTTAAGAACCGGGGTGGCCTCAGTTGCAGATGAAAGCTGTGCAATTCTAACCTTTGGAGGAATTTTGGCGGCCTATATAAATGCTCAAAAAACAGGGAAAGGTCAAAAATTAGAAACTTCTTTAGTTGGGAGCGCATTTAGACTGCTTGGCTGGACTATGACAACAGCAATGTGGAGTAAAAAACCACCAATCACAGGAGCTAGAATTAATGGAACAAGAGAAAGACCAGGAATAGCGGCATGTTTTAATGATGTTGATGGTAAACCTTTTGCACTCCAGCTCGACCCAGATGATTGGCAAGAAGCAATGAAAGTGCTTAACTTTTTTGATATTCTTACAGAAAATGGTCTTATTGACCTTGGTTTGGCATTTGAGTCCGAAATAAAGAAAACAGAAATTTTAGATAAACTTGCTGAATTATTCTCGACAGATACCAGGGATAATTGGATATCAATTTTAAGAAAAGCTGATATGATATCCACCCACGTTAATACAATGCTTGAAGCATCTGATGATCCAAACCTTAAAGAAAATAATTATGTTACTGAAGTTTGGTATCCAGAATTAAACAAAAATATGAAAGTACATGGTACTCCTTGGAAATTTTCTAAAACACCAGCAAATATTAGAAGAGCGCCCAAACTTGGTGAACATAATAACGAGATATTATCTGATTTAGGTTATACTAAAGGCGAAATTGAAAGTTTAAAAGACGACAAAGTTATTTAATTTCCTTCATTTCTTTCGCAAACTTTTTGAAATTTGCTACGTAATGCTTTGAAGATCTCGTCATGTTATCAATCATCTCTTGGCTTAGTTCTCTTACCGCTTTAGCAGGAGAACCAACAATTAACCAACCATCAGGAAATTCTTTATTTTCAGTAACAAGTGCACCAGCACCTACTAAACAATTACTACCTATCTTAGCATTATTAAGAATTGTTGCACCCATCCCAATTAAGGAATTATTGCCTATAGTACAACCGTGTATAATTGCATTATGCCCAATGGTGCAATTATTGCCAATAGTTACAGGACAATCTGGATCTACGTGAATGATGGTATTTTCTTGTATATTTGTTTCTTCACCAATTTTAATTACATCATTATCACCTCTTAAAACTGATCCAAACCAGATTCCAACATCTTTTCCTAAAACAACATTTCCAATGACGTGTGCATCTGGGGCAACCCAATATAAGTCATTATCAGGTAATTGAGGTTTTTTTTCACCTATACTATAAATTGGCATTTGCTCTCCTTTAAAAGAAATTATTAAAAATTTATATTATATAATTTTTTCTTATTGTTAATATATTTATTAAAATAACTATAAGGATATCTTAATGATTAATAGAGGTAATATTATTTCTAAAGTTACAATTTATAATCTAGATGTGCCTCTAATAAAGCCATACAAATTATCCTATAATACTTTCTATTCTTTCGAGCCATTATTAATTCATATTCTAGATGATGAAGGAAATGAAGGATGGGGCGAACAGCACATTTCACCAGGCTCCAGTAGTGAAACCAGAGACGGGGGATGGACATTCGCAAGAGTTATATCAAGTTTAATTTTGAATAAAACTATACACAATGCAAAAAAAATAATTTTATCTAATTCTTATATCAGCATTGTTGCTTCCAGTGCTATTTACACAGCAATAGAAATGTTAGAAAAAAATAATGTGTTAAATCATAAGAGTTCTCTCAAACTTAAATTATTAACTTCCTTTAATGCTGAAGAGAAATTTGAAATTAAAGACGAGTTGGATAAAGTGATAGAGCAGGGATTTACTACAATAAAAATTAAAGTTGGTAAGGATGTTAATTTAGATCTTAAAAAAATTAGTATTATTCAAAGTCATTTAGATGGAAGAGCTAAAATCAGAATAGACGCTAATAGAGGGTATACAAAGGAACAAGGCTGTGAGTTTGTTGCTGGCTTAAAACCAAATTTTATAGAGTTATTTGAACAACCTTGTGATGCAAAAAATTGGGAGGCAAATGCTGCGGTCGCTAAATTATCAAGTATTCCAATTATGTTAGATGAACCTATCTGTAGTATAAAGGACATAAAAAAGGCTTCTCGCATTGAAGGAGTAGGATTATGCAAACTTAAGTTAAAAAGATTTTTATCTATAACAAAATTGACTGAAGCTATAAGATTTGCTCACAAATTAGGTTTAAAAATTGTACTTGGTGATGGATTAGGTGCTGAAATTAATTGTTGGATGGAAGCTAAAATTGCAGAAAAACTCATTGATAATGCAGGAGAATATAACGGCTTTTTAAAAATACAACCACAAGCAAGAATTTTATCTAATCCACTTAAATTTAAAGATGGTTTTTTAATAATTTCTGAAAATTGGGATCTTGAAATTGACAGAGATAAATTAGAAAAATACAGTATTCGTAAAGAAACGATTTATAACTAAAATATAACTGGAAATTTGTTATGAAATTATTTAGTAGCGATAAAAGCTTGGGTGGAGAAATTGTTGGATTGGACATCAGTAAAAAGTTGACCCATGATCAAATCAACTTCATTAATGAAGCTTGGAATGAAAGACTTGTTTTAGTATTTAAGAAACAAAATTTAGATGATCCCAGATTAATTGATTTTAGTAAAAATTTTGGTGAGCTTGATCCACCTGGACCTAATCCTTATGGAATAACTTTCTTACCAGAATTTCCTGAAATAAATGTAATTTCAAATGTGAAAAATGAACAAGGTACACCTATAGGAAATTTGGGAGATGGTGAAGCTGTATGGCACGCAGACATGACTTACCTAGAACTACCTCCAAAGGCTGGGATTTTATATGCACTTGAAGTGCCTGAAAATCAAGGTAATACTCACTTTGCAAATATGACACTAGCGTATAGCGATTTATCAGACGCTATTAAAGAGAAAATTGATGGGAAAATCCTTATCCATGATTCAGCGCATAATAGTGCTGGTATGCTTAGAAAAGGGTGTTCAGAGGTAGATAATCCAACTGAGACACCCGGAGCTAGACACCCAATGGTAATTACAGATCAAAATACCAACAAAAAACTTCTTTTTCTCGGAAGAAGACCTCATGCTTATATCGTTGGTTTAGACATTGAGGAAAGTGAAAGTTTATTGGACGAAATTTGGAAACATGCAACACAAGAAAAATACACTTGGACACAGAAATGGGAGAAAGGTGATTTACTAATGTGGAAAAACTTGAATGTACTTCATAAAAGAGATGCCTTTGATCCGAATACAAGAAGAGTAATGCATAGAACCCAGCTCAAAGGTGAGACGGCGATTACTGCTTAATTTTTATATTAATATACATGAAACTCTTATTGATTTATTATAAAATCAATAGCAAACTAAACGATAATTTTTAATTGGGAGAGAAATATGACACAAGTTAAGAATTCTTTTAGAAGAAGTATTGTAAAGGCAAGTTTAGGTGTTGTCGCCATTGCAGGAATTAGTACTATTGGTTTAGTTTCTATTGCAAGTGCTGACAAATATCCAAGTAAGCCAATAGAGTTAGTAATACATGCTAAATATGGTGGGGGAACTGACACTACTGCCAGAATGGTATCTATTAGAACAAGAAGAAATTTAAAAACTGATATATCCATTGTAGCCAAAAGAGGTGGTTCAGGAGCAAAAGCTCAAAACTATGTTTTAACAAAGCCTGCCGACGGTTATACAATCATGGCTTTAACACAGTCTCATCTCTACACAATGGCTAGAGGAAAGTCTAACATGAAGATTGACGATATAGTAGGAGTTGCAAGAGCAATGGATGACCCAACCTTCATTACTGTATCAGGAAAAGGAAAGTTTAATACCTTAGAAGAGCTTGTAGCTGCTTCTAAAAAAACTCCGTTAAACTGGGGGGTTGCTCAGATTGGAGGAACTGAACATATAGGTTTGGCACAGTTCGCAAAAGAGGCTGGAATTAAGTTTAAAGTTGTACCATTTGGATCAGGTGCACAAATGGTACAAGCACTTATGGCAGGCAAAATTGACGCAACATTACCTAACGTGAGTGAGGCTGCTAATCAAGTTGCGGATGGTAGCTTTAAAGCTCTTGCTGTGATGGCTGAAGACAGACTTAAAGACTATCCAAATGTTCCTACTACCTATGAAAAAGGAATAAAGGCAAAATGCTCAACAACTAGAGGTTATGCTGTATTAGCATCTACTCCACAACCGATTATAGATCAGATTTCAAAAGCTATGGTTAAAGCAATGAAACACGACGTCTTTGCTAGTTACCTTGCTGGAGCTGGTCTAACAGTTGAAGGAAGCGTTGCTGGAACAAAAGTTTGGGACAAACAACTAAAAGCTGAATATAAAGTTGCAGCATCTGCTCTGAAAGAACTTGGTTTAATAAAATAAATTTTTGGGTTTTTTAAGATATGAAGAATAAAGAAAATGCATCCAATTCGTTGGGTGCATTATTAAATAAAAGTGATACAATAATTGCAATTATTTTAACTTTAATTATTGCTTTTTTGTGGTTTGAAACGACTAAATTTGAAAAAGTCCCTGACTTATTTTCAAATAATATTCCGCCAGAAATGTTTCCTCAAATATTACTCATAATTATTCTCGGGATGGTTTTAATAATACCCTTTGAACATATATTTTTGAAGAAAAGTGGGAAGAATATAGATTCTTCAAGGAAAAACCCTGTAGAGATTTCAACTATTGGAACTATGATCATTTTGACAGCAATTATAGCTTCTTCACAAATTCTAGGTGCAGCTCTAACAATTATTGCTGTTAGTATTTCATTACCGTTATATTGGGGAGAAAGAAGATTAAAAGTATTAATTTCTTATGTTGTTGGATTTCCATTGTTTGTAATAGTTCTATTTAATGTAATTCTTGGAGTTCATTTTGAACCAGGACTATTAGATCTCATAAAAAATTAGAGAGGATAAAAGTTGGAAGATATCGTTAAAGGAATAGGGTTATTACTAGAATTTCAGAATATCCTCTTAATTTTGTCAGGTGTGTTAATAGGTGTTTTGGTTGGAGCCTTGCCAGGTTTGAGCTCTCCTATGGCAATCGCACTTCTGATTCCTTTTACAATTTCTCTAGATCCTGTAGCTGCAATTGCTATGATGGCTGCACTATATTGTGCTGGAACTTTTGGGGGGTCAATTACTGCTATTCTAATTAATGCACCAGGTGCTCCACCTGCGGTCGCAACTGCTTTGGATGGGTATCCAATGGCCAAAAATGGTGAACCAGGAAGGGCTCTCGGTTTAGCTGCTGTTTCTAGTGTTTTTGGTGGTATTTTTAGTTTAATAATTTTTATATTCGCAGCTCCACTTTTAGCAAAACTTGCATTAGAATTTGGGCCTGCAGAATATTTTGGGCTTGCTGTATTTGCTCTTTCTATGCTCGCGTCTATGAGCGGAAAGTCTTCTCTTAGAAATCTTATTTCAGGTCTTGTCGGTGTATTAATTGGTACTATAGGTATACATTTAACTACCGGTGTAGAAAGATTTACATTTGATATTCCAGACCTTGAAGAGGGCATTCATTTCGTTCCTGTTCTTATTGGTTTGTTCGCAGTAAGCGAGCTCTTCAAGCAATCTGAAAAACTAAATGCAGTTGTTGAAAGAATACAAGCTAAAGCTCTTAGATTACCGTCTCTATTTGAGTTAAAAAAACTTAAATATACAATCTTGAGATCATCAGGAATTGGAACGTTTATAGGGATACTTCCAGCTGAAGGTTCTACAGTTGCAGCAATAATTGGTTATAATGAAGCTAGACGGTGGTCTAAAGATAAAGATAAATTTGGGAAAGGGTCACCTGAAGGTATAGTTGGGCCAGAGGCTGCTAATAATGCAGCTGCAGGAGGAGCTATGGTTCCTACTCTTGCACTTGGAATACCTGGAAGTGGATCAACAGCTCTTATATTAGCTGCATTAATTATGCATGGTTTTAGACCTGGTCCTTATCTAATTAGTGAAACACCAGAATTTGTATATGCAATTTTTGGCGCTATGTTAATTGCTAACTTAGGATTTTTATTTATTGGTTTAGTTGGAGCCAAGTTCTTTTCCTTGGTAGCTTTCATTCCTAAGAAACTTCTTTGGCCAGCAGTTTTTATCTTTTCTATGATTGGTTCTTATTCTTTTGCATCTTCAATGTTTGATGTATGGGTAATGCTAGCTGCTGGTCTAGTTGGATATTTTATGGATCGACATGGTTTTTCAGCGGCTCCACTCGTTATGGGATTAATCCTTGGAAAATTAGTTGAGGAAAGCTTTTCTCAATCGATGATTATTCATGACAATAACTTCTTTGCATTATTAGAAAGTCCTGTTGTCTTATTATTTTTTGTGCTGACATTGTTAAGTTTATCATCTCCATTTTGGACAAGGTACTTTTCAAAAAAATAATTTTATTAGATGTAGTAAAATGAATAATATTGAAACTTCTGTCGCTGAAAAATTTTCAGATTGGGTTCATAACCTAAAAATAAATGATATACCAGAAGAAGTCGTGAATAAATTACAACTTATTATAATAGACTCTTTTGGACTTATGGTTTCCGCTAAAAATGAGCCATACATCAAAAGTCTTATTAATGCCCTTCAAGAACATGGAAATTGCACATTAGTTGGTCACAATAAAAAGGTAAATCCTTTCAATGCATCTATAATCAATGGAACAGCAATCCATGGTGAAGATTTTGATGATACCTTTGAAGGAACACCTGTTCACGTAGGTTCAGTAATGGTCCCTGCAATTTTATCTTCAGCACAGGCTAAAAATTTAGATGGACAAAAATTTTTAAAAGGTTTGGTTGTAGGATCAGAATTAATTTGTAGGCTAGCCTTAGTTGCACCTACTGCAGTTCACAGACAGGGTTTTCATCCAACAGCAATTTTTGGGGCTTTTGGTTCATCAATAGGCGTGTCATCTTTGCTTGGGAATACCACAAATGAAATGAGTTCAGGATTAGGTATTGTGGGAAGTATGGCTTCTGGAATTATAGAGTATCTGGCCGAAGGCACATCTACAAAACGTCTTCATCCAGGATGGGCTGCCGGGTGTGGATGGCAATCTGCCAATTTTGCTAAATCTGGTTTTTTAGGTCCAAGAACAGTGTTTGAAGGTCAACACGGTGTTTTTAGTAGTTTTGGTAAGAGTAATATTGAACCAGATTTTTTACATGTAACCTCAGATTTGGGAAAAAGATGGGAAACAAAAAACCTTGCTTTAAAGCCATATGCTTGTGGAACAATGGCACAACCTTTTATTGATTGTGCTATAAAATTAAGAGGTAAGATTAGTAATGTCGAGAACATAGATAAAGTCATTGCTAGTGTAGGTGAGGGAACAGTCCACAGATTATGGGAGCCATTAAAGGAAAAACAAAATCCTTCCACTCCTTATGGTGCAAAATTTTCTGTTCCATATTGTATTTCAATAGGATTAATTAATGGATCTGCAGGCTTAAATGAGTTCACTGAAAAATGTTTAAAAAATTTGGAAGTGATTAAACTAGCAGCTAAGGTGAATTATGAAATTAATCCAAAAGACGAGTATCCAAAAAATTATAGTGGTAAAATAAAAATAATTATGAAAGATGGCACAACTCATTCCTCTTCACAAGAATGTTTGAGAGGTGGCAGGCGAGATCCTCTTAGCAGAACTGAAGTTATAAAAAAATTTGAA
>CACMYY010000008.1 GCA_902618025.1 uncultured SAR116 cluster alpha proteobacterium
AAGATTCGTTGATAAGAGAATTGTTATTTTAAATAAAACTCTAAAAGAGCATAGTGATTTGGAAGCTTTAATAAGATTAGACGGCAAGGTCATTGTTGAAGGTGAAGAAGTTGGATTATTAAAAGGTTTTGAATTTATTCCTTCTCTCTCTGAAGGCGAAAAAGCTGGTCCAATTTTATCTGCGGCAAGAAAAATTTTACCTAAAGAAATTGAAAGACGTGTTAAAGAGCTTTTAATGTCTGATAACGCAGCTTTTAAGTTTGATGATTATGGTTCTATTTTATGGCAAAATAATAAGATTGCAAAACTAACAACTGGTGAAAACTTATATTCACCTAAAATTATTATTACTAATTCTGAATTTTTATCAGACGAACAGATTAAGCAAATAGAAATTAGAGCAAGTGAGGCAGTTGAGAAAAATATAGAAGATACTTTATCTGAAGCTATTAACTTAAAAAAACCTATTTTAAATGTTGAACAACAAAACAATAAAACTGAAAAACAACAAAATATATCTATAATTACAAATGATGATGAAAAAAAGCTCTCTGAAAGTATTTCTGGAAAAGCTTTGGGCATTGCATATCAAGTTTATGAAGGATTAGGTTCAGCGCAAATTAATAATTTATCAATGTCCACAGTTAATTTATCAGAAGCTGACAAAAGAAATTTAGCAAGACTTGGACTAAGATTAGGTGTTGAAACTATCTATTTACCTAATCTCTTAAAGCCAGCTGCAATAAAATTAAGAGCATTATTATGGTCTGTTTATAATCAAGATTTTCCAAAAGATGCTTTTCCACCTGATGGACGCGTGAGTATAAAAACTTTACTAAACGTTAAAAAAGAGTTTTACAGGGCTTTAGGTTTTGTGCCTCTAGGGAATTTGGCACTTAGAGCCGATATTGCCGAGAGATTGTCCGCCTTAATTAGGATAGAAGCTAGAAATGGTCAATTTAGGATTAATGAGACCATGTTATCTATTGCAGGTGCAACAAAAATTCAAATGGAAGAAATTATCTATGATTTAGGTTACTCAAAGTATGGTGAAGAACCTTCAATTCTAGCTGACCAAGTCCCGATTATTATTTTTGAAAAAAAGAAGAGAGCTAATAAACCTAAAGTCAAAAATTACAATAAAAAAACTTTGAAAAGCAAAAATGATAAAGTTAAAAAGTTTTTAAAAACAAAAAATAATGAGAAATTACCAGATCCTTTGTCGCCATTCGCAATTTTAAAATCAATAAAGATAAAAAAATGAAATGAGAACTAATATTTTAGGCAATAAGACACTTAGACTTGATATTTATTTGTATTATATACGGATATTTAAAAGTAGAAGCATAGCAACAAAATTTGTGTCAAATAATAGATTACGTATATCAGGACAACTAACGCAGAAACCACATAAGATGATTTCGATAGGTGACGTATTAACAATAACAATTAACGATAATATAAAGGTATTGAAAGTATTAAACATACCTAATCGAAGAGGGCCCTATTCAGAATCATTAAATTTCTATCAAGATATTACTCCTATTGAAAGTGCTCCAAAAAAAGAAAGTCATAAACTTGATGTGAAGTTTGTTGAAAGAGTTGGTCGTCCTACAAAACGAGAGAGGCGCCAAACAGATAGGTTGATGGGTAGAGATTAAAAATATACTCAATCTATGCTTGTAATGATAATTTTTGTAGTTTAAATACATATTAACTTTGAGATACTTATGACATATATAGTAAATGATAAATGTATAAACTGTAGACATACTGATTGTGTGGAAGTTTGCCCTGTAGATTGTTTTTATCTTGGCGAGAACACTATTGTTATTAATCCAGATGAATGTATTGATTGTGGTGTTTGTGAACCAGAATGTCCTGTAGATGCTATTCAAGCTGATTCCGATCCTGGAGCTGATGAATGGTTAGAATATAACAGAGAAATGTCAGAGATTTGGCCAAACATTACAATGAAAATTGATCCTTTACCTGATTACGAAAAACATACTGAAGAAGAAGGTAAATTTCAAAAATATGGTTCAAAAAAACCTGGAACTATTTAGTACCACTTCCATAATTATCTTATAGCTGGTATTTTATGAGTTTTTGTGGTATAAATCCGTTTTCAAAATTTCTAAATAAAAATTATAAAGCAAATATTTTAAAATAGGTGATTAAATTGTCAAAAGATCAAAACTTAGTTAGCTCATTTATACCTGGTGATTTTGTTGTTTATCCTAGTCATGGCGTTGGTAAAATAATCGGAACAGAAAGACGTAAAGTTGAAGATTTAGAACTAGAATTACTAGTTATAAGATTTGAACATGAAAGAATGACACTTAGGGTTCCATTGTCAAAAGCTACTGAATCAGGGCTCAGAACTTTGTCTAGTAAAGTACAGATGGAAGAGGCTATTGTTACTTTAAAAGGTAAAGCAAAAGTAAAAAAGAGTATGTGGTCACGACGAGCTCAAGAATATGAAACTAAAATTAATTCTGGTAGCTTAGTTTCTATTGCAGAAGTTGTTAGAGATTTATACAGAAAAGATGATCAAGGTGAACAATCTTATTCCGAAAGACAAATGTATCAAGCCGCTTTAGAACGTTTGGCCAGTGAATTCGCAGCTGTTGATAATACAGATAAAGAAAGTGCTGTTGTTAAATTAGAAAAGATAATTGATGATAACGCTGATGAGGCAGCATAAGATATTGGATTTTCAATTTTAAATAAATGTTAAATTTAAACAGTAAATTTAATTTTTTTGATTGTTTACCATCATATGACAGTAATTATTTAAAAGTTGGGAATGGACATTCAATATATTTTGAACAGTACGGTAATCCTAAAGGTATACCCATCTTGTTTTTACATGGTGGTCCAGGTGCAGGTTTTTCGAATTCACATAAAAGTTTTTTTGATCCCAAAATTTTTAGAGTTATCTTTTTTGATCAAAGAGGCTCTGGTAAAAGTTTACCTTACGCTGAAACGAAGTATAATAACACACAACTTTTAATCGCTGATATCGAAAATTTAAGAAAATCATTAAATATAGAAAAATGGTATCTTTTTGGTGGTTCATGGGGAAGTACGTTAGCATTATTATATGGCATTGATTTCCCTAGAAGGTGTTTAGGCTTTATTTTAAGAGGTATTTTTTTAGGTTCTAAAAATGAGATAGATTGGTTTTTATACGATATGAAAAAATTTTTTCCTGAAGCCTACGGCAAATTTTTATCATCTGTTCCACATAATTACAAAAATAATATTCTGGAATGGTTTCACACTCAACTACACATCAATAATAGATCCAAAAATCTCAAGGCAGCATCTATTTGGGCTGAATATGAAAACTCTTGTTCGTCTCTTAATTACGTCTCACGTCCAATTTCAGGTGAGCAAGCTCTCGCAATATCAAAAATAGAGACTCATTATTTTATAAATAATTGCTTTATAAATGATGACTATATCATTCACAATATTGATAAAATATCCAATATACAATCTGTCATTGTGCAGGGAAGATATGATGTGATATGTCCACCATTTACAGCATTAAAACTTGCTGAAAGTTGGAATAGTGCCAAGATTGAAATTGTAAATGATGCAGGCCATTCAGGTTTTGAAACTAATATCAGTAAAAAATTAATGAATGCTCTTCAAATGATTAAGTAAACTATTGATTAAATAATTTTGAAAGGTTAACTTTTTAAAATAATAAATTTAAAAAGGTTTTAACTAATCATGACTAATAATGATCTTGAAAAACTAACATTTGAAGATGCCATGAAGGAATTAGAAAAACTAGTAGATAGTCTTGATAAAGGAGATGTATCGCTTGATGAAGCAATATCCGCATATGATAGAGGCTCACAATTAAAAGATTATTGTCAAAAAAAATTGCATGAAGCAAAAATGAAAGTTGAAACTATACAAGTATCGGATAATGTTGATACCAATCCAGAAAAGTTATCATCTTTTAAATCTAAATAATTTATCTTTACGATAATTAGGACAATTTGATGATTAAATTTCAAAATCAGCTTGAAAAAAATTCGCAAGAAATTGATAAATTCTTAGATGATAATTTGCCATCTGGTAATGGCTTAAATTCAAAGCTTTTTGAAGCAATGAGATATTCGTCAATTAGTGGGGGGAAAAAGATAAGAGCTTATTTAGTCTTAGAAGTTGGCCGTTTTCTTAGTTCAATTAATAATAAATCTTTTTCTAGATCAAAATTTGAAGAATTAATTGCCATTGGATCAGCTATTGAAGCGATTCATTCTTATTCATTAATTCATGATGATTTACCAGCTATGGACAATTCTCCAATCAGGAGAGGAAAGGCATCTAATCATATAAAATTTGACCATCATACGGCTATTCTTGCTGGAGATGGATTATTAAGTTGGGCTTTCCAAATAATTGGAGACAGCAATTTTATTTCTAATGCGGAACAAAGATCTGAGATTTGTTTTGTTATAGCAAAAGCTATTGGACCAGATGGTATGGTTGGTGGCCAACAAGCTGATATGGACTTTACAAAATACAATTCTATAAGTTTAGATCAGATAGAGTGGATTCAAAATCATAAAACAGGTGCATTAATATCTTGTTGTGCTCATGTGGCATCAATCTTATTAAATGCTAGTGAAAAACAAAAAAGTAATTTAATTAATTATGCAAATCATATTGGTTTAGCTTTTCAAATTGCTGATGATTTACTTGATCTTAGTGGAAATGCTTCATCTATGGGAAAACCTATCAGACAAGATACCAAAAATGAAACTCCTAATTTTGTGACAGTTTTAGGTAAAGAAAAAGCCGTAGAAAAAGCATTAGAAGCATCTAAAAAAGCTATTGATTTGATTAAAAATTTCAAACAAGAATCAGAAAATCTTGTATCTTTAGCTAAATATACTGTAAAAAGAAGTAAGTAATTTTAAGTTTGTTGTTTTAGGTTTGAGTTAATAAATGGCAATTGAACATAAAAAAAATAAAACCGTTACCACACCTTTACTCGATAAGATAAGTAATCCAGATGATCTCAAATTTCTAAAAATAGAGGATCTTGATCAATTATCCTCAGAATTGCGCTCGGATATGATTGATATTGTTTCTAAAACAGGTGGGCACTTAGGAGCAGGTTTAGGTGTTGTTGAACTAGCTATTGCAATCCATTATGTTTTTGACACTCCTGATGATAGATTAATTTGGGATGTTGGTCATCAAGCATATCCTCACAAAATTTTGACTAATCGAAGGGAGCAAATGTCTACTCTTAGAAAATCCAAAGGCATCTCAGGATTTACAAAGCGTACAGAATCTATTTTTGATCCTTTTGGTGCAGGTCATTCATCAACATCAATTTCAGCAGCTTTAGGTATGGCTGTTGCAAGAGATAAACTTGGGAAATCTAACAATGTAATTGCTGTCATTGGTGATGGCGCCATGAGTGCTGGAATGGCATATGAAGCAATTAACAATGCTGGAGCTCTAAAAACAAATTTATTAATTATCTTAAATGATAACGATATGTCTATAGCACCAGCTGTGGGTGCCTTAAGCAAATATTTATCTAATGTTGTATCAAGTCGACCGTTTAATAACGTAAGGCAAATTGCTAAACAAATGGTTAATCTTTTTCCTAAAGAAATTACTCAAACAGCTAAAAGAGCTGAAAGCCTAGCAAGAAATTTCTTAAGCAACGCAGAAGGTACTATTTTCAGTCATATGGGTATGAATTACCTAGGCCCAATAGACGGTCATGATGTTAGATCCATGGTTAAAATATTACAAAATCTAAAAAACGGATCTCAAGATAGACCAATATTGCTTCATGTAGTAACAGAAAAAGGAAGAGGACATCCTTTTTCAAAAGGTTCTCATGAAAAATATCATGCAGTAACTGAATTTAACGTAATTACTGGTGATACAGTTAAATCAACATCTAATGCACCTACTTATACAAACATTTTTGCTGAAACTTTATGTAAAATTGCTGCAAAAGATAATAAAATTTTAGCTATAACTGCAGCCATGCCTTCAGGAACAGGATTAAATAAGTTTGCAGAAAAGTTTGAAGATAGATTTTATGATGTAGGAATCGCAGAACAACATGCTGTAACTTTTGCTGCCGGAATGGCTTCAGAGGGTTTGAAACCATTTGTAGCCATTTATTCAACTTTTTTACAAAGAGCCTATGATCAAGTAGTTCATGACGTTGTAATACAAAATTTGCCTGTAAGGTTTATGCTTGACAGAGCTGGATATGTTGGGGCTGATGGAGCCACTCATGCAGGTTCATTTGATTTAGCGTATCTTTGTTGTTTGCCAAATGTGGTTGTAATGGCGCCTAGTGATGAAGCAGAGTTAGCAAAAATGGTTGTGACTGCTTCAAAATATAGTGATGGCCCAATTTTTTGTAGATATCCAAGAGGTGAAGGAGAAGGTATTGACACTACTGATGTTGTTCAAGATATTAAAATTGGTAAAGGAAGAATAATTAAAAAAGGGAAAGATTTAGCAATTCTTGCTATAGGAACAAGAGTTGGTGCCGCATTGAAAGTTGCAGATCGTTTATTACAAGATAATCTAAAGATAACAGTTGCTGACGCTCGTTTTGCAAAACCAATTGATACGAAATTACTTGAAAAATTATGGAGCGATCATCAAAAACTTATAATAATTGAGGAAGGTTCTGTTGGAGGATTCAGTTCTCATTGTTTACATTTTTTATCATCTAGGGATCTTCTTAATAAACATAATAAAGAAATTAAATGTTTAACAATGCCAGATAATTTTCAAGATCATGCTTCTCAAAATGAGCAATTAGCAAATGCAGGTTTAGACACAGATGGATTGATGAAGGTTGTTTCTGAAATGATATATTTGTCAAATACAAAAAATAAAACAATTGCTAACTAAACTTTAAATAATATTTTAGGAACCTTAAAATAAGTAGGGAACGAATAGATAAACTTATGGTTTTAAAAGGCTTTGCTAAAAGTAGAGAGCAAGCTAATTCTATTCTCATGACTGGAAATGTGTTCGCTGATAATAAGCGTGTTGAAAAGGCTGGACAACAAGTATCACAAAATTCAAAAATTGAGATCAAAGGCAAAACAAATCCATGGGTGTCTAGAGGAGGTACTAAATTAAATAAAGCTATATTGGAATTTAACTTAGATTGTAACTCTATAATAGCACTTGATATTGGAGCAAGTACAGGAGGTTTTACGGATGTTTTATTAGCAAACGGAGCCAGTAAAGTTTATGCAGTAGATGTTGGATATGGGCAACTTGATTGGAAATTGAGACAAGATGAAAGAGTTATTGTTAAAGAAAAAACAAATGCCAGATACTTAACAGATAAAATCATTCAAGACTCCTTGGATGCCTTAGTTTGTGACGCATCTTTTATATCGTTGAAGAAAGTTTTGCCTTCAGGACTTGGATTTTTAAAATCTCATGGCTGGTTAGTAGCTCTTATAAAACCTCAATTTGAAGTAGGCAAAGGTCTTGTTGGAAAGGGTGGTGTGGTAAGAAATCCTAAAATGCATGCAACAGTTATTAACGATATAAAAAAATGGATAGAATTTGAAGTTAAAATGAATGTTTTAGGAGTTATAGAAAGTCCTATTTTAGGCCCAAGTGGAAACAAAGAATTTTTAATCGTAGCTACAAAGATTTAATTCATTAAAATTTTTATTCAATTTTTCCAATTTGACTTTCATGCTCTAACAATTGATCTAAAATCGTTATAGCCATCATAGCCTCAGCTACAGGAACAGCTCTAATTCCAACGCATGGATCGTGCCTACCTTTCGTTTTAATTTTGATAGGTTCATTTTTTAAATTTATAGAATTTTTTTCTGTTAAAATAGAACTCGTTGGTTTTACAACAAATTTAGCTACTATAGGCTGACCAGAGGAAATACCACCTAATATTCCTCCAGAGTGATTAGAGCCAAAATAATAATCTCCTTTATTGTCAGGATAAATTTCATCATTGGCCTCACTACCTGTTAATGATGCTAAGTCAAAACCAGAGCCAATTTCTACACCTTTTACAGCGTTTATGCTCATTAAAGCTCCTGCAATTTCGCTATCTAACTTTTTATATACTGGGCTTCCTATTCCTTTAGGGATATTTTCAGCAACAACTTCGATTATTGCACCAGCGCTATTACCATTTTTCCTTAGATCGTTTAACCAAGTTTCCCACTCTTTAGCAGCTTTTGGGTCTCCACAAAAAAAAGGATTTTTATTAACCTCATTCCAATCAAAATTTTCACGATTAATCTTATTTGGTCCTAACTGAATTACACTAGCTCTGATTTTTATAGAATTTTTTAACTTATTTTCTAATACCTTAAATGCAATTGCACCCGCTGCAACTCTTACTGCCGTTTCTCTCGCGCTTGATCTGCCACCACCTCTGTAATCTCTTATTCCATATTTGTTCTGATATGTAATGTCGGCATGTCCTGGTCTAAATTGGTTAGATATTTCAGAATAATCTTTACTTCTTTGATCTTCATTTTTTATGTTAAGTGCAATTGGATGACCAGTAGATTTTCCTTCAAAGGTTCCAGAAAGAATCTCTACGACATCGTTTTCTTTTCTTTGTGTAACAAACTTAGATTGACCAGGTTTTCTTCTATCCAAGTAAACTTGGATGTCTTTTTCATTTATAGGAATTAATGGAGGCACTCCGTCCACTACACATCCTATAGCTTTACCATGACTTTCTCCGAAGCTAGTAAATTTAAAAATATGTCCAAAAGAGTTGCTTGCCATTTAAATTCTTTCGATTAGAAAAATTTTTAGTAATTTAAACTTCTTTTTTTTCTGGAGACATGTCTGGTGCATCAATTGCTTTCATGCCTACGACATGATAACCACAATCAACGTGATGTGTTTCGCCAGTTACTCCAGCTGAAAGATCAGACAAAAGATAAACACCGCATCCACCAACATCATCCAATGTAACATTTCTTCTAAGCGGAGAGTTGTATTGATTCCACTTAAGAATGTATCTAAAATCACCTATACCACTAGCAGCAAGTGTTTTAATAGGGCCTGCAGACAAACTATTAACTCTAATTTTACTATCCCCCAGATCTGCAGCCAAATATCTTACTGAAGATTCAAGCGCAGCTTTAGCAACTCCCATTACGTTATAATGAGGCATAACTTTTTCCGCTCCATAATATGTTAGAGTCATCATAGATCCACCATTTGGCATCATTTTAGCTGCTCTTTGTGCAACTGCAGTAAATGAATACACAGATATTTCCATTGTCTTATAAAAATTTTCTCTTGTTGTATCAATATACTCACCTTTCAATTCTTCTTTATCTGAGTATGCGATTGCATGAACCAAAAAATCAATGCTATTCCACTTTTCTTTCAGCAAATTGAATGTATTGTCAATTGCTTCATCACTTGACACATCGCAGGGTATAACAATGTCAGAACCAACTGATTCAGCAAGTGGACTAACTCTTTTTAGCAATGCTTCGCCTTGATATGTAAACGCTATCTCTGCACCTTGTTTTGAAATGGCATCAGCTATACCCCAAGCAATAGATCTGTCATTAGCTACTCCCATAACAATTCCGCGTTTGCCACTCATGATCCCGTTACTGTGGTTTTTTCCCATTGCCCAAATGTTCCCAGTCTTAAAATAGTGATTTAAAATAAAATTATATTCCTCGATAACATCATATAATTAATTATACCATTTTAAAATGTTTAACTATTATTATTAAAACTTAATTAAGAGAATAACTAATTTTTTTTGTTAAAGTAATCAAATCACCAGGATTATATGATTTATTGCTATTCATGGAGATAGTTTCTCCATCTACATCTATAATTAGCTTATATCCACTAATTTGCTCTACAGTTTCAGTATGTATGACTTTTTGGACACGACAAACCTCTTTTTCGACAAAGTTTTGATTTGCTTCTGCCTTTTCATTTCTAACAACTTCTGAACCGATCAAGGCTCCTAAAGCTGTGGCGCCAGATTTGCCCCCACCTTCACCAAGTCTATTACCAATAGCACCACCAATTAAAGCCCCAATGAAATTGTCTGCACCAAATTTATTAGCCTCTTGATTTACTGGCACTCTTTGAATTGAGCATCTTTTTTCATTTCTTGGTACTTTTTGTGTGGAATATGTTTTAAGAACTTCAACCGAAGAAATAGATCCGGTGACTTGATAAAAACTAGTTTTTGAGTAAGCGTTACATGTAAGTAACATTAAAGATCCAAACAATAAGAAATTTTTAAACATTAATACCTCATATTAATCTTTTATTTTTAAATATTATACACATATATCTATAAAATATGGCAAAATTAGTACAAATAACAAAATAATAATATGGAGATCTTAGTTGGAATTAGACAAAATTGTGGATCCAATACAGCTGTTTAAAAAATGGTTATCTGAAGCTGAAAAAAAAGAAATAAGAGACCCTAATGCGATGCAATTAGCTACAGTTTCAAAAGACGGAATGCCCTCAGTTAGAACAGTATTGTTAAAAGATATTATTGATGGAGATTTTGTTTTTTATACCAACTACGAAAGTCGTAAATCTAAAGAAATAATTCAAACGGGAAAAGGAGCTTTATGCTTTTATTGGAAAAGTCTAAATCGTCAAGTAAGGTTGGTTGGTAATCTTGAAAAAGTTTCCGATGAAGTGTCTAATAAATATTATCAATCTCGTTCAAAAGGTAGTCGAATTGGCGCTTGGGCCTCAAAACAATCAAGAGAATTAGAATCTAGAGAGCTCTTGATGCAACAGGTAAAATCATTTGAAGAAAAATATAATGATAATGAAATTCCCCGTCCAAGTTTTTGGGGTGGCTTTGGATTAAAACCAGAAGAGTTTGAATTTTGGGAAGATGGTGATTTTAGGTTACATGATAGATTTATTTTAAAACCGACTAACATAAAAAATGAATGGATTGCTAAACGTCATTACCCGTAACTTTTTTTCTGTTTTTTATTTCTATTAGGCTCATTATTATAAAAATTACATAAAAAATAATTAATAACCCTAAAAATAAACCAAAACCTGCTTGATAAGCTTTTATTGAGTATCCACTCTGCTTTCCTGGCTCGATTATTTGCATAATAAAACCAATTGCATATTGAGCTATAAAAGCCATTAAAAAACATATCAAATTTATAGCTGTCGACGCACGAGCAGCATAGCTGTTAGGAAAATGCTGGCTAAGTCCAGCATAAGCTAATGTGGCTGCTAGTGATGTTATGCTTAAGATAACCCATGGCCATATTGCTTTTGGCATTAATCCAAAAGTAATTATAGTAAATGGAATTATAAAAAATAGTACAGCGCCTCCCATAACACCAACAGGAGATATGTTAAATTTTCTTAAGTAGTCTGTGATTATTCCTAAAGATGTTGTTCCAATGGTCATCATTATTGTCGAAATAAAGAGAATATTAGCAATTTCAATTTTATTAAATTTACCAATATCTGCTAGCCAAGGACCTGCCCATAGTCCTAATATAGCTAGACCAGTACCTCCTGCAATTCCAGATAACGGACCAATTCTCCAAAAAGCATAGCTTGTATAAATTTCCTTTAATACTCTCAATATAGGCAATGTTTGTTCATTATTGGTATTTTCTTCTTTTTCCGGAACTATAAAGAATATTAGAAATCCAATAAAAATTGTAATTATCCCAAGAAATAAATACACTCCTCTCCAATCAGTTATTTGCATAACCATTTCCAACGGTGTTGATGCCACAATTGCACCCAATCCACCTGCTGACATAAATAGACCTATTAGAAGAGGAAGCCTTTCTTTAGGAAACCAAACAGCAAAGGCTTTGAAAGCTCCCATTAAAGCACCAGAAACACCTAGTCCAATTAATCCACGAGCTATAACTAGTGACCAAACATTATTTCCAAAGCTAAATAATATAGCTCCTGTTGCAGCAACCAAAAACAGAATACTTTGAACTCTTCTAGCACCAAACTTATCAAGTAATACTCCTAAAGGTAACTGAAACAAACCAAATGTTAAAAAATATGCAGATGTAATTAAGCCTAGTTGTTCTGCATTTAGGTTTAAGTCATTACTTAGATATGGGGCAAGAACGGCATTGGTTGACCGATAAAGGTAAGATAAAAAATACCCACAAGCGAAGGGTAAAAAAATAAACATAAATTTTTGTAAGTTGTTCTCAGGAAGAATATTTATTCGTTTCATCTTCAACAAACTCCAAAAAATTATTGTTGAAAAGACTGATTTATAGATTTTAATAATAAGCTTCAACAAGTTAGCACATTAACTACCTATACGATAGCTCAATGATTAGAAAGTTGACCTTTTGTTTCAAGAGTATTTATAATAATTTCAAGGAGAGTAACATGAAAATATCAAATGAAATTATTAATATTTTTCCTGAAATAAAAAAGTGGAGGCATGAGTTGCATGCACATCCAGAGCTTGGTTATGAAGAGGAGTGGACATCTAATTTTGTTGCAGAGAAACTAGAATCTTTTGGTTTGGAGGTTCACAGGGGTATGGCTAAAACAGGTGTTGTTGGAGTTCTAAAGGGAACTAACGCGAGTTTTAGTGGGGGAGGAAATAAAGCTATTGGATTAAGAGCTGATATGGACGCCTTGCCAATGACTGAAGAAAATGATTTTTCTTATAAATCAAAGTTTGATGGTCGTATGCATGCATGTGGTCATGATGGTCATACAGCCATGCTACTTGGAGCAGCTAAATTATTATCTTTGAAAAAGGATTTTGATGGAACTGTGTATTTTATATTCCAACCTGCGGAAGAAGGTGGAGGTGGAGGACTTGCCATGATAGAGGATGGTTTATTTCAACAATTTCCTATGGATAGTGTTTGGGGTATGCACAATTGGCCAGGTATGAGTGAAGGAAATGTTGCTGTTCATAAAGGATCTGTTATGGCTGCGGCAGATAAATTTGAAGTTACTATAAATGGAAACGGTGGGCATGCTGCAATGCCTCAAGCAACAAATGATCCTATTTTAGCTGTTACTGCTATTGTTCAGGCTGTTCAACAGATAGTTTCTCGAAAACAGAATCCTCTTGATGCAGTTGTTATTTCTGTAACTCAAATTAATGCAGGTTCTGGATTTAATATTATACCCCAAAAAGCAAATTTTATTGGTACTATTAGAACTGTCAACCCAGATACTAGAATAAGTGTTCATAAACAATTTACAGAAATTTGTGAGGCTACAGCAATAGCTTATGGTTGTTCAGCTAATGTATCTGTTATTAAAGGTTATCCTGTAACAATAAATGACATTGAGTCTAGTGAAAAAGCAATTAAAGTTTCATCAAATCTATTTGGTAAAGATTCGGTTAAAACTAATATGGCACCCTCTATGGGCGCTGAAGATTTCGCTTATATGTTAGAAAAAATTCCTGGATCATACATATGGTTGGGAGCAGGTGAAGGGAAGTCAGGTTGCATGCTACATAATAGTAAGTATGATTTTAATGACAATATTTTACCTTTAGGTATTGCATATTGGGAACAATTAGTTAAAGCAGAAATGCCCCTCAGATAATATTGATAGACTTGTCTTAAATTTACTAATATATATATGTGTATGAAAAATACTTTATTTCTAATTATTCTAGCTATATTTACTGTGATATTAATAACAATCTTTGCAATTAACTTATGGTTGCAAATGTCAGATGTCTCAATTAGTCATAATGGAAAAATAGCAATCTTTTTTGGTGCTTTTTTTACTATTTTATTAGGTTCTGGTTTAATGTCTCTAGCTTATTTTTCGTCTAAAAACGGTTTTGATGACCAAGTTGATCACGACTTAGATAGTTTAATTGAAAAATTGAAAGATCGCTAATATCTCAGTAGATTTTAAACTCTTTTATTTATCTTTTTGATATAATTATTATTTAATTTTATTTTTAATAGTTGACTCTTAATTAATTTTATAGGAGAACAAAACATGAACAAAATATTTGGAACGAAATAATGATTAATTTAAATTTAGAAGAAACTAAAAGAATTCTAGCTCAGAATGGACACTATAAGTTATCAAATAAATTAGAAGTGTTTAGACCATGTTTAAATCGTCCTCAAACTTTTCCTCTTTATAGTTCTAAAGTCTCAGCGGGTTTTCCTTCTCCTGCAGATGATAATCTAGAGAAAAGTTTAGATTTAAACAGCTATTTAATTAAACGTCCTGCTGCAACATTTTTTGTTCGCGTTAACGGTGATTCAATGATTAATGCTGGTATAAATGATAACGATATATTGGTTGTTGATAGGAGTATTAAGCCTACACACGGTAAAGTGATCATAGCTGTTTTAGACGGACAAATGACTGTTAAAAGATTATACAAGCAATCTGGAAAAATAATATTGATGCCAGAAAATGATTTGTATAAACCAATTGAAATTAAAGATCATATGAATATGGAAATTTGGGGAGTGGTAACTAGCTCGGTTCATTTTTTGTGATATGTACGGACTAGTTGACTGTAACAATTTTTATGTTTCCTGCGAAAGAGTTTTTAATCCTTTATTAAGAAACAAGCCAGTTGTAGTATTATCCAATAATGATGGGTGTATTATTGCTAGATCTAATGAAGCAAAATCTTTGGGCATACCTATGGGAGCCCCATTACACTTATACAAAACATTAATAAAGAAGAATAAAATATTTACATATTCCTCAAATTACACTTTGTATGGAGATATGTCTTCTCGCGTAATGAGCTCATTAAATTATTTTGTACCTGATATGGAGATATACTCTATTGATGAAGCATTTCTTGACTTAAGAAAATTCAATGAAAAAACTATTTTAGAAGAAATGTTTAAAATTAAAAAATTTATTTATCAGTGGACCGGGATACCTGTTTCGATCGGAGTAGGCCCTACTAAAACATTAGCAAAATTAGCAAATAAAATGGCTAAAAAACACTCGCTTAATGACGTTTATATTTTATCTATGTCTGATAATTTAGGAAATATACTAAGTGATATTCAATTAGAAGATATTTGGGGGATCTCTAAAGGATGGGCAAATCGCTTAAAATCCATAGGAATTAATAATCCATTCGATTTACAGCAATCAGATCCTCGTCAGATCAGAAAATTAGTATCAGTTGTTGGTGAACGTATGGTTTATGAATTAAGAGGAAACTCTTGCCTTTCTCTAGAAAATATAGTGGATAAAAAATCTATTACAGTTTCTAGATCTTTTGGTAATATGATTAATGATAAATATAATCTCAAACAAGCATTAGCAAATCATGTAGCAAGGGCAGCAGAAAAGCTTAGAAATCAAGATAGCTTATGTGGTCAAATTTGTGTTTTCATTAATACTAATCGTTTTAGAAAGAAGGATTTACAATATAATAATAGTGCAATATTACCTTTTGATGATCTAACGGATAACACAAATATCATAATAAAAAAAGCATTTAAGGTATTAGACATACTTTATCGTCCAAATTATAATTATAAAAAAATTGGGGTCATATTACTTGATTTAAAACAAAGAAAAAAAGATGTCATAAATAACGATTATGTTATTCAGGATAACTTGTTTACATATAATAAAAATTATAAAAATATTGCCAATATATCTGATATTCATATGAAAGTATTAGATAATATAAATACTAAAATGGGAAAAATGACATTATTTTACGGTTCTCAAGGGATAGTAAAACATTCAAGAAGAAAGAAAATAGCAAATGATAAATGGAGAATGCGATCGTTTTATAGATCACCTTTTTACACTACAAATTGGGCTGACATATTAAGAGTATCTTAGAGAAATATTTGTACTAGGATTTATTATTTGAAGGCAGTGGAATACAACTCAGACCAGAAGTCCATAATTCTGCACAAACTGAACGTGCTTGATTCTCTGCTAGTTCGATAAAACGAACTCTCCATAAAAACTCTAAATTATTATTTGAGTTGTTAATTTTAGTTATTTTACTTAATGAAGCAGGTAAATTACCAAGTTGTTCGGGAACGATATTTCTAGCGTTACGAGCTGCTTTATGAGCGCTCAATCTATTTTTGAAAGCACCAATTTGTACAAACCAATCATCCTGAATATTATCAGTATGTAAAGTCTTGGTAGTTTTAGGAGGTATTTTAAAACTTTTAATATTTTTTTCTGCAATAATAATTTTAGGACGAACTTTTGGCATTTCTGAAGGTTTTGCTATTCTAACAAGTGGTTTAGAAGGACTGGTTTTAAAGTATTTATTTAATAAATTTATCATGTGCTTATCACGGGATCTTGCTTTTTTCCCACCAAAAACAACGCCAATGATTCTTTGACCGTTTCTTTCAACAGAGGCGACAAGGTTAAATCCAGAGGCATTTGTATAACCTGTTTTAATACCATCTGTTCCAGAGTAGCTACTTAGCAGATTATTATGATTAGTATATTTAATTCCCTTATAGACAAAAGATTTAGTTTTAAATAATTTAAAAAAATTAGGATGGTTTTTTTTGATAGCCATTCCTAGAACTGCCATATCCCTAGCTGTAGATAATTGAGCCCTATTCGGCAACCCTGAAGCATTTTTAAAGGTTGTACGTGTCATACCCAATTTTTTAGCTTTTCTTGTCATTAATCTAGCAAAATTTCTTTCTGATTTCCCAAGATTTTCAGCTACAACTGTTGCTACATCATTAGCTGATTTGGTAATTAAAGCTAAAATAGCATTCTTTACTGTAATACTAGAGCCAGAAGAAAGATTCAATTTAGAAGGAGGTTGTCTAGCTGCACGTTTCGAAATTTTAAACTTGGTATTCATAGAAATTTTTTTATTTTTCAAAGCATCAAATACCATGTATAAAGTCATAATTTTTGTTAAAGAGGCAGGATAGTTTCGTGTATCTGCATTAGTATTATGATAAATACGTTTAGTATTTTCATTTATAATAAAAGAGGCATACTTAGCTTTCGCAGATGAAGTAATGGCGATAAAAAATAAAATAAATATAGAATTTAAAATTGATTTTATTAAACGCGTTGAATAATTTTTTTGAAACAAAAAGATTTTCTTATAATTTGTTTTTTTAGTACAATTTTTAAGCAATTTTCTTATCCAAAAAAAATAATTCACAAATTTTTGTTAGCATAAAAGTTAAAAAAATTATAATCTGCAAATCAAAAGAAATACATTATTTAGATTATTTTTCTAACAAAACACTACATTTAGTATAGAATACAAGCAACAATTATGAAAGAGTGTATTAAAAAAAATTAACTTAAACTTGTCGAACCCATGCGTCGTTCTTATATTATAAATTGAAATATATCAAAAAAAGGAATATCTAAGAAGTTGTTCAATAACAGAAAATATAAAAATTTTGAAGACCTTGATCTAAAAATTGTACCTTTAATTACTATGGGGGAAGATAAAGATAGTAAGGATAATGTTGAAGGAAACTTAAAATTAGCTGTAAAGCCAAAAACAAAGACTCCACCACTATACAGGGTATTAATGATGAATGATGATTATACCCCAATGGAGTTTGTTATTGAAGTGCTTGAAAAATTCTTCCAGAAAAACAGAGAAGAGGCAACACAAATAATGCTTCACGTTCATCAACGGGGCGTTGGTGTATGTGGAGTTTATGCATATGATTTAGCAGAAACCAAAGCGATGCAGGTAATGAATTATGCCCGTAAATATGAGCATCCTTTACAAGTTCAATTAGAAAAGGAATAATAATGTTATCTAAATCCTTAGAAGAAACACTTAGACGAGCAATGACAAATGCTTCATCATTAAAGCATGAGTTTGCAACATTAGAGCACTTGCTTTCTGCTTTGTTAAAAGATCAAGATGCTATCGAAGTCTTAAAGGCATGTTCAGTGAATGTAAAAATACTTGAAGAAGATATAGATAGATATTTAAAAGAAGAATTAAAAGCAATTGTTACATCAGATAAAGAAGCAGACACACAACCAACAGCAGGTTTTCAAAGAGTAGTTCAAAGAGCTGTAATACATACTCAATCCTCAGGTAGAAGCGAAGCAACAGGAGCAAATATTTTAGTAGCCATGTTTTCTGAAAGAGATTGCTACGCAGTTTATTTACTTCAGAAACAAGATATGAAACGTCTTGATGCAGTAAGTTTTATAAGTCATGGTTTGGCAAAAGATCCTAACTATTCAAAATCTACTATACCATCTGGAACTGATAATGAAACCGAAGAAGCTGATAATAAGAAATCTGAAAAAGCTCTGGATAAATATGCAGTTAATTTAAATGAAAAAGCAGCTGAAGGAAAAGTTGATCCTTTAATAGGTAGACAGTCTGAGCTAGATAGGACTATCCAGGTTTTATGCAGAAGGACAAAAAATAATCCTTTATTAGTAGGTGACCCTGGTGTAGGAAAAACTGCAATAGCCGAAGGTTTAGCCGATAAAGTTATAAATGGAAATGTTCCGGAAGTTTTATTGAATTCAGAAATTTATGCATTAGACATGGGCGCTTTGTTAGCAGGTACAAGATATAGAGGTGATTTTGAAGAGCGGTTGAAGGCTGTGATGAAAGAGATTGAACAGAATGAAAATGCTATATTATTTATTGACGAAATTCATACCATAATTGGTGCTGGAGCAACTAGTGGTGGAGCAATGGACGCATCTAATTTACTAAAACCAGCACTTCAAAATGGGTTATTAAAATGCATAGGCTCAACAACGTATAAAGAATATAGAGGATATTTTGATAAAGATAGAGCATTAGTAAGACGGTTTCAAAAAATTGATGTTCCAGAGCCAAACGTTGAGGATACTGTAAAAATCTTAATGGGTTTGAAATCTCGTTATGAAAAACATCATAATCTAAAATTTACAAATATTGCTATTAAAACAGCTGTTGAACTATCTGCAAGATACATAAATGACAGAAAATTACCTGATAAAGCTATTGACGTAATTGATGAAACCGCTGCAGCTCAAATGTTGAAAAACAAATCAAAAAGAAAGAGAATTATTGGTAAGATTGAAATTGAAGAAACTATTGCATTGATAGCAAGGATACCACCTAGGAATGTTTCTACAGACGATAGAAAAGCGCTTTCAAAATTAGAAGATGACTTAAAAAGAATGGTTTATGGACAAGATAAAGCTGTTTCTGAGCTAGTTTCAAGTATAAAATTATCAAGAGCTGGTTTGAGAGAAGGTGAAAAACCTGTAGGTTGTTACTTATTTTCTGGACCAACGGGAGTCGGAAAAACTGAGGTTGCTAAACAGTTAGCTGAAGCTACCGGAGTCAAGCTCATAAGATTTGATATGTCGGAATATATGGAAAGACATACTGTATCTAGATTAATCGGGGCTCCTCCAGGTTATGTTGGTTTTGACCAAGGTGGCCTTTTAACTGATGCTGTTGATCAAAATCCTCATTCAGTATTATTATTAGACGAGATAGAAAAAGCTCATCCAGATTTGTTTAATTTACTTCTTCAAGTAATGGATCATGGTAAATTAACAGACAATAATGGTAAGTCTGTAGACTTTAGAAATACTATTTTAATAATGACTACGAATGCGGGAGCACAAGAGCTTTCAAAAGCAGCAATAGGATTTAAACAAGAAAATCGTGAAGGTGCGGATGGTGAAGCGATTGACAAGTTGTTTGCACCAGAATTTCGAAACAGATTAGATGCCATAATTCCTTTTGGCTACTTACCACTGGAAGTTGTTAGAATGGTAGTTGATAAATTTATAATGCAATTAGAAGCACAACTATCTGAAAAAGGTGTATCTGTTGTGTTAACAGACAAAGCTAGAGACTGGCTAGCAACAAAGGGGTATGATAAAATTTTTGGTGCTAGACCGTTAGGAAGAGTAATCCAAGAACATATAAAAAAGCCTTTGGCAGAAGAACTATTATTTGGAAGATTAGTTGATGGTGGAGTGGTTTACGTTGATTTATCAAAAGGTAAATTAATATTAAAAACAGAAAGTTCAGCTAGTAAAGACAAAAAAAAGAAGACCCTAGTACAAAATTAAAAGTAAGGATGCTACGGAGCTAACTTAAATATTTGAGTAAGGAGAATTTTCCGTATTAATAAATTTTATTTGTTTGTTAATCTCTGCTTCTTCAAGCTTGATGAAATTTTTAACAGCCTTTGCAAAGGAATCATTCAGTAAGAAATGATTACTGTAAGTTGCTTTTGCAATATATCCTCTTTGTATTTTATGATGGCCTTGAGCACCCGCCTCAACTATTTTGATTTCATTTTCAATTGCATATTCAATCGCTTGGTAATAACAAAGTTCAAAATGTAAAAAAGGTACATTTACAATAGAACCCCAATTTCTACCATACAGTGTGTTTTTGCTAATAAAATTTAGAGCGCCAGCAACAATTTTTTGGTCTTGTTTAGCTACAATTAATAAAATGTCATTTTTCATTGTTTCATTTAATAAATAGAAAAATTCTTTAGTTAAATATGCACCTCCCCATTTTTTATCTACTGTGTTTAAATAAAAATTATAAAAAGAATCCCATATTTCATCGTTCAGTTGTTCTCCAGTTAATCTTTCAATAATCAAGTTTGTATTTTTAATTTTTTTTCTTTCATGTCTGATTGCTTTTCTTTTTGAACTTTTAAGTTGATTTAAAAAATCATCAAATGTTTCATAATTATTGTTATGCCAGTGGAATTGTAATCCCGTTCTCTTTATCCAATTGTTGTTTTGCAATCTTTCATTAAAGTCATCTGTAGTAAAGTTAATATGGGCTGAACTCAATTTGTTGTTTCTGACAATCAATTCATATGTTTTTATTATCAATTCAAAGATTTTTTTTTGGTCCTTATTTTCTGGGCTGATCATAATTCTTGGACCAGTTGCTGGTGTAAAAGGGATTGCACAAATTAGTTTTGGATAATATTGGCCTCCAGCATTTTCAAACGCATTAGCCCAAGAATGATCAAAAATATATTCTCCGTATGAGTGCATTTTTAAATAATTTGGGGAAACCCCTATTATTTCCTGATTAGTATTTTTAATTATTATGTGTTGAGGATTCCAGCCTGTTGATGAATGAACTGATTTTGAAACTTCCAAAGAGTTCAAAAAATCGTACGATATAAATGGGTGACCAAATGTATTTAGATTATCCCAATCACTTTTATTGATATCAGATAATTTGGATATTAATTCAACTTTCATTATCAAAGGGTTTTAAGAAAATATAATTTAACTTTCAATCTCAAAAATACCTTCAATTTCTACTGGGACATTTCTTGGAAGCGCTGGTGCTCCAACTGCAAATCTAGCGTGTTTCCCTTTTTCTCCAAAAATTTTAACGAATAAATCTGATGCTCCATTAACTATTTTTGGCTGATCGGTAAAATCTGGTGTAGAGGCTACAAATCCACCCAATTTAACAACTTTTTTAACTTTGTTTAGATCACCATTACAAGCTTCCTTCAATTGGCTTAGTAAAGCCATTGCGCAAGCTTCAGCCATTCGAATTCCTTCTTCAATAGACACATTATCTCCGATTTTCCCTTTAACAGTCAAGTCTCCGTTGATAAAAGGTAATTGTCCTGATATGAAAACTAAGTTATTTGATATTACATATGGAATGTAACTCCCTGCTGGAGCACTGGCTTTATCAATGTGTATATTTAATTCTTCTAATCGTTTGTTAATATCATCAGTCATTCTAAACACCTAAATTAAGAACAGCCCGAAGTAGCACCACATGTATTACACTTCATACATGTACCGTTTCTAACTAGAGTAAAATTTCCACATTCTCCACAAGCTTCACCCTCATAGCCTTTGATTTTGGCTTCTATTTCTTGAGAAAGACTTGGAGCCTTTGTTTCATTAATTGTAATTGTAGTATCATTGTTCTCTGTTAATTCTTCATTTTTATTTTTCAGAGAAGTAGTTTGCGGCATTACTGAAATGTTATTTGAACCTCCAGATACAACTTTTAATTCTCTCCTTACAAAACCTCGACTAGCTACTTTTTCTGAAAAGAGTGCTTTGTTATCACCTGAGCCAGTAGTACTCGAATCCAAATCATCTGGTCCTACATGCCCAAGGTCATTTCGATCTAAATATGATATAGCCAATTCTCTAAAGATATAATCAAGGATTGAAGTTGACATTTTTATAGTATCATTACCAGTTACCATTCCTTGAGGTTCAAAGCGAGTAAATGTATAGGCTTCGACAAACTCTTCTAAAGGAACTCCATATTGCAAACCAATTGATACCGCAATAGCAAAGTTATTCATTAAGGATCTAAATGCTGCACCCTCTTTGTGCATATCTATAAAAATTTCCCCTAATTTTCCATTTTCATATTCACCAGTTCTAAGATAGACTTTGTGGCCACCTACCATTGCTTTTTGGGTATACCCTTTTCTTCTATGAGGTAATTTTTCACGTTCTGCTCTAACCACTCTTTCAACAATTTTTTCAACAACTTCTCTTGTTCGTTTTGTGATATCTTGTTCATTTGTTGTATTATCTTCATCGATGTCATCGTCATCTAAAAGTGCAGAGTTTAATGGTTGGCTTAATTTCGATCCATCTCTATATAGCGCATTAGCCTTTATTCCTAATTTCCATGATAACATATAGGCATCACTACAATCATCTATAGAAGCATCATTTGGCATATTTATAGTTTTAGATATGGCTCCAGAAATAAAAGATTGTGCTGCCGCCATCATTTTTATATGACTTTCAACGGATAAGAATCTTTTTCCTATCCGTCCACATACGTTTGCACAATCAAATACTGCAAGGTGTTCTTTATTCAAATGAGGAGCACCTTCCAGGGTCATGGCACCACAAACGTGAATATTTGCCACATCTATTTCTTCTTGTGAAAAACCTAAAAATTCCAACATATTGAAGCTAAAATCGTTTAATTGTTCAGAAGAAATACCTAATGTATTTTTACAAAATTCTTCACCTAGAGTAAATTGATTGAATACGAATTTAATATCAAAAGCTGACTCTAAAGAGTCTTCGATTAATTTTATTTCTCTGTCAGTAAAACCTTTTGAAATTAATGCGTTATGGCTAATAGCTTGACACTCTTTTAAACTTCCAGTACCAACAGCATATTTTTGCATATCCTTAATCTGGTCTGAATCATAGCCTAAATGAGCAAGAGCTTCAGGAACTACACGGTTTATAATTTTAAAATATCCACCACCAGCTAATTTCTTAAATTTAACCATGGCAAAATCAGGTTCAATACCAGTGGTATCACAATCCATTACCAACCCTATTGTTCCAGTTGGGGCTATCACTGTAGCTTGAGCATTTCTGTAGCCATATTTTTCACCTAAAGAGAGTGCTTTTGTCCAAGCATCTCTAGCTGCTGTTATTAAGTTTTGATTAGGGCAATATTCAGACATTAGAGGAACTGGATTTATAGAGAGGTCTTCATAACCTCTAGTTTTTCCTTCTGATGCTCTTTTATGATTCCTTATCACCTTTAACATGCTATTTGCATTTTCTTTGTATTTAGGGAATGGCCCTAATTCACTAGCAATTTCTGCAGATGTTGCATATGATATACCTGTCATTATTGATGTTAGAGCAGCACAGATTGATCTTCCTTGATCACTATCATACGGAATACCCCAGGACATCAATAAGCCACCTATATTTGCATACCCTAATCCAAGAGTTCTATATTCATAAGATTTTTGTGCGATCTCTTTTGAAGGAAATTGTGCCATCATTACGGATATTTCAAGAGTTAATGTCCATAATCTAGTTGTGTACTCATATGCATTTACATCAAATGAGGCATCATCCTTCTTGAACTGTAATAGATTTATTGAAGCCAAATTACAAGCAGTATCGTCAATAAACATATACTCAGAGCAAGGATTAGACGCATTAATTCTCCCGGCATTAGGACAAGTATGCCATTCATTAATGGTGGTATCATATTGCAAACCAGGATCTGCACAAGCCCAGGCAGCTTCAGAAATCTTAGACCATAATTCTTTTGCATCTACTGTTTTATGAACACTACCGTCTGTTCTCCTTTTTAGATCCCATTTATCTTTTTGAGATACTTTTTCTAAAAATTCATTACTTACTCTTACTGAGTTGTTTGAATTCTGTCCAGATACAGTTAAGTAAGCTTCGCTATCCCAATCTGTATCGTAAGTTTGAAATTCGATCTCTTTAAAACCTTGGCCAGCAAATTGAATTACTCTTTGTATGTAATTTTCAGGTATCATTACTGCACGGCAATTTAAGATTGCTTTTTTAAGTTCATTATTAACTTTTGGATTTAATCTATCCTGATCATTATAATAATCTAAGTTACATGCATCCATAACAGATTTTAAATTTTTTGCTGTTAATTTTGAACCTGCTACTAAGGCAGCAACTTTTTGTTCTTCAACAACTTTCCAGTTGATGTACTCTTCGATGTCAGGATGGTCTATATCAACTGTAACCATTTTTGCAGCTCTTCTGGTGGTGCCACCTGATTTAATTGCACCAGCAGCTCTATCACCTATTCTTAAAAAACTCATCATTCCTGAAGACCTACCACCACCTGATAAACCTTCAGTACTACCTCTTAATTTAGAGAAATTTGATCCTGTTCCAGAACCGTATTTGAAAAGCCTGGCTTCTCTAACCCAAAGGTCCATTATCCCACCTTCATTGACAAGGTCATCTGCTACAGATTGAATGAAACAAGCATGAGGTTGTGGATGTTCATATGAAGATTTAGATTTAACTAATTTCTTTGTTTTGAAGTCAACATAGTAATGACCTTGGCTTGGACCATCTATGCCATAAGCCCAATGCAAGCCAGTATTAAACCATTGTGGTGAATTTGGAGCACACATTTGAGCGGCTAACATGTATCTCATTTCATCAAAGTAAGTTTTTGCGTCATCTTCAGATGTAAAATAATTACCTTTCCATCCCCAATATGTCCATGTGCCAGCTAGTCTGTCAAAAACTTGTTTTGCTGATGTTTCACCCGTGTATCTTAGCTTTTCTGGCATCTTTTCCAATTTTAAATCATCAGGTTCTGATCGCCACAACCAATTTGGTACGTTTTCTTCTTTTACTTTTTTGAGCTGTGTTGGGACACCAGCTTTGCGAAAATATTTTTGTGCAATAATATCAGCTGCAACCTGAGAATAATTAGCAGGTACTTCAATATCAGGAGCACTGAAAACTAAAGTACCATCAGGATTTTTTATTTCACTAGTAGTTGTTTTAAATTCCATACCTGCATAAGCATCATTTCCTTTTTTTGTAAAGTGTCTTTCGAATTTCATTTTTCTCCCTTTTCAATATAGAAAATAATACGTGGTATCTAATGTTTCAATTTTAAGAACTACCTGTGGATAAGTGCGTTTGTGGCAGTTTATTATAATGATTTAATTTAAATAACGTGTTGTTTTTCCTTAATGTATTTTATTAGCGCATGATTTATTTTATGATTACTGTCTGTGGATAAACACAATATATAGTAATAACAGACATACAAAATACATGATTTAGTATACTTTCGTAAAGTACATAATTCAATTTTTTCCACTTTTTTTTTTAACTCATTAATTTTACTTATTTTTTAGACATCAAAACACTCCATTTTAAAAAAAAAATAATGCTGATTTATTATTTCTATAAATAAGATATACTTATATAGGAAATCTAATTAGGAATATTAAATATGAGATACAGCTATGTTGAAATTTTGATGGGTGCAGTTGTTTTAATGACGGCTATATTTTTTTTGGTATTAGGTATGCAATCAATTGATAAAAATCAAAAGGATGGATATAATTTATTACTTTTATTTGGTTCTTCAGCGGGATTGAAAAATGGTGACGATGTTAAAATTTCGGGAATTAATGTAGGAAAGATCACTAAATTGGATCTTGATCTAACAGACTACAATGCTAGAATCCAAATTAAACTTAATAATGATATTAAACTACCTGACGATTCACAAGCCAGAATTACATCTTCATCGCTTTTAGGGGGGAATTTTTTAGATTTAATACCAGGTTCATCTGAAACATTTCTTAAACCAAACGATATTATCTATGATACTACAGATGCAGTAAGCTTTACAGATTTGTTAGGTAAAGTTGTATTTTCAAAATAGTTAAAAATAATCAAAAATCATTTAGGTTTTTTATGCGTTCTTCTTATTTATTAACATCTTTTATTTTCTTATTCATTTCTAAAATTACATTTGCTTCTCAATGGATTGAAGGAAATAGAGTAGTAATTCAAGGTCTTGATAAGATTACAGCTAGAATAAAAACTTTTGAAGTTAATGTATCACAAACTTATAAATTTGGTGTACTAGATATTTTTGTAGAAAGATGTGTATTTTCTAAACCAATTTTCAAACCTGAATCTTTGGCATATATTAAAATTAATGATAACTCTGATAGGCTATCGGAAGTAAAATTTAAAGGTTGGATGTTTGCTTCTAGTCCTGCTCTAAACGCTTTGGAAAACCCGGTTTATGACATTTCCATTCTTGCTTGCAAAAAGGTCGATAAACAATCAGAGAAATCATCGTCTGTTTCGCCAAAAGAAAGAATGTCAACTTCTAATTGAATTGCTTTTTGTAATTTGGTTTGAAATTCATCTTTACTGATTTCGTGGGCCCCAAACTGCAATAAATGTTCATTTAAAAACTGTACATCCAAAACTTTAAAGCCTGTTTTCCACAATCTAGCTACAAGGTTTAATAAAGCTACTTTACTCCCATTTGGAATACGGCTAAACATTGATTCTGCAAAAAATACTCCCCCTATTGCCAATCCATATATCCCACCAACCAATGTATTATTTTGCCAACACTCAATAGAATGTGCATATTTCATTTTATGTAGAGAAATAAATAAGGTTTCTATTTCTGTGTTTATCCATGTTTCAGTTCTATTAAGAGTTGCACATGATTTTATTACTTCTGGAAAAGCTTTATTCATAGAAATCATAAAAGGTTTTTTTTTTACAAAACGTAAAAGACTTTTTGATACGTGAAAATTAAGGATTGGAATTACAGCTCTAAATTTTGGATCAACAAAATAAAACTTCTTATTTGCTCTGCTATCAGACATTGGGAATATACCAAGCATGTAAGCTTTTATGAGTTGATCTGATGTTATTAATTTATTTTTTATATTATTCAAGAATATTCTGTGGGTTTAATAACAAATTTTAACTGGTATTTAACAAACTATTTTCTAACCATCTAATATCATATGATCCTTCTTTCATCACAGTAGTTTCTAATATTTTTTTATGCAAATCAATGGTAGTAGAAATTGGTTCAATGATAATTTCCTTCAAGGCTTGCCTAAGTCTTAGGATACATTGGTCTCTATCAGAAGCATGTACAATTAATTTTGCAATTAGGCTATCATAATATGGAGGAACCACATAACCAGAATATACGCACGACTCTATTCTAATTCCTAACCCACAAGGTAAATGGAATTGTGTAATTTTTCCAGGTGAGGGGATAAATGTTTTTGGATCTTCGGCGTTTATCCTGCATTCAATAGCGTGGCCATTAAATTTAATATCATCTTGTTTAAATGATATAGGGTGACCAGCTGCTATCATAATTTGTTCTTTAACTAAATCTATACCAGTAATAGCTTCGGTAATTGGATGCTCAACTTGAAGTCTGGTATTCATCTCAATGAAAAAAAATTGGTTATCTTCATACAAGAACTCAATTGTACCTAATCCAAGATAACCCATTTTTTTTACTGCCGAGGATGCAATTTTTCCTATTTCATCTCTTGTTTTGACATCTATTGCAGGTGATGGAGCTTCTTCAATGACTTTTTGATGACGCCTTTGTATTGAACACTCTCTTTCACCAAGATGAATCGCATTGCCAAATTTATCTGCAATAATTTGAACTTCAATATGTCTTGGTTTTTGAAGATATCTTTCAATATAAACACGATCATCACCAAATGAAGCCTTGGCTTCACTTTTAGCTGATGTAAAAGCAGACTCTAGTTCTATCTCACTCATAGCTACTTTCATGCCTCTACCACCGCCACCTGAAGCAGCCTTGATTAAAACTGGATAGCCAATTTCTCTAGCTTCAATTAATGCGTTTTCAAAATCAATAATATTATTTTTAGAACCCGGAACAAGAGGAATACCTAATTCTTTTGCAGTTATTTTAGCTTGTATTTTATCACCCATACATTTTATGTGTTCTGGTTTTGGCCCAATAAAAACGATATTGTGAGCCTCTACGATTTCAGCAAAATCAGCATTTTCTGATAAAAAACCAACTCCAGGATGGATAGCGTCTGCGCCTACTAACTGAGCTGCAGTTATTATAGCAGGAATGTTTAAATATGATTCTGATGATGATGGACCTCCAATGCAGACCGTTTCATCTGCTAATCTAACATGCATTGCCTCGTTATCAGCGGTAGAATGTATAGCGACTGTCTGAATATTTAGTTCTTTACATGCTCTTAGAACTCTTAATGCTACATCACCACGATTAGCTATCAATATTTTATTAAACATCATGATTTAATTACTCAATTACAACGAGCAACTGGTCAAATTCTACAGGTTGGCTATCCTCAAAGCCAATAAATACTATTTTTCCAGATTTAGAAGCTGTTATTGTATTCATTACTTTCATAGCCTCAATAATGAGTAAAGTATCACCTTTTGAAACTTGAGAATTTAACTTAATAAAAGGTTCTTTTCCAGGTTCTGGTGCAGAATAAGCAGTACCTACCATTGGAGAATTTACTGCGCCAGGATGTTTATTTGTAAATTGTTCTATATTTGCAGTTGATTTAGAAGCTTGTGTGTTAGCTTTTGCATCAGTATTACCAACAATAGTTTCTTGAGGTGTTGAATAGGAAGTTGACATGTGCTTAACAACCTTAACCTTAAAGTCACTTACCTCATATTCCAATTTAAACAAATTATCTTTATTAACTATATCAACTAACTCTTGGACTATACTCAGATTTTCTTTATGTATAATTTTCTTAGTCATTAATTTACCTTCTCTAATTTATTCTTCTATAAGGCCTTTGATTGCATCTATGGCATGGAGGTAAGAATTAAAACCAAATCCAGCTATTATACCGTTCACAACCGGAGATATATAAGATTTATGGCGAAAATCTTCTCGAGCGTATATGTTAGTTATGTGCAATTCTATTTTAGGTCTAATAAACATACTTAAAGCGTCTAAAAGTCCTATAGATGTGTGAGTCAATGCTCCAGCATTAATTATAATTCCATGTCCATCATTAATAGCTTTATGAATCTCACTTATTAACTCGCCTTCAATATTTGATTGAAAAAAGTTCAATTTAAAATTGTGTTTTTTGCATTTTTCAAAACATAACTCATTTATTTTGTTTAAAGAAATATTTCCATATTTTTCAGGTTCTCTTATCCCAAGAAGATTTAAGTTAGGTCCGTTAATGATGTATAATTTTTTACTCAAAATATTTCTCCAATGAAAATTAATTTTCGTTTTTGTCAATTTTAAGACTTTATATACAGATAAATTAATTTTCTCGAATTTTTTTTATCATTTCTTTTAGATTATTTAAGTTTATTGCACCAGGATAAATAATATCACCTATTATAAATGCAGGGGTTCCGTTTAGGCCAAGTAATTTTGCAATTTCTCTATTCTTCATTAATTGTTCTTCAACCTCTGGATCATTCATATCTATTTTTAATTGATCTATATCTATACCTATTATCTTAGCAGTGCTGAAAACTTTTTCTTCATTAACTCTGCCTTTTATTTTCATTAACGATAAATGAAAATTATTATATAAATTTTGCCTTTTTGAAGCCAAGGCTGCCTTAGCAGCAATATATGATTGTTGAGACAAAATTGGAAATTCGATGAAAACAAAATTTATTTTTTTATCTTCAGATATAATATCCAAAATTGTTTTAACTACCGATTTACAATAACCACAATTATAATCAAAAAATTCATAGATAGTTACATCAGCTTCTTTCTGAAAAATGCCGGGGTTTTTTATATCTTTTAATAAATTGATGGCATTTTGTTTTTTTTTAATTTCAAGAGATAAGTTATAATTATCCAAAGTGGATCTTATAAAATCAGGATTATTAATCAAAAATTCCTTTATAATTGTTTCTATCCTATCTTTATTTATCTCGTGTGAGTGAGACGGATGGACCGTTAATAAAAAGTATAATAAAATATATATATATTTTGGTATTATTTTTTTCACTGTTCTTACTAACGAATAATTTTTGATTTAACTACTTTTATTCTCGCCAGAATGTCTTCCCCTCTCAATTTATAAATAGAAGGTAAAGAAATTTGCTTATTAGCTAAATCTACATATTTTTTTGCTTTAATAAAGTTTTTTTTAATTAGTGCCTCCTCAGCTAGTGCAATATATGACACGCCTTTCATATCCAATTTACCAGAAGATTTTGCTAACAATCTCCATAAATAACTCCAATTAGGATTATTTAAAAGTAACTCTTCTAATATGATGATGGATTTTTTCAAATCTGTTATTTTATTTGTTTGTAAATATGTTTTTACAAGAGAGTATTTTATAAGATCTGTGGAAGGAGTGAAAACTTCGTTTAAAGTCTTAATTGTTTTTTCATATTTGATTTTTGCTTTTTTAAATTCTCCTTTCTTAAAATATATATCACCTTGTAACTCATAAAAAAATGGATAGTTTTTGAATTCATTTTGAATTAGTGCAAGATTTTTTAAGGCTGAATCATATTTTCCAACTCTGTAGAAGGAAATTGTTTGTGAGTATTTAGATAAAAAATCATTATTATTTTTATAACTTTTTATTATTTTGTAAGGATCAACATTATATGCATTAATCTTATTTTTAATGTATTTTAATGAAATGATATTGTTATTTATTAATATTCTTTGTTCCTTTGTTGGCGAGTTTTGATATTGTGATTTATATCTCTGTACTTGTTTCAATCTTTGCTTTGAAAAAGGGTGTGATCTGTAATAATTTAAGGAGGAATTTGAATCTATAAGTTCATCTCTCTCTAAATTTGACAATAACATTTCTAGACCTCTTAGAGATATTTTTCTCTTTACTAATTGATCTAATGCGAATTTATCAGCTTGCTGTTCTTGAATTCTAGAAAATTGGAGTAATGATTTTTTGGCTAGATCATTAGATCCGATAATCAATCCAAGAGTAGAATTTGCATCTAATTTACCATCTGCCGACAGTGCCAGACCTGCGAGAGTTGCAAGTTTTGAATAACGGTTTAGACTTTTTGCGTTAATTAATCTTGAACTGTAGTGATTTAAAGCTAAATGTCCAATTTCGTGAGCAAATATAGCTTGAACCTCACTCAAAGACTTTGATTTGCTTAACAAACCAGTATTCACATATATTTTATTTGACCCAAGTACAAATGCGTTATATTGGTCATTTAATATTATACGCGGATAATAACTATCATATTTTCTGTCCTCTACAACCGACCCGATGACTTTATGTAAAAAAAATTCAATTTCAGCATCTCGAATTATTTGGACTTTTTGAGCTGCAAATACATAATTCGAAAAAAATAGCAAACTGATGAGGATTATAGTTTTTATTTTGACCACCAACCTTTTTTCTTAGGCTTATCTGAACTTGATTTTTCACTTATTTGTGTAATTTCAATAGGTGATGAGGATTTAAGTTCTCTTACTTCAGTTATATTATCTTTATTATCCAGAGTTGTTTTATCTTTTTTTTTCATTTCTTTCGCAGATGTTGTTTTTTTATTGCTAGTTTTAGATGTTTTTGATGTGGTTTTTAAATTCTTTTTATGACTTTTCCTTTTTGTTATCATATCATCATTGTCATGATCAGTTTTTTCTTTTGATGAAGATGCTTTATCCTTATTAGCATTATCGCTATCATTACTTGTTGTAATGGAAACCTTTTTCTTTCTTTTATTTACTCTTTTGACTCTTTTTTTTCTATTTTGTTTTTCTTCATCTTCAACATTCAAAATATTTGATTTAATATCTAATTGCTCTTGATTTGATAAAGAATTATTTTTAATTAATTCCAATTTTTTTTGAGGAGGAATAATCGTACTGTCATTTATGAAATCTACAAATATGTTATATCTTCCTTCTATTTCATTTAACTGTGAACGTTTTTTATTAAGTATGTGCAAAATGAGGTCGGGATGTGCTGATACTTTAATACCAATAATATCCTCTGAGTTACCTTCCTCTTCAATAGACCTAAGAATTTGGATTGCACTTACTTCTATTGATTGGATCCTACCTGAACCACCACATTGCGGGCATAATTCAGAAGAGTTTTCTACGACTGAAGGTCTAAGACGTTGACGAGATAACTCAAGAAGACCAAAGTTACTGATTTCACCAATTTGGATTCTAGCCCTATCTTTTCTCATTGCTTCTTTTAATTTTTTTTCTACTAAGTTACGATTTTTACCTTCTTCCATATCTATAAAATCAATAACTATTAAACCTGACAGATCTCGAAGTCTTGATTGACGAGCAAATTCTTCTGCGGCTTCTAAATTTGTTTTAAGAGCTGTGTCTTCAATAGATCTTTCTCTGGTTGCCTTTCCTGAATTAACATCGATTGCAACTAAAGCTTCTGTTTGGTCAATAATTAGGTATCCTCCCGATTTTAGAGTAACTCTTGGATTAAAAATATCTTGAAGTTGTGAGTCTAGTTTAAATTTTTGAAATAAAGGATTTTTATCATTATTATATTGTTGAACTTTTTTGGAGTGACTTGGCATTACAGCCTTCATGTAATTTTTACAGACTTTGTAAGCATCACTTCCTTCAACTAAAACTTCATCTATTTCACTATTATATAGATCTCTAATAGCTCTTTTTATTAATGAACCTTCTTCATGTATTAAATAAGGTGCATTTGATTCTAAGGTGAGTTTTTTCACATTTTCCCAAATACCAATTGAATTAGAATAATCTCTTTTAATTTCAGTCTTAGTTCGTTTGCAACCAGCAGTTCTAATAATTACAGCCATTCCTGGTGCCACATCAAGGTCATCTACAATTTTTTTCAATCTTTTTCTGTCAATAACATTTGCAATTTTTCTACTTACTCCACCACCTCTAGGTGTATTCGGCATAAGTACGCAATACCTTCCAGCTATTGATATATATGTAGTTAAAGCAGCGCCTTTGGTACCACGTTCTTCTTTGACAACTTGTACTAATAATATTTGACGACGAGCAATTACTTCTTGAATTTTATAATTTCTGTATAAATTTCTTTTTATTTTTTTTAGTTCTTCTTCATTGTAATCATCTGTAGCATCATAAAAATTATCTTCGTTTGATTTTAATTCTTCATCTGTTTTGGCAGATGCCTCAGCCAGAAGTTTATTTTTATCCTCCACTGGTATTCTATAATAATCAGGGTGTATTTCACTAAATGCTAAAAAACCTTGCCGGTTCCCTCCATATTCAACAAATGCTGCTTGAAGACTAGGTTCAACCCTTGTCACTCTTGCTAAATAAATATTTCCTTTTAATTGTCTTCGAGAATGAACTTCATATTCGAAGTCGTCTATAATGTCATTTGTAGTTGTTATTACTCTAGTTTCTTCAGATTCTCTCGCATCTATTAATAAACGTTTGCTCATATTTAATCTCCGTAAAAATGTGATTTCAAAAGGTACTGAAAGCACATTAACTAAAGAATGAGTTTTATGAAAAATAGATAAGGATAGAAACTTATATGTATTTAGTTAATATATAAAATATATTTTTTAAAAATTGATTATATAAATAAATCCTCAATACAAAAAATAATAAACTTATTACCAATGACACAATCCGAATTAACTTTTAACTCATTCAATTTCTTTACACGCATAAGTGTATATAAACTTGATTTAATTTTTCTTCTTTCTCTTAATAAATATTTAAAACGTATTTATTTTAAAAATTCCATAGATGTTTATATAACTTAAACGTAATCAAGACAAACTTTATTTTTTGTTGTATGTTTAATTCTATTTAAATCTAAAAAATGCAAAAATAATTGTAATGCTTTTTAAAAAAAAAATTAATTTATTTTTCATCATAGTAATTTTTTTTGTTGCATTTAACTTGATTTTTTCAAGGGTAAAAGCAGAAGAGAATAAAATTAACGCAAGTTGTGACATTACAAACATTAACATTACCTGTAGTAATCTTCGAACTGATGAAGTTTTTAAGATAAATTTATTAACTGGACCATATAGAATAAAGATAGATTTTGAAAAGAAATTAAAGATAAATAAACATAAAATTAATAACGGTGAATTTGTAAAAAGTGTCAGGTCAAACAAATTTTCAAAAGGAAATACGATATTAGTTGTAGAATTTAAAAAACCAACAATTATTTCAGATATAAGATATTTCAAAAACAACACTCAAAATATTAATTTAAGTATGATTTTTTCAGAAACTTCAGTAGCAAATTATGCTATTGCTAAACATGTATTATTAAAAAACAATGGAGATATCTTTGCTTTAGAAAATCATATAAATATTTTCTCTAACAATGTTAATGTTAATGATAAAGATAAAATAGTTGAATTACCTGTAATTAAAAAAGAAAATTTTAGAAAAAATAAATTTAATAAAAAATTTATTGTTTTCATAGATCCTGGACATGGTGGTAAAGACCCTGGTGCTATTGGTCAATTAGGGACATTAGAAAAAGATATAACTTTAAAAGCTTCTATTTTATTAGCAAACAAGTTGCGTCAAAATGAAAATATTATTCCAGTTTTATCTCGAAACGAAGATATTTATTTATCTTTGAGAAAAAGAACATTGTTAGCAAAAAAAAGTAAAGCTGATATTTTTATTTCTATACATGCAGATTCTAGTAAAAATAAAAAGGCAAGTGGTATTTCTGTATTCAGTCTTTCTGAAAAAGCTTCAGATAAAGAAGCTCAAACATTAGCTCAAAAAGAAAATGAGGTTGATAATTTTTTTGGTAATAATGATAAAGTTAAAGATCCATTAATTTTTGGTACATTGATTAAAATGTTTCAAAGACAAGCAATGAATGACAGTTCATTCTTAGCTAAAAATATTTTATCAAATTTAGAAAAAACAAAATTGGCAGTTAATAGAGGTCATAGGTTTGCTAGTTTTTCTGTTTTAAAATCATATAATATACCGTCAGTATTAATTGAAATTGGATTTCTATCTAATAAACAAGAAGAAAAAAAATTATTAAATTCCAGATATTTAAATGAATTATGTACAGGTTTAGCTGCTGCTATTCAAAATTATTTTTATAATCATTAAAATATAGATTGTCCCAAAAATGTCTTAATTAAAATATAATCATTAATAATGAGATTTATTTCTTACTTATTAACTTTGATTTTTTTAAGCATTTTGTCTGGAATAGCAATATTTTTTTATGGTTTATGGTATTTTGGTAAAGATCTTCCTGATTACAAAGAATTATCAAAGTATAACCCAAATGTGGTAACAAGAATACATGCTGGAAATGGTGCTCTTTTAGCTGAATACGCAACTCAAAAAAGAGTTTTCATACCTATAAACGTAATTCCTAAAAAAGTTATAAATGCTTTTATTTCAGCAGAAGATAAAGATTTTTACAATCATTTTGGCATAGATCTCAAGGCCACCCTCAGAGCTTTTATTACAAATATTAATAACATGGGTACTGGTAAAAGATTAATTGGTGCATCTACTATAACTCAACAAGTTGCAAAGAACTTTTTGTTATCATCTGAGTTATCATATGAAAGGAAAATTAAAGAAGCTATATTAGCAATTCGTATAGAGAGAGCATTCTCCAAAAATCAAATATTAGAATTATATTTGAATGAAATTTATTTAGGTTTTAAATCATATGGAGTTGCAGCTGCAGCTTTAAATTATTTTGATAAAAGTTTAGATAACCTTGACTTCTCAGAGGCTGCTTTTTTAGCAGCTTTACCTAAGGCTCCAAATAATTACAACCCAATATATAAACAGAAGCAAGCTGTAATGAGAAGAAACTGGGTTTTATCTCAAATGAATAAAAATGGATTTATTGAAGATGAAATAAAAGAAATTGAAAGTAAAAAAACAATTAACATTCGTAAATCGAGTGGCATAGATGAAGGTTATGCTCCTTATTTTGCTGAAGAAGTAAGGAAAATACTAATAAAAAATAAAAATATTGGATCAAAATTATATACAAATGGATATTCAGTAAGAACAACACTTGATCCTTTCATTCAATCAAAGGCAGAAGAAGTGTTAGTTGAGGGTCTAGAAAACTTGGACAAAAGGCAAGGGTGGAGAGGACCAATTACTAAGATTGATTTGTCTAATTATAAAAATAACAAATTATTCAAATTTTTACAAAGTCTCCAAAAACAACTCCCTGAAAAAAGATTTGCTGTTGTTGTTACAAAAGTTTCTAAAAAAATTATTAATATTCTATTTCAAGATGGCAAATATGAATATTTAGAATTTAAAAATGCTTCATGGGTGAGACCACAAACAATAAAAAAGGATGATCAAAGTCGTTTAAATATTTATGTAGGAAAAAAATATAAAAGCTTTGATCAATTTATTTCAACAGGAGATATTATTGTCGTAAAAAAAAATGAAAATAAAAACAAAACTTATTTTTCTCTTTCGCAAATACCAATTGTCAATGGTGCTATAGTAGCCCTTGATCCAAATACTGGTAGAGTTTTAGCAATGAGTGGTGGATATAATTTTCAAAAAAGTGAGTTTAATAGAGCAACTCAAGCAAAAAGACAGCCTGGATCGGCTTTCAAGCCTTTTGTTTATTTGGCAGGTTTAGAAAGAAATTATAAACCAACAGATCTAATTTTAGATGCAGCATTAGCTTATGATCAGTGTTCCGGTTGCAAAAAATGGAAACCTGCAAATTATACAAAAAAATTCTATGGGCCTAGTCCAATGAGATTAGGAATTGAAAAATCCAGAAATCTAATGACAGCAAGACTAGCTATTAAATTAATAGAAGAGGAAGAAATAGTTATTAATTATATAAAAAGGGGTTACTCAACAAAATTGATAGCTGAGAAGCTCAATAGAGATATTCGTGATATAGAACTTATTATTAATTATATCAAAAAAAAGCATATTGATAAAAAAATCAAAAATAAAAATATTATTCAACATTTTGCAGCTAAGTTTGGTATTAGCAATAATCTACCTTCCTTTCTTTCCATGTCCTTAGGTGCCGGTGAGACTAATTTACTTAGTATTACAAATGCATATGGTATGATTGTTAATGGAGGTAAAAGAATAACACCTACGTTAATTGATAGAGTACAAGATAGAAGAGGTGTAACTATTTACAGACATGATAAAAGAAAATGTATATCATGTGAAGGAAATAACTCTAATAGTAGTCAAATTCCATCTGTAGCTGTAAAAGACACGAGGGAACAAGTCATTTCTTCATCTTCTGCCTATCAGATGGTATCAATGTTAAAAGGAGCTGTAAATAGAGGGACAGGAGTTGTAGTTAAATCTTTAGGAAGAAATTTGGCTGGTAAAACTGGTACAACAAATGCAAATACTGATGCATGGTTTATTGGTTTTTCAAGCGACTTGGTTGCAGGAATATTTGTAGGTTTTGATAATCCCAGACCACTTGGATATAAAGAAACGGGAAGTTCTGTGTCAGCTCCGATTTTTAGAGATTTTATGAAAAAAGTTCTTAAAAATGAACCTGATTTACCATTCAGAAGACCTCCAGGTATAAAACTTATATCGGTGAATCCTAAAACAGGTTTTAAAGTTAATTCCAAAGAAAAAGATTCTATACTAGAGGCTTTTAAACCAGGACAACTTCCAAACTTGGGATATGATAAGAAATTAATTGATTTTAAAAAATCAAAAAAAATTTTAAAAAATTTGTCTCCGCTATATTGAATTATTGGTAATTAGTTATGAAAGCTGAAATTCAAATTAAATTCAATGAAATAGATCATACTTTAAATATTCTAAAAAAACATATTAATTGGGAAGATTCTCTTGTTCGTATAAAAGAGTTTAATAGATTAGTTGAAACTCAAAATTTTTGGGATAATACACTTAAGGCTCAAATGATAATGAGAGAAAAAAAACAATTAGAGAAAACAATTGATCAAATCAAAATTGTGGAAATTGAAAAAGAGAATTTATTTGATTTAATACAATTAGCAGAAGAAGAAAAAGACTTTCCATTAATTGATGAAGCTAGGTTGCAATTAGATGCTTTACTTAAAACATGTAATAAACTTCAATTAGAAAGTTTATTATCTGGTGAAGCAGATTCAAATAATTGTTATATTGAAATTCATGCTGGCGCAGGAGGTACTGAAGCTCAGGATTGGGCATTAATGTTACAAAGAATGTATTCTAGATGGTGTGAAAAAAGAGGGTTCAATATTTCATCTATTGAAGAAAGTTCTGGAGATGAAGCAGGTATTAAATCTTCTACATTATTTGTAGAAGGTTTTAATGCTTATGGTTGGGGAAAAACAGAATCAGGTGTTCATAGATTAGTTCGAATTTCACCGTTTGATTCCTCTTCTAGAAGACACACTAGTTTTGCATCTATATGGGTATACCCTCAAATTAATAATGAAATTGATGTTGAAATAGATGACAAAGATCTAAGAATTGATACCTACAGAGCGTCTGGGGCGGGTGGTCAACATGTAAATAAAACTGACTCAGCAATTAGAATAACACATTTACCTACCAACACAGTAGTACAGTGTCAGAATGATAGATCGCAGCACAGAAATAGAGCGCAGGCAATGTTAATGCTTAAAGCTAAGTTATATGAAATAGAATTACAGAAAAGGGAGGAAGAAAATAATCATACTGCAAACCAAAAAGGGGAAATAGGTTGGGGAAGTCAGATTAGGTCCTACGTTCTTCATCCTTATCAGATGGTAAAAGATCTTCGAACAAACGTTGAGGTTGGAAACACCCAATCAGTTTTGGATGGAGATATTGATCTTTTTATAGAAGCAGCACTTGCACTCAAAGTTGGGATGAAAAGATAAAAGGTCATTTGCTTATTTTTTCAACAGCTTTTAATACATCTTCTGCATGACCTTGAACTTTGACTTTTTCCCAAACATTAGTAATTACACCTTTTTCGTTTGACAAAAATGTGGCTCTTTGAATTCCCATATATTTTCTCCCATACATTGATTTTTCAACCCACACTCCAAATTGTTCGCATACATCATTTTCAAAATCAGCACCAAGTTTACATGTAAGATTATGTTTTTCTCTAAATTTACTTTGTTTTTTTGGGTTATCTTTTGAAATCCCAATCACGATACAATTTAATTGATCAAATTCTTTTTGAAGATTTGTAAATGCGATTGACTCTGCAGTACAACCAGAAGTGTCAGCTTTAGGAAAAAAGAAAACAACTATTTTTTTTCCAATGTGATTTGAAATTTTAAATTCGCCTTGATCGGTTAATATTTTAAACTCAGGCATCCTGTCATTAATTTTTAACATGAATAATATCTCATAAAGTTAGAATTAATTTTATTATTAAGTTATATTACAACCAAATAATATATCAACTAACAATTAAACAAGGCTGATTAGGAAAATAAAAAAATGAGAAAATTTTTTTTGACATCATTTTTTATATTAACTTTATTTGTAATTGGATCAGTTACAATGTTATATGTTTTCCCAGAAAGAACACAAAACTACCTTATTGATACATTTAATTTAAAAAAAATTTTGAATAATAAATTCAAAACTTTTATTACCCAAAAAATCAATGATGAAAATATAAATGTTAATATAGAAAAAATAAACTTTTTAAAACCTTTTTGGCCTAACATTGTTAAAATTGAGTTGAGTAATATTGACGTCACTTCTAAAAAACAAGCAAGTAAGTCAAATATAAAATTTATAGAACTAGGATTTACTTTTGAAAAACTTATTGAAAATTTTTTTTCAAATGAAAACATAATTAAATTTAGTTATATTAATCTTAAGGATTTAACCCTAAATGCTAAAATTGAAAAAAATAAATTTATAGCTGGGCCTTTAGTTAAAATTTTTTCATCAATAAACCAAAACAATTTTGACACTCAGCCTGCTTTAAAAAAAATTTTTCAAAGCAAAATCGAGATTGGAAAAATCAATCTTTCATTAACTTATGAAAGAAATTTACTGAATAGAAAAGTTTTAGAAGTAAAATGCGAAAATGTGCTTATTTCAGAATATATTCATAAATCAAGGTCATTGTATATGGAGTGTAAAGAAGGGAAAAAAGATTTACTTTTAATAAAAGGAGATATAGCTGAAAACTCTAATACTTTTACTGGAGAATTTAAAAACTTTGATCCAAATTTACTCCTGAATAATTGGTTTGATAAAAATTTTAATTTTTTAAACTTTGATATCAAAAGTAAGTTAAATGGAAGTTATAATGTCAAAACTAACAAAAATTTTGTAATTCAGAGTGTAAGATTTGTATCAGATGAATCAATTTTGATTTCAAATGACAAAGTAAATAAAGAAACCTACAAAACAAAAGTCAACGGTGTATTATCATGGGAGAAAAAAAATAATTTATTAAAGTATTCTGATCTGTTTTTAGGAGATAAGCTGGTTGCATTTGGTCAATATGATTTAACAACTAAACATGGTTTTTCTAATTTTTCAGTTAAAAAAATATTAGTAGATGAAACCAAAATCTATTTAAGTAAATTTTTAGGATCCAATTATTTACAATCAAGTCCAAGTTTTATTAAAAACTTTAATAATATTAGAAGTGGCAACCTCAGAAAACTTAGTTTTAATATTAAATTTTCCTTATTTGAAAAATTAATCGTACATGAAATTACTGGTTTATCAAATTTTAGCAATATTAGATTTGAATATAATAATAAGATTTTTAAAAAAATACTTAGCACACTTTCAGGTGATTTTAAATTCACATTAAAGCCTCAAGAGTTAACTGAAAATTTTATTAATTTTAATATAAAAGCTAATAAAGGATTTCTTCTTTTGAACGACATTAAGTTCCAATATAAATTTAACCATGCATCAATAACCGGAGTAATTGATAATAATAATTTATTAATTAATAAAGCAGATTTTTTAAAAAATAAAAAATTAGAATATTCTTTTAATAATGTGATAATCAAAAAAAACAACTTTACAATTTCAAAACTAAAACATTTTAAAGACAACAATTTAATATACACCCTTAATCATGCAAACATTAGCAATATGAGAATTACTAAAGGTTCCTTAAGAGTGAATAGTAGTCCAGAATTATCAAATTTTATCAAAAGAGAATTTAATATTGAAATGATTGGAGATATAGATTTTGATGTAATTTTATCAGGGGATCTTAAAAAACAAAATTTCAATTTGAAGTTACAATCTGATCTTAAGAACTCATATCTAAAAATAGATTATTTAGATTTAATAAAGAAAAACAATATTACATCTTTTATGAAATCTGAGGTATCACTCATTGGGGGAAAAATTTCATCCTTTAAAGATACAATTTTAACAGTTAAGGATAATATTTATAAAATTAGTCTTATTAAGTTTAAAAAGGAAAAAATTAGTGAAGTTTTACTAACAAATGTAGAAACCCCTAATTTAGTAGTAGATAAATTATTATTTTCAAAAATTGGAAAGAACCTAAAGATACAAGCATCTGGAAAAAAAATAGATTTATCTAATTTGAATAAAAAAATACAAAACCAAACTAAAAGAAAGAAAGAAATAAATCTAGATTTAACTGCAGATCTAATAAAATTAAATTCAAAAATATCTTTAACAGGAAATTTAAACGGTAAAATTAAAAATTCTTCCTTTAGATCAATAGCATACGGTAAAATTTCACTTGGTGATTCACCTATACTTGACAATGGTAAATTCAATATATACGTAGATAATCAAATATCTACTTTAAAAGGTCTAGGTTTAGTAGGTGGTGCAGAAACAAAAATTGATCTTCAAAAAAAGACAAATAGGTTTGCTAGTTTAGTATTTAATACCTCGAACGGAGGTAAACTTCTTAATGCTTTAGGTTTTACAAAAAACATAAAAAGTGGTGAGATGGATATTAACATTGATTTTTTAAATGATGACTATAACCATTATAAAGGGCATATAAGGTCTAAAAAATTTAGTTTAGTTAATGCGCCAGGAATTATAAATTCTCTTTCAGTATTAAGCTTTTCTGGTATAACATCCATAATATCTGGAGAAGGTGTTTTTTTTGAAAGAGGGAAGACGAATATCATTGTCAAAAACAAAATATTTTATTTTGACAAGCTTTATTTATCAAGTGATTCATTAGGTATAGCTGCCAAAGGTAAGTTAGATTTAGAGAAAAAATCAATTGACTTAAGGGGTTCGGTAGCTCCTATTAAGTTGATTTCGAAGATAATTAGCGTTGTACCTGCAATTGGAGAATTGCTAACAGGATTAAAAAAAGAAGGTTTGTTTGCAGGTCAATTTAAAATGGTTGGTTTATTAGAGAATCCAGAAATACAGTTAAATAAAATGTCATTTGCACCGGGTATTTTTAGAGATATATTTTCAGAAGATTGGCTTGATAAAAATAATTTTTTTGTTAATGGAGAGACAAACTAACTAACTTAGAATAAGAAGGCCATGTTTTTTTTTTCCATATGAAATTTTGGCTTTGCCATTTTCATAATCTTTACTGGTTAAAGTATAATTTTCATCATTAACTATAACATCATTAATTTTAGCACCGTTTCCTCTAATTAATCTTCTCGCTTCACCATTGCTATTCAAAAAATTTAAAATTTTTAGAGCGTTTATTAAGCTTATTTTACTTTTTGTAATCCTAACACTTGGTAAAATATCGTCCAATTTCGCTTTATTAAATAAGTTTGCTGATGAAGATGCAATTTTCTTAGCAACTTCCATATTTCTACATAACTTAGTTACTTCATTTGCTAATATAATTTTAGCTTCATTAATTTCAGCCCCTTTTAAATTTTCTAATTTCTGTATCTCTGACAAAGGAATTTCAGTAAATAATTTTAAAAATTTAATAACATCTAAGTCCTCAACATTTCTCCAATATTGCCAAAAATCCCAATCTGATAATTGCTCTTCATTTAGCCATACAGCTCCGTTAGCAGTCTTGCCCATTTTTGATCCATTACTATTTGTTAAAAGTGGAGAGGTAAGTCCGTAAGCTTGTTTAGAAGTTGCCTTTCTAACTAGCTCTATGCCAGTAATAATGTTTCCCCATTGATCAGAACCACCCATTTGTATTTTACAATTATAACTTTTTGAGAGTTGTAAAAAATCAAAAGCTTGTAAAAGAGAATAATTAAACTCTAAAAAAGATAAATTTTGTTCTCTTTCGAGCCTAAGCTTAACACTTTCTAAGTTTATAAGTTTGTTTACTGAAAAAAAAGATCCATAATCCCTTAAAAATGAAATATAGTTTAAACTTTCTAGCCATTCTGCATTATCTACTATAATTGCGTCATTATCATGATCACCAAATTTAAGGAACTTTTCAAAAATTGTTTTAATATTTTCTTTATTATTTTTTATTTTTTCTAAACTAAGAAGCGGTCGAGCACTATCTTTACCAGAAGGATCACCAATTTTTGTAGTGCCACCACCCATTAAAACTATAGGTTTATTACCTGTTTTTTGGAACCAACGTAACATCATTATTTGTATAAGAGAACCTACGTGCAATGAAGGGGCAGTGCAATCAAAACCAATATATCCAACAATAGGACTAATCAGCATTTCTTTTTTAAGATTCTCTTTGTCTGTTAGTTGATGAATGAAACCTCGTTCTAACATAATATTAATAAAATCAGAGTTATTCATGTTACTCATTTTATAGTCTCATAATTATTAATTTAAAATTCGCTATATTCAGAAGGATCTAAAACATTATTAAGATATTTTTTTATTGAAATCATTAATTCTTCATCATGATTTGAAAACATATGATTAGCTTCATTAATATATTCTACATCTATTTTTATACCTTTTTGGATAGATATTTTATCTACAAGTCTTTGAATAACTTCACTTGGCACTCTTTTATTATTTTCTCCATGAATTATAAGACCTGATGCTGGGCATGGAGCAAGGAAAGAAAAATCAAACTTATCAGCTGGAGGAGACACTGCTATAAAACCCAAAATTTCTGGTCTTCTCATCATTAACTGCATCCCCACCCACGAACCAAAAGAAAATCCTGCTATAAATGTGTATCTAGAGTGGATGTTTTGTGATTGTATCCAGTCTAAAACTGCTGCGGCATCTGCAAGTTCACCTTCGCCTCCTTCATAAACACCCTCACTTCTTCCAACACCTCTAAAATTAAATCTTAAAACTGAGAAACCTCTATTTCTAAATTCGTGATACATACCATAAGAAACTTTATTATTCATACTACCACCTTGATTGGGCTCAGGATGTAATATTAAGGCTATTGGACTATCAGGAGACGGGCCAGAATGATATCGACATTCTATCCTCCCATGTGGTCCATTCAAAATTACCTCAGGCATATTTTTTCTCCAGAAAATAAAACAATTCTTTTATATCACAAAATAAAGTCCGTATAAAACTCTAAAGACATAAACATAATGCGTATTAATTCATCGATTAATTATTAAAATTAAATCTGTCAATATTTATTGAACATTAAAATTTAACTTTGAATTAAAATTTAAAATTACTTTTATTAATAATATAGTATAAAAATATAATAAGTTTGTAGAGTATCAGAATGATGTTTAAAAAATTGATAAATGAAATTGATTCTATTATAGAAAGAGATCCAGCTGCTGGAAGTAGGCTAGGAGTAATCTTTTTATATCCAACATTTCATGTAATGTTTTTTTATAAAATTGGAAATATTTTTTGGAGATATAATTTAAAATTTCTTGGTAGGATGATTATGTATTTAGCTAGAATTTTCACGGGTATAGAAATACATCCAGCAGCTAAAATAGGAAGCAATTTTTTTATGGATCATGGTTTAGGTATCGTGATTGGTGAAACAACAGAAATAGGAGAAAACGTTACTATTTATCAAGGCGTTACTTTAGGTGGTATTATGCCGTCAATAGAAAGTGACTTACAAAGAAATCAAAAAAGACATCCCACTATTGGAAATAATGTAATTATTGGTTCTGGTGCTCAAATTTTAGGAGCAATAAAAGTCGGTGACAATGCTCGAATTGGAGCTAATTCTGTTGTTTCAAAAGATGTTCCACCAGATGTAACCGTAGCAGGAGTGCCTGCAAGAGAATTTGCGAGTTCAAAGAAAAAGCAATCTTTTAAAGCCTATGGAATATCAGCAAACGATACTGATCCGAGAGAAAAAATATTAGTTAATTTACTTAAAAAAGTTGAAAATTTAGAGAAAAAAATGAATAATTTGAATAACAAAAAAGTTACAAAAAATAAAATTCAAAAAAAATAAATTACAATCTTTTAATACTTAAGGTTTCAAGCTTTAATTGTGAAAAAACAAATTTATCTAGACTACAATGCAACTGTTCCTCTATTAAAGGAAGTAAAAAAATCCTTAATAGATTGTATGGATGTTGGTCCATTGAATGCATCTTCAATTCATTATTACGGTAGAAAAGGGAAAGATATAATTGATATTGCTAGAACAAACATTAGTGAGTTAATTAATACAAATAAGAATAATATAATATTTACTAGTTCTGCAACAGAAGCTATTAATCTGCTATTTAGTAATTTTGACACTATAGTAGTAAGTTCTGTAGAACATTTTGCAGTTTTATCTTCATCTAAAAGTGATCACATAATTCCAGTAAATCAGCATGGTGTTGTAGATTTAAATTTTCTTGAAACATATCTAAAAAAATTAGTTAAAAAGAATAAAAAAATACTAGTATCCGTAATGTGGGTAAATAATGAGACAGGCATTATACAGCCAATTGAAGATGTAGTTGAAATTGCTAAAAAACTTGGATGCTTAGTTCATTGTGATGCTGCACAAGCACTTGGTAAAATTAAAATAAATCTTGAAGAAATTGAATTAGACTTTTTAACCCTCTCAGGTCATAAAATTGGCGCTCCAACTGGTATAGGAGCTTTGATTTATAACGATAAAATAGATTTAATGCCACAGATTTTAGGTGGTGGGCAAGAAAAAGGGATGAGAGCAGGAACAGAAAATATTCTTGGAATAAGAGGTTTTGGTGAAGCTGCAAAATTCTTTGTAAATGCAACTGAAAATAATTGTTCAAAAGTAAAATCTCTTAGGGATTATTTTCAAGAAAAAGTAAAGACTTTAAGTCCAAAAACAATTTTTTTTGGAGAAAAAGGAAATAGAGTCGCAAACACAACTTTAATGGCCCTACCTGAAATACCTGGAGATTTGGCATTGATGAAATTAGATTTAGAATCGTTTTCAGTTAGTTCTGGTTCAGCTTGTAGCTCTGGTAAAGTTTCTAAAAGTCATGTTGTTAGCGCAATGGGATATGATAATCTTGCTTCAAATTCTGTACGATTTTCTTTTCCTCCAAATGATTCTATTTTAAAATTAGAAAACTTGATAACTAGAAAAGAATTAGATAGGTTGGCCCAATGTTGGTCAAATTTGTAAAAAAATAATAATATGGAGTTTAATGTGACAAAACTTGTATTTGTTAGTTCAGATGGTTATGAAAAATCTGTAGAAGCTGAAAATGGATTATCTTTAATGGAAGTAGCTAGAGATAATGATTTAGGAATTGAAGGAACTTGTGGAGGATCGATCTCCTGTTGTACTTGTCATGTTATCATTGATAAAGAGTGGTTTCAAGTTGTTGGTGGCCCAAACCCAGATGAAGAAGATATGCTAGATTTAGCTGATGGGTTAAAACCAACTTCTCGATTAGGCTGTCAAATTGAAGTGACTGACAAACTTAATGGTTTAAGAGTTTCAATTCCTGAAGAGTAAGGTTAGTGATTAATATTAACAAAATTATAAAAGAAATGGATTTAGAGGGTGATCCATCAAATCATCGAGTAGTTGTAGCAATGTCTGGCGGTGTGGATTCTTCTGTAACTGCTGCATTGCTTGTTGAAGCGGGTTACGATGTAGTTGGTTTGACCATGCAACTTTATAATTATGGCAAAGCTCTCCAAAAAAAAGGGGCATGTTGTGCAGGATCTGATATCAATGATGCTAGAGTAGTTTCAAGTAAATTGAGCATTCCTCATTATGTTTTGAATTATGAGAGTATTTTCCAAGATCAGGTTATTAATGACTTTGCAGATTCTTACTTAAGAGGTGAAACTCCAATTCCTTGCGTAAAATGTAATCAGACAGTTAAATTTACAGATATGCTTGATAGAGCCAAAAATCTTGGTGCTAGTGTAATGGCCACTGGACATTATATCAGAAGAAAAAAGAAATTAGGTAGTCCAAGCCTGCACACCGGAATAGATTCTTCAAAAGATCAATCATATTTTTTATTTGCCACAACTAAAAATCAATTGGAATTTGTAAGATTTCCTCTTGGGTCTCTAACTAAAGATGAAACTAGATCAGTTGCTAAACGTTATGGTCTTAGCGTCGCAAATAAACCTGATAGCCAAGATATATGTTTTGTACCAGAAGGTAAATATACAGAGGTAGTAAGAAAATTAAGGCCAGGAAGTATTGAGGTAGGTAATATAATTGATGTAAACGGAAATGTTTTAGGTAAACATAATGGTATAATAGACTTCACCATTGGTCAAAGAAAAGGGATTGGTGTTGGTGGTAGAAAAGGGGTAGATGATAAAAATAGTATTTTATATGTAATTTCTCTTGATACAGAACAAAATAATGTAATAGTCGGTCCTAGAGAATTCTTATCGTGTAATAAAATTAAAATATCTAACTGTAACTGGCTAATTGATATAGTAAATCAAACTAAATTTAGAGTTTTAGTAAAATTAAGAAATTCTTCAAAACCTGTAGTTGGAACAATCAAAGTAGATTTTGACAATAACCTTGCCTATCTCAAATTTGATAAACCTCAATTTGGTGTTTCAATTGGTCAAGCTGCAGTATTTTACAATATTGAAGAAAGTTCTCATATATTAGGTGGTGGGTGGATAACTGAAGCTCCTAATAAGTCAGCTGATATTAAATTTTATAATGCTTAACTTAGATCATATTGTGTTTGGATCATTCACTTTAGAAGAAGGAACTGAATTTATTGAAAATACACTTCAAGCTAAGTTAAGTGATATTGGTTATCACAAAGATATGGGAACACATAATAGAGTGATAAAAATTAGTGAAAGGGTTTACCTAGAGGTAATTGCAGTTGATCCAAAAATAAACAATTTAAATAATAGAAAATGGTTCAACTTAGATAACTCAACTTTACAATCTAAATTAAAAAAATCACCACAAATTATTGGTTATGTAATTGAGAATAATGATATAAATATCACTAAATATTATGACCCTTTCTTTAATGCGTCGCGTGATAACTATAAATGGCAATTTGCAATGCCAACTCTTAAAAACAATATTTTACATAGTGAAATTATAGAAGCGGGAGTAATACCTAGTTTAATATCTTGGAAAAGTGAAAAGCCAATACATAAAATGAAAAAAAATCAATTTGAATTAATCAGTTTTGAAATTAGGCTTTCAAAAATTCAACTACACTTAAACACTTTTTTTAAATCTGTTGGTGAAATTGAGTATGTTTCAGTTTCAATGATAACAGAAGATGATCCTTCAATTTTTAAGTTAAAACTCAAAGATAATTTAAGGAATTTAGTTATTTCATTATAAATAATAATGAATGTAATTACTTGACTATAAAATAAATTATATTTAGTAACTACTTAACATTCAGGCGGAGTAGCTCAGCTGGTTAGAGCATCGGAATCATAATCCGGGTGTCGGGGGTTCAAGTCCCTCCTCCGCTACCAATTAGATTTATGTTTACCATTTACTATTATAAAGCTACTGTAAAAAAAATAATTCTCTACTAATATTTAATAGTCATTTATTTTCATTATCTTTTACAATTTTAATTATACGTTTTATAAGAATATAATATTTTTTTTAAATGATTATATGAGACATTATTGCTATGAGAATTAGAACAATCATACCAAGTTTTTTATATAAAAGATTAATTAATTTGAGACAGTTTTTTAATTGGTACAAAAAAGGCTTTCTAGGA
>CACMYY010000009.1 GCA_902618025.1 uncultured SAR116 cluster alpha proteobacterium
CGATAATAAATCCACCGCATTTGAAGCAGCGGAAGTTTTAAAAACCCAAGTATTTTTATATGAGGTTGACACTTCTAGATTAGAAAATGCTTACAAAGATGGAAACAAAATTGCAGAAGATATTCTTAAAAGTTATTCTAATGCTGAATTTTTTACTAAACTTCCAGAAATTGAAGAAGAGGTAAAAGTTGTAACTTACGTTGCGGCAGAGGGTGATATTTCTACGGATTTGTTATCACCTGGAAATCAGGCACATTCTAGATCTGATCGAGAGCTACATGGGAAATGTATGATTTCAGAAAAAGCCCAATTGGAAATTACTGAATTAAAAAAGCAACATCCAGATAAGCGTGTAATGTTAATTGCAGAAAAGGGTACCATGGGTGTTGGATCATCAAGAATGTCTGGTGTCAATAATGTTGCCTTATGGACTGGAAAGCAAGTAAGTCCTTATGTGCCGTTTGTAAATATTGCGCCAATTGTTGCAGGTACAAATGGAATTTCTCCAATATTTTTAACAACTGTAGGAGTTACAGGAGGAATAGGTATAGACCTAAAAAATTGGGTAAAAAAACTTGATTCAGATGGTAATCCAATAATTAACAATGATGATAATCCAGTCCTGGAACAGAAATATAGTGTAGATACTGGTACAGTATTAAAAATTAACACAAAAAAGAAAAAACTTTTTGATGAAACAGGAGAGAAAGAATTAGTTGATTTATCATCTTCGTTTTCACCTCAAAAACAAGAATTCATGAAAGCAGGTGGATCCTATGCAATTGTTTTCGGAAAAAAATTGCAAAGTTTTGCCTGTAAGGTTCTAAATGTCGAATTAAAATCTGCTTTTGCACCTTCAAAACAAATTTATAATGAAGGGCAAGGATTTACAGCTGTCGAGAAGATATTTAACGCAAATGCGGTAGGTGTAGAAGAGGATGTGCTTTTACACGCTGGCTCTGATGTAAGAGTAAAAGTAAATATTGTTGGATCACAAGATACTACAGGTTTAATGACATCACAAGAATTAGAGGCAATGGCAGCAACTGTAATTTCGCCGACCGTAGACGGGGCTTATCAATCAGGATGTCATACAGCTTCAGTTTGGGATTTTAAAGCTCAGGAAAATACGCCAAGACTGATGAAATTTATGCATAAATTTGGTCTCATTACTGCGCGTGACCCAAAAGATTCTTATCATTCAATGACCGATGTTATCCATAAAGTATTGAATGATATAACTGTTGATGATTGGTCAATTATTATTGGTGGTGACTCTCATACTAGAATGTCAAAAGGTGTAGCATTCGGAGCAGACTCAGGGACTGTCGCTTTGGCCTTGGCAACTGGTGAGGCAACAATGCCAATACCAGAGTCAGTCAAAGTAACATTTAAGGGCAAAATGGGCGATCATATGGACTTCAGAGATGTAGTTCACGCTACACAAGCCCAGATGCTTAAGCAGTTTGGCGATAATGTATTTCAAGGAAAAATTATTGAAGTTCATTTGGGAACTCTTCTTGCTGACCAAGCTTTTACTTTTACGGATTGGACTGCTGAGATGAAAGCAAAGGCATCAATATGTATTTCAGAGGATTCAACACTAATTAAGTCATTAGAAATTGCTATAGACAGAATACAGGTAATGATAGACAAGGGAATGGAAAACGAAAATAAAATGCTTAATAAATTAATAGGCATTGCTAAAAAAAGAATTTCAGAAATCAAATCTGGTGAAAAGCCTGCCTTAAGACCTGATGTAAATTCGAAGTATTCTGCAGAAGTTGAAGTTGATTTAGACTTAATAGATGAACCAATGATTGCTGATCCAGATGTTAATAATTCAGACGTGTCAAAGAGATATACACATGATACAATTAGACCCATTTCTTATTACAATGCTGAAAAAAAAGTAGATTTAGGTTTTGTTGGCTCTTGTATGGTACATAAAGGCGATGTAAAAATTGTTGCACAAATGCTTCGTAATCTTGAAAAAGCTTCGGGGCAGGTAAGGTTTAAGGCACCTTTAGTTGTAGCAGCTCCAACTTATAATATAATTGATGAACTTAAGGACGAAGGTGACTGGAGTATATTACAAAAATATTCAGGTTTTGAATTTGATGATAAAAATCCTAAGAAATCAGCTCGTCTAGAATATGAAAATATTCTTTACCTAGAAAGGCCAGGATGTAATCTTTGCATGGGTAATCAAGAAAAAGCAGCAAAGGGTGACACAGTGTTAGCCACTTCAACTAGACTATTTCAAGGAAGAGTAGTTGAAGACACCCAAGAAAAAAAAGGAGAGTCACTGCTTGCATCAACACCAGTTGTTGTTCTTTCAGCGATTTTGGGAAGAACTCCAACTATAGATGAGTATAAAAAAGCTGTTGAAGGTATTGATCTGACTAAATTTGCACCACCATTAGAAAAAAATCAAAATACTTTATCAGCACATTTTTAAGTCAGGTTAAAATTGTTAAGATTAATAGATAAATTCTTGTTTAACTTAATTGATTGGTTAATTAATTGAAACAAATAGTAAAAATTTATTCTTTACTATTTTTTTTAAGCATTTTTTTAATAAATTTTGAAAAAGTTTTTGCCGATACAAATACTAAATTTACTCCCTACTACATTTTAGATTTAAATACTTTTGATACAATTCCAAAAAAATATTTAGAATTTGCTGAGGGATTTGCTGAAAATGTTTCTTTTAAAACTCTATCTGACTTAGAGTGGAAAAAGTCTTTAGATGATGATCAATCATTTGTTAACGGTTATTGGGTTCGTTTTAGTATCTTAAACAATACTAAAAAAGATAGTATTGGAATAAACTATAGTTACAATAATGAAAAAAAAGTTTTTATTCACAATATTAATGGAATCATTGAATATCCTCACTGGAGAGAGAAATTTGACAATTGGATTGATGATAAAAGGATAAGAACAAGTTACAAACTTTCTATTAAATCGAATGAAATTGCTCAAGTTTATAGTTTTTTTAGAAAAAAACCATTTGATAGATATATGGGTAGAGACAGCTTACATCGAATGACCGTAAGTACTTGGGAAAATATTCGAACCCATCAATTAGTTAAAATTGCAGCAAATATTGCAACATTTGCAATAGCAATAACTTTTGCTATTTATTATTTATTCATTTTTATTGTTTCTAAGGGAAATTATTTATGGCTGTCACTTAGCCTCTTTCAAATTTCTTTTCTTTCCATTACAAATTTAGTTGTTGGAAAAATTATTGGTATAACTTCCTGGTTATATGCAAGTGAATTTTCTTTAAGTTTAATTTCCTTTTTATTTTTTTTTGTTACTTCAATTTTTTAGACAGTCTCTAAACTTAAAATTAAATTACCCATTGCTTAATAAAATATTTCTATCAGTTATAATTTTCTATATTTTAATGTTTATTTTAAATCTTTATTCGTCTTTATTTTGGCCAAGCGTCCCTTATCTTGATTTAAATCTTTATCCGCCTGACATGGATGGTCCAGGTCTAGTTAAGCCAAAATATTTATTTACACCTTTTATCATATTATTACTAACTTCAGCTGTTGTATCATTTCATCTGTGGAAAAAAGGGAGTAAGTATGCAAAATATTTATGTATATCCTTTGCACTTCCTTTTTTGTCAGCACCAATTTCGGGTATAGCTTATTTGTTTTACGATTTTAATTGGATTACTTGGTTAATAATAAATTCTGCTGTTGGAATTTTATTTCTAGGGATGTTTATCACTTTTGGTTTTGCTGTCGCTCAGCAATTAAATGATATGAAATTATTAGCATTTCAACAACAAGTAAAATTAACTGAAGCTTACCAAAGATTTGTTCCATCTGAATTACTGAAAAATCTTGGGAAAAATAGTATTTTAGACGTCTCATTAGGTGATCAAGTAAACGTAAAAATGAGTATATTATTCTCAGATATAAGATCCTTTACATCCATATCTGAGAAAATGACACCTAGGGAGAATTTTTCTTTTTTAAATTCCTATTTAAATCAAATGAGCCCAATTATAAGAGAAAATAAAGGTTACATTGACAAATTTATGGGCGATGGTGTTATGGCTCTGTTTAAGAATTCTGCAAACGACGCTGTAAAAGCAGCAATAGAAATGCAAAAATATTTAATTCAATATAATGCTAGTTCTTTTAAAAATAAAACTCATAAAATTAATATTGGAATAGGGATTAACACCGGACAAATGATGTTAGGTACACTAGGTGAAACAAATAGAATGGAAGGATCAGTAATCAGTGATGCTGTCAATTTAGCCTCACGACTAGAAGGGTTAACAAAAAATTATAAAGCTGGCATTATTATTTCAGAAGAAACTTATAAAAATATTAATAAAGATTTATTCGCCATTAGATTTATAGATCTTGTAGCCGTAAAAGGAAAAAACAAAGCTATAAAAATTTTTGAAGTTTTTGATGCAGATCTTGAAAAATTAAAACAATTAAAAATTGAAACTTTAAATGATTTTAAAAAAGCCATCAAAGGCTATTTTGAACATAATTTTGAACATTCACTAAAATTATTTTCAAGAATAAATAAGATTAATCGTGATGATAAGGTAACAGAAATATATATTAATAGATGTAAAAAAATCATAAAAAAAGGTTGGATTCCTGATTTATGAGATGGTGTTAATTGATTAAGCAATAAATAATGAACTGGAAAAACATTGACAATATCAAATACTTTAAAAAATAAACTTAAATCTAGTTTATGTGTAATAATAATGATTTTACAATTTTCTGGTTGTGATCAATTTGGATCAATACCTAAAGATGATGATTACTTAAGAATGAAAAAATCGTCTAATTATAATATTCCAGAAGATAAGTTTGTAAATCAAAACTCTGATGTTATGGAAAATGTGAAAAAAAATAGTGGATTTTGGGCAAATCCTAGAAAAAATATGGCTAACAATTATTTCTTTAATTCCAACATAACAGAACCAGAAACACTGTTACCAGAAGATAAAACTTCATTAAATGAAAACTTTGTTAAGAGTAGTAATAATATTAAATTTGCTTGGTTAGGTCATTCCAGTATTTTGATGTCTATAAATAATAAGATTATTTTAATTGACCCTATATTTTCACCATCTGCGTCACCATTTAGTTGGCTTATTAAAAGATATCAACCACCTGTATTTAAATTGAAGGAATTACCAAAAGTTGATTTTATACTTATTTCGCATGACCATTATGATCATTTAGACATGAAAACAATAAAGTTTTTTAACAAGAACAAAGATATTTCATTCGTTGTACCATTGGGAGTAGGATCTCATTTGAAAAAATGGGGAGTTGAAAATTCAAGAATAACAGAGATGGATTGGTGGGATACTACAATAATTAGAGGCATTAAATTTATTTGTACTCCTGCTCAACATTTTTCTGGAAGAAAAGCTTTTATAGAAACACAAAAATCATTGTGGGCATCGTGGGTTGTTAAATCAGGAAAAAGAAGTTTTTATTTTAGTGGTGATTCAGGTTATGCAAAACACTATAAGGAAATTGGTGATAAATATGGTCCTATGGAGGTCGTATTCATGGATAGTGGGCAATATAATACTCGCTGGAGAGAAGTGCATAACATGCCGGAAGAAGTTATTAAGGGCTTCATTGATTTAAAAGGTGAAAATCTTATACCTATTCATTGGGGTATGTTTACTTTAGCAATGCATAACTGGTTTGATCCTCCAGTTGAAATTAAAAAAAGAGCAGAAGAAAAAAGTATATCTCTAATTACTCCTATAATTGGTCAGGTAATAGACATGAAAAATTTAATTGATACTGAGAGCTGGTGGGAAAAATTTATAAATGTAATTAAATAGAAAAATCAAATATTTTAAATAAAATGAGATTAAATATGAAAATAAACAATTTAAATGAACTTAATACTCCTTGTTTGATTTTAGATAAAAACCTTTTAGAAAAAAATTGTAGTCAAGCTAGAAAAAAATGTGATGAATTTAACACAATATTAAGACCACACGTTAAAACTCCTAAAAGTATTGAAGTTGCTAAAATTGCTCTTGGAAAAGATGTCGGTCCTATTACTGTTTCAACCCTTGAAGAAGCTGAGTATTTTGCAAGTTCAGGTTTCAAGGATATTACTTATGCTGTTTGCATAATTCCTGCTAAACTTGAAAGATTAAATTATATTCAGTTGAAGTATAACTGTGTGATACGTATGGTTATAGACTCCGTTATTGTTGCTAAAGAAATCGTAAATTATAGTAAAGTACATAGTGCAAATTTTGAAATTCTAATTGAAATTGACTGCGGTGAAGGAAGAAGCGGTTTAGGTTATCAAGATGAAAAAATTAGAGAAATATCTAAAGTTTTTGACATAAATCATTATACAAAGTTGTTGGGAGTTTTAGCCCATGCTGGTCATAGTTATTCAACCAACAATAAAAAAGAAATTGTATCAATTAGTAACATTGAACGTGAACATGCTCTTGCCTCTTTAAAGAATTTTGAAAATACCAAAAATAATTCTCCAATCATAAGTATAGGATCAACTCCTACAATGTTTTATGCTGAACATTTGAAAGGTATCACTGAAGTAAGAGCAGGGATTTATATGTTTTGGGATTTAGCTCAGGCTTCAAGAGGCATTTGTGAAATAGATGCAATAGCTTTAACTGTTTTATCAAGTGTAATTGGTCATAATCAACATAAAGGAAAAATATTAATTGATGCTGGTGCATTAGCTTTATCAAAAGACATTAGTGCAAATAATTTTATGCCTAAAGCTGGATACGGATTAGTTTGTGATCCTCATACAGCACTACCCCTTGAAGGACTTAACATTTCTGAAGTTCATCAAGAGCATGGATCAATCAATATAGATAACACAAGCTGGTTTGATAAATTACCTATAGGAAGTTTAGTACGCATATTACCAAATCATGCGTGTTTAACTTGTGCAGCTTACAGTAATTATAATATTTTAGAAAATGGAACGATTGTGGACAGTTGGTCAAGAACTAATGGTTGGTAATTTTATAAAAATTTAAACTAAAATGGATGGCACCCAACAAAATCCATTATTATCAAGTATGTAACATTCCCTCATACCATGAGGTTTATTCATTGAATTAGATAAAATAAAATAATTTTCTTTTCTTGCTCTTTCTTCTGCTCTATCAGGATCACAACCTATAACTCTTAATTCTATTCCTAACGCTTTTGATTTAGAATTTTTTATAAAATTTAGAAACGGGTGAGTACCATAAGTATGGAATGAATGGATACACCATCTACTTCCAAACCCTTCTATTGCTGCAAAATCAGGATCTTGATATATAATTTTAGCCTTAATAATTTTTTGTAAAAAATGTATTGAACGTTTAATGTCCTCAACTAATAAATTTATAGTTAAACCTGATAAATCTTTAGAGTATTCATTGGCAGATTTCCAAGGATCTTTTTTTCTTAATTTCATAACTATTCCAATTCAAATAAGAGGTTAATTGCTTTATTATTTATTTTTAATAATTATATATAAAATATTAAATCGTTATAACTTTGAGAATTAAATTATGTCAATTTGGGGAAGTTTATTAGGAGGTGTTATTGGTTTTTCTTTAGGTGGTCCCTTTGGAGCTTTACTTGGATCTTTTTTGGGAGGAAAAATTTCAAATATTAGCTCATCAAATACTTTTGGAAGCCAACAAAACTCAAAACAAATTTTTGCTTTATCATTAATAATTCTATCTGCAAAACTAAGCAAAGCTGATGGAAGAGTTAGTAAAGAAGAATTAATTGCAGTAAAAGAGAAACTTCAAATACCAGATAGTGAAATTGATCAGGTAGCCAAGATTTTTAACAAGGCTAAAGATGAAAGCACTGGGTATAAGCCTTATGCAAAACAAATTTCTGAAATTTTTAAGGGTAACCAGAATGTTTTAGAAGAAGTTATAAATATTCTTTTTTACATTGCAGAAGCTGACGGACATGTAAGTAATGATGAAGAATCTATGATAGCTAACATTGCATTTATTTTTGGCCTTAGTCAAAATCAATATGAAAGTATTAAAGAATCTAGAAAATCGTCAGACAAACTAAATCCTTATATAGTTTTAGAAAGTCAACCAACTGATGATTTAAAATCAATTAGAAAAAAATATATAAAGCTTTCTAAAGAACACCACCCAGATCTTTTGATTAGCAAAGGTGTGCCTATTGAAGTCATAAATGAGAGTAAAAATAAAATGAGAGCAATAAATGCTGCTTGGGATCAAATACAAAAATTGAAAAGCAACTAAATTCCAACTTAACTCATTTAACACCACTTAAATTAAATTCATTTTCAAAAAATTTTTTCATGTCATTTTCATACCAATCATTGTAATCCCATGGCTCTGACGAAATAAGATTAGCTTTAGGTAAATAGATTTCAGCACCTAAAATATAATTCTTTGTATTAACATTTATAAATTGTCTAAAATAATTTTCACCTTCAAATCTATCTAATTTCATTAATTCATTGTACGTTAAATTTTTTGCTATTATTCCCTCAACAATGTCTTTTTTGTTGTTAGTATATTTTATCAAAGGATAATGAGTGTCTTTAACTTTAAATACTTTATATTTTTGTAAAGTAGCAGTATCCATCATATTTTCCCTTAAATCTGTGCCAAGGACTGCTGTTCTGACTTCTGAAGATCTTAAGGTGCCATAAAAAAACACCGAATAGTGAATATTATATTTTTTAAGTTCATGTCTAATTCTTTTTTCATAAGAAAAACAATTATTATTTTTATTAAATTTCTTAAAATATTCTTCTGTGTTTCCATCTAATTCATGATTAATGTAATCTGCACAGCTTTTAATATAATTGTTAATTAAAGTAGCAATTTCATGATTGTAATTTTTAATATCAAACAAATTTGTAATGGAAATTAAATGCTTTAATTCGTTCATATTAAAATCTCTTAAAACAAAACTTAACTGTAAATATGTATCTTCAAATCTATAATCATGTGGAAATTCTTCATTCCATAAATCAGTATCGAGGTTCCAATTTTGTTTAAGATTTTTACTTAAAATTTCTAACTTTAATATTTTTACATCATCATTTATATTCTGATCTTCTGACATTTTTTTAAAATTCATTTATTCATAATTTATTTATTATAATAATCTTTCTTACAAAATAAAAACTAATGTTGAAAATAAACATGAAAATCATAAAGAAGAAAATTTTTAAAAAATTTTACAAAATCCGATTTATAAAAAAATGGTAAAAATAGTGTAAAGTTACTTTATATTGATCATTTGATTTAGATTTTTAAAATAAGATTATATTTATAAATTTTAGGGAGGTCTAAAAGTGATTACATCTAAACTTGGTGATGCAATTGGCTTAGAAATTAAAGATCTAGATGTTACAAAGATTTCAAATAAAGTAACTATTAATACAATAATAGATCTCTTATCAGAATTCTCTGTAGTTGTGATTAGAAATCAAAATATTACAGATGATGACCACATAAAATTTAGTGAAAATTTTGGCACACTTGAACTGACAAAAGTGGGGACAGATGGATCTGGTTCAAAACTAATTATTCTTCGTAATTTTGATGAAAATGGAAACATTGTCTCACCCACAGATAGACAAAGATTAAATAATTTAGCTAACCAAGAATGGCATAGCGATAGTTCATTTAAAAAAATTCCGTCTAAAATGTCAATTTTATCAGCTAAAATGATCCCGTCACGTGGAGGAAATACAGAGTTTTTGTCAATGAGAGCTAGCTACAATGCTTTACCCCAGAAATTAAAATTAAAGATTGATGATAAAATTTGTTGGCATGATTATTCTCATGGAAGATCAAAAATTGATCCAAACTTAGTTACTACTGAAGAAAAACAAGCCCTTCCTCCAGTTAAACAAAAATTAGTTTTAAGTGATAATAAGTATGGGAAATCTCTTTATTTAGGTGCGCATTGTAAAAACGTCGATGGGATGTCAGAAAATGATAGTAATGCTCTCTTAGCTGAAATTAACTCTTACATTGACACAGAAAAATTTATTTATTCTCATGTTTGGGAACCATTTGATTTAATTATGTGGGATAATAGAGCTGTATTACATAGAGCTACACCAATAAAAGGCAAAATAGAAAAAAGGTTAATGGTTAGGACAACGGTAGCTGGCAAAACATCAACTATAAATGAACATTAAATAAAATATTATGGAAAACTTTGATTATATAGTAGTTGGTGCTGGATCGTCTGGTTCGGTCATAGCTAATAGGTTATCAGAAAATAACAAAATAAAAATTTGTATTATTGAAGCTGGAGGAAATAATCAGCATCCATATGTAAAGATGCCAGCAGGTTTTATTAAAACAATTAATGATAAAAGGTTTAATTGGTGTTTTAAAACCGAAGGAAGTGATTATGTAAATAATCGAGAAATATTATTTCCAAGAGGAAAAGGATATGGAGGTTCAAGCTCCATTAACGGTCATCTCTATGTTAGAGGTCAACCTGATGATTATAATCAATGGGCACAACAGGGTAATTTGGGTTGGTCTTATGACGATGTGCTTCCATATTTTAAAAAATCAGAATACAAAGAAAATGGAGATGAAACTACTCGTGGAAAACAAGGTCCTCTGTATGTATCTGATATTGTTGAAAAACATCCTCTATGCGAAGAATTTATTAGAGGCTCAAGTGAATTAGGTATACATGTCCAAAATGATTATAATTCAGGTCAGCAAGAGGGTATTTTTTACTATCAACGTACCATTAAAAATGGCACTAGATTTAGTGCTTATGATGCTTTTTTAAAACCAGCTTTGAAAAGAGAAAATGTAAATATTAAAAAGAATACAACAGTTTTGAAAATTATATTTAAAAATAAAAAAGCAGTTGGCTTATTGTGCAGGAAAAATAATAAAACATTTGAAATTTTTGCAAATAAAGAAATTATTTTGTGTGCTGGCGCAATTGGTACTCCTCATTTGCTCCAAGTTTCAGGAATAGGAGACGCTAAATATTTAAAATCTATAGGCATTGAACCATTATTTGAGATTAAAAATGTTGGCGAAGGATTGCAAGATCATTATGCTGTTAGGGTTGCCAATAGAATAACTGAACCCATTTCATTAAACGAGAGAGCACGAGGATTCAATCTATTATTAGAAATAATAAAATGGTTTACCTCCAAAAAAGGTTTAATTTCATATAGTCCAGCACATGTTGGGGCATTTTTAAAATCTTCTCCCAAAATAGACTTTCCTGATTTGCAATTTGTTTTTACTCCAGCCTCTTATACCGAGGGAATGATAGGTAAGCTTCAAAATTTTCCTGGAATGACATGTGGCGTGTGGCAATCAAGACCTCAAAGTAGAGGCTATGTAAGAGCTGCCTCAAATAAGATAACAGACCCACCAATAATTCAGCCAAATTATTTGAAAGAAAAAATAGACCAAGATGCTTTAGTTGAAGGTGTAAAAATTTGTAGGTCACTTTTAAGAACTTCCACAATGAAAAAGATTTCTGTCTGTGAAACTCTTCCTGGAGATAATATAAAATCTGACAAAGAAATTTTAAATTTTATTAGGAATAAAGGTGCAACTGTATATCATGCAATAGGTAGTTGTAGAATGGGTGTTGATAATAAAGCAGTTGTTTCCTCATCTCTTAAAATTAATGGTTTAAGCAACATTAGAATCGCAGATGCTTCGATAATGCCAACAATGCCATCAGGAAACACAAATGCTGCAACGTTGATGATAGCAGAAAAAGCATCAGATCTTATTAAACAAGATTTATAAGTATTAATTATTTTTTAAGTGCAAAGAGATTGCTTTCATTTCTTTATCAATTATATTTAATTCTTCAAGACTTTCTAAAGTATATTCAAAGTACTCTTTACAGGTTCCTAAAAATCCATTTGCTTTTGAGATCATGCCAGCTTTAATTGAGGTGTTTTTTTCATTAAAATAATTTTTATGTTTTTTATCTACTGTGAAGGCTAATGAGAAAACTATTTTGTTGTTGTCTAACTTTGTTTTGAGTAATTTTGGTTTGTAAGCTCCTGTTACCATTTCCCTTTTAAATAAAATATCTATGTTTTTAATCGCATCATCTCTATTGAGTTTATATGCTGTTCCTCTACAGGATCCTCCTTTGTCTAGTCCAAGCATAAGTCCAGGATTTTTAAATGATCCTCTTCCTAAATGAGTTTTCATACAGAAACTTCTGTGAAAACCATAGATTTTTGCCAAATGTTGAGTTTTATAATTTATTGTAGGGTTCCACAAAAGAGAACCATAACCAAAAATATATATATCACCTCCAATACCATCATCGGGTATTATTTTTCTTCTTTCCTTTATCAACTCATTTTTGGTAAGAACCTTATCGCTACCACTTATGCTTTTAATTTTATCACCTAGACGCCCTTCATTAATATTTTTCTTTGTAAGTTTAACTAATCCTTGATTTAATTTTTTTGTAGTAGACATTAAACTAAATTTTTTGAGTTAATTACTCTATGTGGGTAAGGTATTTCTATTCCTGCATTATCTAGCGCAGGTTTTAATTTTCGCATTAAATCTGTGTAAAGTGCATACCAATCTTTTGTATGTGAATATAGTCTTAATCTAACAACTATAGCGCTGTCGTCGTATTTCATAACTAAAAATTGTGGCTTTTTAGGTTTATTTAATACTCTTTCATCCTCTGTTAATTTTAATAAGGTCTGCGAAGCTAAATCTAAATCAGTGTCATAATGTATTCCAATATCAACATCTATTCTTCTAGTTTCATAATGTGAATGATTAATAATAGTACTATTCCAAATGCTTGAATTAGGAATCGAAACATAAACATTGTCAAATGTATCAATAATAGTTGTGAAAAGACCTACCTCTTTTATTGTGCCAGAAACATTTCCTGATTCTACCCAATCACCTGTATTAAAGGGTCTTAATAATAACAACATCACTCCAGCAGCCACATTTGATAAAGTTCCTTGGAGTGCCAATCCAATTGCTAAACCTGCAGCTCCTAAGACAGCAATGATTGAAGTTGTTTGAACACCAAATTGCCCTAATACCGCGATAATTGTAATGATAATTATTCCGTATCTTATAATATTTCCAATTATTGGGACTATAAGTGGGTCAATTTTTTTGAAACGATTTAAATTTTTGCGTGCAATTTTACTTAGTTTTCCAGCAAAATAAAAACCTAATATAAGTATTAGTGTGGCGCCTAAAACTTGGCCAGCGTAAGAAACAAAAATTTGAATTGAACTGTTAATAAGGTTCGAAATAATTTCAAAATTGATATTCATACTATTCATGTAAAAATAACCTCCATTAACTTTATTAGAAACTTTGTTTATATTTAATACTATTTCATATTATAAAGCTTTTTATTACAAAAATAATTACAAAGAGTATGAAATTATTAATATATCAGCTTGAGTTTAAAAACTTAATATGGTTATAACATTCCTATGAAGATTATTAAATGGAAAATTGGTGATAATAAACCTATTGTTGAGGATCAATTAGCTGTTGCCATTGGAAATTTTGATGGTATTCATCAAGGCCATGTTAAACTTTTAAATGAATGTAAATTTCAAGCACAAGAAAGTGATCTATCTTTTGGAGTTGTAACATTTGATCCTCATCCAAGAGATTTTTTTAATCCTAAAAATCCGTCTTTTAAGTTATTAGACACTGAAGAAAAACAATTATTGTTAAGTAAGCTTGATGTTAAATTTCTAATAATTATTGAATTTAACGAACAGTTGAAAAATTGTAATGCTGAATATTTTTTATCACAAATATTAAAAGAAAATTTTAACATCGTAAAAATGTTTGCAGGATCAAACTTTAAATTTGGAAAAGATAGAGAAGGTAGTATTGAAAATACAAAAAATTTTGCCAATACTCAAGGATTACAACTTGTCTCTGTAGATTTAAAAAAAACTAACTCTATAAACCAAAAAGTATCTGAGACAATAAGCTCCCAGAAAATAAGAATGTTGATTCAAAATGGGCAATTAAATCTAGCAAGTAATATGTTAGGTAGAAATTGGTGTATTACTGGCAAAGTGGAAAGGGGCAAACAACAAGGAAGAGAAATCGGCTTTCCAACTGCAAATTTAAGTTTAAAAAATTTTTTAAAGCCACCATTAGGTGTTTATGTCTCTAGATTAAAAATAATTAATAGTAAAAACACTGAGATAATTAATGATTGGTTGCCATCTATTTCTAATATAGGTACAAGACCTACGGTTTCAGGTGATTCAGTAAATTTAGAAACTCATATAATTGAATTTAAAGAAAATAATTTTGATAAGGACTTATATGGAAAAAGAATTAATGTTGAACTCATTGAATTTTTAAGGCCTGAAAAAAAATTCAATTCTTTATCTGAACTTCAAAAGCAAATCGAGGTTGATACAAAAAGGGCATATGAATTTCATGAAATATGAAATAAAAAAATAATATTTTGATTAATATAGAGACACTATAATGACTGATTACAAAGATACCGTTTATTTACCTAAAACTGATTTTTCAATGAGGGCTGGACTTCCTACAAAAGAGCCGCAAATATTGAAATTATGGGAAGAAACAAAATTATTTAAAAAGTTAAGAGAACAAAGGAAAAATTCTCAACCTTTTATACTTCATGATGGTCCACCATATGCTAACGGTAATTTACATATTGGTCATGCTCTCAATAAAATAATTAAGGATGTAATTAATAGATCACAATCTATGCTTGGCAAGAATGCAAACTATGTACCTGGGTGGGATTGTCACGGATTACCAATTGAATGGAAAATAGAGGAAAATTATAGAAAAAAGAAAAAAAATAAAGATGACGTTCCAATTGTAGAATTTAGAAAAGAATGTAGGGATTTTGCTGCAAAATGGATGGATGTTCAATCTGAAGAATTTCAAAGGCTAGGCGTATATGGTGATTGGGAAGATCCATATTCAACCATGAAGTTTGAATCTGAGGGAATAATAATGTCTGAAATAGGAAAATTTCTTATGAACGGTAGTCTATATCGAGGAATTAAGCCCGTAATGTGGTCTCCTGTTGAAAAAACTGCTTTAGCAGAGGCTGAGATTGAATATCATGATCACATAAGCACTACTATTTATGCAAAATTTCCAGTAATAAAAACATCATTGGAAATAATAAACAACTTCGACATTATAATTTGGACAACCACTCCCTGGACTATGCCAGGTAATAGAGCGGTAGCATATGGAAAGGATATTAGTTATTCACTAATAGAAATTATTAGTGTAGATGAGGGTTCTTTAGCCAAAATTGGTGATAAAATTATTGTAGCTGAGGAATTGGTAGAAGAGGTAATGAAAGAAATTTCTGTTTTAAGTTTTAATTCTATTAAAACTCTCAAGGGAAAGGATTTTGAAGGAACAGTTTTAGCACATCCACTAAATAATTATGGTTATGAACATGATGTTTTACTTTTAGAAGCTGACTTTGTAACAATTGATCAAGGTACTGGTTTTGTTCATATTGCCCCAGGTCATGGTGCAGATGATTTTGAACTTGGAATACAAAATAATTTACAAATACCAGAAACTGTTTCAGATAATGGGATATTAAATAATGATTTACCTTTATTAGGTGGACTTCGAGTTTTAAAGGATAACGAGATAATTGCTGACATTATGTCTGAACATAATGCCTTGATTGGAAGAGGAAAATTAAATCACTCATATCCACACAGTTGGAGATCAAAAGCTCCACTCGTTTTTAGAACTACACCTCAATGGTTTATTTCAATGACATCTAATAATTTAAGAGATACTTCTCTTAAAGCTTTGTCGCAAACTGCTTTTTATCCACCTCAGGGTCAAAACCGTTTAACAAAAATGATAGAAAACAGGCCTGACTGGTGTATATCTAGGCAAAGAGCGTGGGGAGTTCCTATTGCGATATTTGTTAATAAAAAAACTCAAGAACCACTTCGTGATCAAGAAGTAATAGACAGAATTGTAAATGCCTTTAAAACAGATGGAGCAGACGCTTGGTTTGAAAAACCTTCTTCTTATTTTCTTGGATCAAACTATAATCCAGACGATTATGATGCAGTAACTGATATAGCAGATGTTTGGTTTGATTCTGGTTCTACCCATTCATTTGTTTTAGAGGAGAGGGATGATTTATTTTGGCCAGCTTCATTATATCTTGAAGGAACAGACCAACATAGAGGGTGGTTTCACTCTTCTTTACTAGAAAGTTGTGGTACCAGAGGCCGTGCACCATATGATGCAGTTTTAACTCATGGTTTTGTTTTAGACCAACAGGGAAGGAAGATGTCAAAATCTCTCGGTAATATTACTGCACCACAAAAAGTAATTAATGAGTTTGGTGCTGATATTCTTCGTTTATGGGTAGTTGGCTCAGATTATTATGATGATCTTAGAATTGGAAAAGAAATTTTAATAAGACACTCTGATCATTATAGAAGACTTAGAAATACACTAAGATATCTGTTAGGTGCATTAAACGAATTTGATGAAGTAGAAAAACTAAATTTTACTGAAATGCCCGAATTAGAAAAATGGGTTCTTCATAGAGTTTCTGAATTAAGTCAAAAAATACAAGATAACACAGAAAAGTTTAACCTTCATGATATTTACTTAGATATTCATAATTTTTGTACTATTGATTTGTCTGCTTTTTACTTTGATATCAGAAAAGATACCTTGTATTGTGAAGATATAAGAAGTGTAGAGAGAAAATCATGCAGAACAGTAATGGATATTTTATTCAAATCATTAACCACATGGTTAGCGCCAATTATTTGTTTTACCGCTGAAGAGGCATGGCAGAGTAGATATAAAGATAGGGAGAATTCCGTTCATTTACAAACTTATTTCAAAGGTGACAAAAATTGGAAGAATGATGAACTTGGTAAGAAGTGGTCTGAAATTAGAGAGTTAAGATCAGTTGTGACAACGTCTATAGAAGAGAAAAGAAAAAAAGGAATTTTAGGCTCCAGTCTTCAGGCTAAGGTTTTAATTAATGCAAATCAAGAATCTTTTAATTTGCTTAAAAATTTAAATCTTCCAGAGGTATTTATTTGTTCTGATGTGCAAATGGATTTAAACCAAAATTTGTCTGAAACAAAAATTAAGGTTAAGGTAGAATTGGCATCTGGTGGAAAATGTATGAGGTGTTGGAAGATAGTTAAAGAAGTCAAAGATAATATTGAACTTTGCAACAGATGTTCAAAAGTAATTAAATTTTATTAAATGAAAAAAAACTTTGGCATTTTTAATCTTCTTTTGGTGTTCTTGGTTCTTACATATTTAGACCACATCTCAAAATTATGGGCTATTGAAAATCTTTTTATTAAATACCAGTCCATTGAATTGACATCTTTTCTATCCTTAACACCAGTGTGGAATAGTGGAATTTCTTTTGGTTTTTTTCAAGATTCAGGTCAAATAGGTAGATATGGTTTCACTATTTTTGCTTTCTTAGTGAGTGTTTGGCTAATTTTTTCTTCTTTTAAATTACCAAGATATTCTGCGCTTGGGTTCATTCTTATCGCAAGTGGCGCAATTGGAAACGCAATTGATCGTATTATTTATGGCAAGGTAGTTGATTTTATAGATTTTCACATTGAAGATTTACACTGGCCAGTATTTAATCTTGCTGATACAATTATATTTGTTGGTGCAGTTTTATTTATATACAATCAATTTTTTACTATTGAGAGAACTTACTATGAAAAATAAATTAACCATAATAATTTTTTTTATTGTAGCTTCAGCAATGTTATCAAGTTGCTCAGATTTTAGAAAAGCTGTTGGCAAGGAAAAAGTTATTCCAGACGAATTTTCTGTTGTATTAACGCCATCACTATTGGTTCCACCAGGTTACCAAATAGACCCTCAGGTTATTAGAAGTAACGACCTAACAAGAGATAACAATCAATTTCAATTAAGTGAAGAGATTGACATAAAAGAAAATAAAGAGGCTGGTAGTTTTAGTGAATTATTTAAATTAAAAAATGTGCCAAAGGATATTCGAAAAATTGTAGATGAAGAAACACTTGGTATATCTTTAAGTGAGAGAAGAGGAATTGACATATTATTTGGAAACATTCCTAAATCAGGTGTGATAATTGATCCTAAGAAAGAAGCGTTGAGAATAAAAAAAAACAAATCATCAGATAAATATATTAATTCAACACCTTCACCAGCCATTGATATAAATTCAGGTAAGCCTTTATTAATTAAATGATAAGGTAACTGTATATGGAGATAAGAAGGCTTCCTCAAAATCTTATTAATCAAATAGCTGCTGGTGAAGTAATAGAAAGACCTTCATCTGCATTAAAAGAATTAATTGAAAATTCATTAGATGCTGACGCAACTCAAATAGATATTATGATAGAAAATGGTGGAAAAAATTTAATTTCAGTATCTGATAACGGTATAGGTATTAAAAAAAGTCATATACCTCTTGCTGTTGAAAGACATGCAACTTCAAAATTGCCAAATGATACTCTTAACAAAATAGAATTTTTGGGTTTTAGAGGTGAAGCTCTTCCTTCAATCGCTGCAGTAAGTGAGTTAAATCTGCAGTCAAAACATATTGAATCCAACCAAGCTTGGTCATTGGATATTGTCGCAGGAAATTTTCATGAGGTTTACCCATCCTCAAGAGAAATTGGAACAAAAGTATCTATTAAAAAGCTATTTTTTGCTACTCCTGCAAGATTGAAATTTTTAAAATCTTCACAAATTGAGAAAAGTTATTGTCACCAGATTGTTCTAAAGATAGCTATGGCAAATCCAGCTGTTAGTTTTAATTTTAAAGCTGATGGACGTGAATTACTAAATATTAAAACTGAAAATAAATCTGACACATTGTATTTAAATAGAATAAGAAACTTAATGGGTACTGGTTTTTCGGATGAAGCAATAAAAATTGAAAATGCAAAGCAAATAACGAACACAAAATTTGCAAAAATAAGCGGTTTTATTGGATTGCCAACACTAAATAAATCAAACTATAATCAACAACATTTATTCGTAAATGGAAGATCTATTCAGGATAGAAGTCTCTCCGGTGCAATAAGGTCTGCTTATAGAGACACACTTCCAAAGGGGAGGTTTCCAATTTTTTGCTTATTTATCGACGTACCAACTGATTTTATTGATGTCAACGTTCATCCTGGAAAAACAGAGGTGAGATTTCAAGATAGTGCTCTAATTAGAAGTTTGTTAGTAGGATCAATAAGCCGGGAGTTGCATTCTAGTTTTTCTCAAACAACAAGTGAAATTTCTAAAGAAGCACTTGAAAGATTTGTTATAGATGAAAGAGAGAATTCTGGAAAATTTTATGGATCTAGTAAAGATCACGACGAAAAGCAATCAATTTTTGATAAAATTGAAGTTAAACCTCAAAAAAAAGCTTTTAAAAATAATGATTTTGAAAATGACACTATTCAGACTATCAAAAATGAAAACTTCCCCTTAGGTGCTCCAATAGGGCAATTTAATAAAAATTATATCATATCTCAAAATTCCAATGGTATTGTGATAATTGATCAACATGCTGCTCATGAAAGACTTACATTAGAAAAAATGAAATTAGCAAGAAAAAATAAATCAATTGAGAGACAAATTTTATTACTTCCAGAAGTTGTTGAACTTGAACCAGTTCCATTAGAAATAATCAAAGATAATATTGATTTATTAGCTGATATTGGGTTTGTAATAGAGCCTTTTGGTGATGGTATGGTTGTTGTTAGAGAAATTCCAGCTTTGTTAGGAGAAGTTGACGTAAAACAAATCATCATTGACTTAGGAGATGATTTATCTGAATCTGGGCTTCCATCATCTTATCTAGCCAAAATTGATCTAATATTAGGTAATATAGCTTGTCATAGATCTGTAAGATCAGGACGTAATTTAAATGAAACTGAAATGAATCAGTTATTGAGAGAAATGGAAAAAACACCAAATTCTGGACAATGTAATCATGGAAGGCCAACCTCTATTAGTCTTTCACTCAAAGATATTGAGAAATTATTCAATAGAACTTGAACTTGATAATCTTAAAATAGTTAATTTCGAACTTCCATATATTTTTATATCCAAAATCTGATAACCATCATAATTAATTTTTTCTGCTTTGCTACTCTCTGCAAAAACATAACTATCTTGGTTTATTAAGTTAAGTTCTTTTAATTGAATTAGACACTTTTCTATTATATTTGTATTGTATGGTGGGTCTATTAAAACTATTTGAAAAATCATGTTTATATTTTTCAGTGCTTTAGTTGCCTCATCTTTAATAATTTTAACATTATTTTGGATTTGAGTGTCAATGTTTAATTTTGCAATATTTTTATAGATTAAATGTATTGATCTTTGGTCTTTATCTATAAAATAAACTTTAATAGCTCCCCTTGAAAATGCTTCAATCCCTAATGATCCAGTTCCACTACAAATATCAAGCACGTGAGAACCATCAATATTTATCTTGTATTTATTTGAAGTAATAATTGAAAAAAGAGATTCTTTTAATCTATCTGACGTTGGCCTAATTTTAGTACTATTTGGCGGTAGAAGCTTTAAACCTTTGTATTTACCACCTATTATTCTCATAATATAATCTTAATTTTTTTAAACTATTTTCTAATTTTTTTATTAATTAACTTTAAAAACTTAGTTGATCAATAAGGTTTTTGTTTTTTATTTCTTCTATTGCCCCAGAAGCAAGATTTTTAATTTGAAACGGTCCAAAGGATACCCTAATTAAACGATTAACCTTATATCCAAGATGATTCATAACTCTTCTAACTTCTCTGTTTTTTCCTTCTTTTATACCCAAAGTTAGCCAGGCATTACTGCCTTGTTGTTTATCTAATTTAGCATCTATTTTACCATATCTAATCCCATCTATTGTGATTCCATTTTTAAGCAATTCTAGATCTTTTTTTATCACATAACCATGTACTCTAACTCTGTATTTTCTTAGCCAGCCAGTTGATGGTAATTCAAGTTTTCTTGCTAGATCACCGTCATTAGTAAGCAATAATAAACCTTCTGAGTCCATATCTAAACGACCCACGGAAATAAACCTAGAATCTGACTTTTCTTTTAACTTTTCAAAAATTGTAGGCCTACCCTCTGGATCATTGTTAGTTACTAAATATCCTCTTTGTTTATTGTAAAGCCACAACTTAGTTGCAACCTTTGTGGGTAAAGGCTGATTATTAACTTGAATTTTATCTTTTGCAGTTACATTTACACTACATTTAAATAATACTTTATTATTAACCTTTACTTTTCCGTTTGTGATTAAATGTTCAGCTTCTCTTCTGGAGCATAAACCCGATCTTGCAATGACTTTTGCTATCCTGCCTCCCTTTAGGTTTTTTAAAGTTTTTGAATTAAAATTTTTATAAATATTTTTCATATTTCTGTATTATAGGTTTTAATTACTATTATCAACATTACTTACAACAAGGTAAAGAATTTGGATTATCAAATTGATTATATGAAATTAGCAATAAATGAAGCTATTAAAGCAAGAAAAAAGCAAGAGATTCCTGTTGGTGCAGTCATAGTAGATAAAAAAGGGAATGTTATAGCTAAGGCACATAATTTAGTAGAAACTAGAAATGATCCAACAAGCCACGCAGAAAAACTAGTTATAGAAAAAGCTCTTAAAATTACAGGAACAAGATATTTAAATAATTATGATATTTGGGTAACATTAGAACCTTGTATTATGTGTGCAAGTATTATTAAGCAAACAAGAATAAGACGTTTATATTATGGTTCGGAAGATAAAAAAGGTGGGGCTATAGATAATGGGGTAAGACTTTTTTCGGTCAACTCCAAATCCAAATTAGAAATTTACTCAGGATTTTATGCTACAAAATCACAAGAATTGTTAAAGGAATTTTTTAAAGAAATAAGAGAATATTAGAGTTTACCAATATCTTTTCTATAAAAACCTCGTTCCCAGTTTATAGCCTCTACAACGCTATATGCTTTTTGCCTACAATCTTGGACATTTTCTCCAATAGATGTGATTGATAAAACTCTTCCACCATTTGAAACAATGTTATCATTTTTATCTTTGCTAGTCCCCGAATGAAATATTGAAATTTCAGTCTGATCGTCAAAATTTTTAAGTGGTGGCAATAAAACTCCTTTGTCAAATTCTCCAGGATACCCCTTACTCGCTATTACCACAGTGATTGCATTTTGGGGAATGAAATCAATGGTCATATCTTTGAGAGTTTTTTTTATCGTTTTTTGTACGATACTTACTAAATCTGTATTCAAACGCGGAAGCAAAACCTGAGTTTCAGGATCTCCAAATCTACAATTAAATTCAATTACTTTGGGTCCTTTATCAGTAATCATTACACCGGCATACAATATCCCTTCATAAGGACAACCCTCTAATTTCATTCCATTAATTGTGGGAGTAATAATATTATTAAAAATTTCTTGATTTAAATCTTTATCTAAAGCTGGAGCAGGAGAAATAGCACCCATACCACCAGTATTAGGACCTTCATCATTATCATAGGCTCTTTTGTAATCTTGTGCCGTCCCAATTAAAACTGCATTGTTACCATCTGAAACTGCAAACACACTTGCTTCAATACCATTAATTCTTTCCTCTATTAAAATTGATTTTCCGGCATTACCAAATTTATTTTTTTCTAACATTTCTGTTGATGCAGCAATTGCTTGACCAACTGTGTCACACACAACAACGCCCTTACCAGCAGCGAGACCATCTGCTTTTACGACGCAATAACCATTTAAAAGTTTTATTTGTTTTTTTGCAGTTTCGATATCGGTACAGTATTTAAATTCTGGTTGTGGAATATTGTGCCTTTTACAAAATTTTCTAGAAAAAGTTTTTGAACCCTCTAGTTGAGCCGCATTTTTTGAAGGCCCAAATGCATTAATTCCTAATTTTAGTAATTCATCTTTTAAACCAAGGACTAACGGCGTTTCAGGACCAATAAAAACAAAATCAGCTTTAATATTTATTGCTAACTTGCATTGCCCTTGAACGTCGTCAGCTGCTATTGGGTGACATTTAGCAAATGTTTCAATCCCTGGATTTCCTGGGGCAACGACAAGTTTTGTTGTTAATGGTGACTTAGATAATGATTTAGCTATAGCATGTTCTCTTCCACCCCCCCCTACCACTAAAATTTTCATAAACTTATTACTCCAAAAGGCTTTAGATTTTTTGAAATATGCCATACTATTCAGACATGATAAATAGAAATTTTTTTATAATCTAATGAATACCAACACAAACAATCTTGTATACTCTGTAGGCGAATTTTCACATGTAATTAAAAAATTAGTCGAAACAAATCTTAGTTACGTTCGTATTAAAGGAGAAATTTCTCGTCCTTCATTTCCAGGATCAGGCCACGTTTATTTTACCCTAAAAGATACTGACGGCACAATTGCTGCGATTATCTGGAAATATACCTTGCCAAGGTTATCAATAAAACCTGAAGAGGGTATGGAAGTAATTTGCTCTGGAAAAGTTACTACTTTTGCTGGGCAATCTAAATATCAAATTATTGTGGAAAGTATGGAAATTGCAGGAGAGGGGGCACTTCTAAAAATGCTCGATGATAGAAGAAAAAAACTTCTTGAAGAGGGATTGTTTAAAAATGAATTTAAAAAACCTATACCCTATCTTCCTAAAAAAATAGGTGTGATTACAAGTCCATCAGGCGCTGTAATAAAAGATATCCTTCACAGGTTGTCCGATCGTTTTCCTTCTCACGTTTATTTATGGCCAGTTGCGGTCCAAGGTGAAAAGTCTGCAGAACAAATCTCTAATGCAATTAACAAATTTAATGAATTAACAGATCAAACTATTATTAAAAAGCCTGACCTTCTTATTGTTGCAAGAGGAGGTGGCAGCTTAGAAGATTTATGGTCATTTAATGAAGAAATTGTTGTTAAGTCAGTTTTTAAAAGCTCTATCCCAATTATATCAGCTGTAGGTCACGAAACCGATACAACATTGATAGACTTTGTATCTGACTTAAGAGCTCCAACACCAACAGCAGCTGCGGAAATGGCAGTTCCAGTAAGAGATGAATTACTAGCAAGAGTTGATGAAATAAATTTAAGATTGAAAATATCTTTTAATAACAAGTTAAATAATAATAAAGAACGTCTTAATAGCCTTATTAGATTATTAGGCAAACCGGATCAGATTTTTGAAAATAAGACGCAGAAGTTAGATTTTACTTACAAAGATATTGAAAATTTATTTAAAAGTATTTTTTTTGATAAGAAAAATCAAATCACTAAATGCTCACAAAGATTAGTTCCACCAAAAGTTTTGATAGGTAATTTATTTTCAAAACAACAACTTTTTGAAACTAGATTTAAAAATTATCTTGAAAAGATAATCAATAGGAAAGAAACAAAATTAAATTCGTTAGATCAGTTACTTGAATCTTCTAGTTTTAATAGAGTCCTTGATAGAGGATTTTCTCTTGTCATTAACAATGAAGGTAAACCAATTAAACTTAGTAAAGAGGCTCCAAAAAATGCTAATGTAAAAATTAGGTTTTCAGACGAAATAAGATCAGCACAATTGGATAAATAAATTTTAGACCATTGTTTTTAATTTCATTCTATTTACCCCATCTTCTATGAGCCCAGAGCCATTGTTCAGGTTTATCTAAAATCCATTCTTCTATTCTTTTGGAAATTAATCTAGTAATTTCATATACAGCTTTATTTTTATTTAAATTTTTTGGTAACTTAAGTCTATCTTCAACACTTAACTTAAACTTTATACCCTTAAAACGTTCTATTCTAACCATATAAATTGGAACATTCCATTTTAAAGCCATAACTGCAGCAGCCTGGGGTGTTGGTGTCTCAATTCCAAAAAAAGGAACCATAATACCTTCTCTTAAAAGTTGATCTCCTGTTAGTCCAACAATTTCACCGTTTTTAAGTTTGCTAGCCATACCTATAGCCGCAAGACGACCTTTTCTGTAAAAGTCAGCATTGGCATCTTTATTTCTGTAAATTTGTATTTTATTTAATATCCAATTATTTATAGGTCTAAATATATACCCAGCACGTCTTCCTGCAAGATCTCCAACTCGTAAAAGGAATTCCCAATTACCCATGTGTGCTCCAACAAGAATGGCAGGACCTTTTTTTATTTTTTCTAAACCTTTAGTTTCTAAATTACCTAGCGTAATTAAATTATTAATATGTGGCATTTCTCCAATTGTTTGTCCAAGCATAAACCAGTGTTGCGATGAAAGTTCATTGATCTCTTTTCTAGACTTTTTAGGAAAGACAATTTTTAAATGTTTTTTTACACGTTTGTTATAAGAAGTAAGTGGAGCAATTAAGTACATTAATATACCGCATAAATAAGATGAAATATTAAAAGGAAGTATTTTAAGTATAATAAATAATGGGATTGCAAATCCTGCAACTATAGGATCATGAATATATCTATCAAATATTTTTTTAATGCGATAAATGAAATGATTTAGCATTTAATTTTTCCGTAAAAAATAACTTCAATCTAGATTTATCTTCAACACTTAGATCAATTTCAATTGAAACCACATGAATTAGTTTGTTTTTATTATTTATTTTAACATAATCCTTTTCTGTAGTAATAAGTTCCAAGTTTTGATTTGTTGCTGTTAAAATTAATTTATTAATGTCTTGGTAATTATAATTATAATGATCAGGAAACGATTTTGTAAAAGAAATATCATAACCGTTCTCGTTAAGTGTTTGATAAAATTTATCAGGGTTCCCTAATCCACAAAATGCAAAAAATTTTTTATTTTGTATTTTTGGTGATTTAGTTACCTTAGTCTTTGTTTCGATTATAGGTATGTTGTAAGTTTTGAATAGATCTATATTAACCTTGTTATTTCCGGTAAGAACGATTCTATCAATACCTTTAATCCCTAATTTTATAGTTTGTCTTAATGGTCCTGCAGGCAAACAAAGTTTGTTTCCAAATTTAAGGTTTTTATCTATTAATAAAAATCTAATATCATGGTTTAATTGACTATTTTGTAAACCATCGTCCATTATAATTACATTAAATTTCTTTTTATGTTTTTCTATAAATTTAGCCCCTAAACATCTATTTTTTGAAACAATTGTTGTTCCAATTTTACTCAATAATAATGCCTCGTCTCCAATATCTTTAAATGTATGCGATTTATTAACTTCAATGGGCCCTTTATGTGTGCCTTTATAACCTCTTGTTAAAAAAACTGGATTGTAGCCTAACTCTCTTAAAATTTTATAAGTATATATTGCATAAGGTGTTTTACCTGTTCCACCAACTGTTAAGTTACCAATGCAAACTACTTTCAATTTAGACTTGTATATTTTTGTATAAGAGGATTTAAATCTGGTAAATAATATCCATAAAATAGAAAGAGGAAAAAGGATTATTGATTTTATTTTTGAGTTTATATTATCTTCATACCAAAATTTTGGTGTTATTAACATGTCACGCAACGTCTATCTTTTTATATTTATTTAATAATTCAATCAAATGTATACTAGCTTCGTCAGCACGTTGTTGTGAATACCCAGATGCAATTAAACTATTTTTACCCATATCCTCTAATTTTTCAGAATTGCTGAGTAATTCAATTACATTATCAAGAAAAATTTCATTCATATTTGGACCTTTTTTTATTTGTATTGCACCACCGGACCAAACAAGGTCTTTAATTTGAGCGTCACATTTTTCGGAGTGAGGACCCATAATTACCGGTTTACCAAACTGAGATGCCTCTGATGGACTATGACCTCCAACTGATACCATTGATCCAGCAACGTATACTAAATCTGAGACTTCAATTAAAGATCCCATTTCACCCATTGTATCTGCAAGATAAAAAATATCATTTTTTGAAGGAAACTCCCCTTTACTTCTTGATTTAGTATCAAAACCAGCTGATTGAATTCGACTTTTTATGCTCAAACTTCTACTAATATGTCTTGGTGCAATTATGATTAAAATATGGTCCTGAGACTTTTGTCTTAAGCGGTCAGCTAATTTAATCATTAATTCCTCTTCTCCAGGATGTGTTGAGGCAGCAAGCAATATTTTTTTTCTTACTAAGTTCTTTTTTAATTTGAATACATAATTATTATCAATAGGTGGTTTTTCAGCTATCGATTTAAGACTTGTCAAACTTTTTACATTCTTGGCTCCTAATTTTTTAAATAAAGCTTCTTGTTTAGGATCAACAGCAAAAACATGATCGACTTTACTGAAAATTTTTTTTGCTAAGAAATAACCTAACCCTGTCCAAAAACGAGCAGATTTATTTGACATTTGCGAAGATGCTAAAATAGTGGGTATTTTTGATTTTGAAGTTAAATATATTAAATTAGGCCAAAAATCTGATTCCATAAAAACAACCATATTTGGTTTCCATTGTTTTAAAAATTTTGAAACAAATTTAGGATGATCGTATGGATGATATTGATGTATAGCTGGCAAACCTTTTTTTATTTTGTCTTTTATCAATTTTGCAGCTGAAACTGTGTTAGTTGTTAATAAAAAATATTCTTTTTTATTACTACCATATCCAAGTTTTTTCATTGAGTTTGCGAGAGCTAATGCAGCCACGGATTCTCCAACACTAGTTCCATGTAACCAAACAATGGTTCCATCTGGTCTTGTTTTTTTTGAAACGCCATATCTTTCGTTAACTCTATTTCTATCTTCTTTACCTTTTTTTTTTCGTTTTTCTAAATATTTTGGCAAAAACAATTTTATTATACCCCATAAAAAATTATATATAGATAGCGTCATTTTTCGATCCAAAAAAACATTTTAACTTTCAACTGACTTTACCCTCTATCATCTTTGTAAGTCGTTTAATTTCATTTTCGAGATTTTGTCTCTCGAGTTCAAGTTTATCTAAATTAATATTTTTTTTAATATTAATTGGTTTCCCAAAGCAATACATTCCTTTTGAAAATGGATATGGTAAAACAAAATTGTCCCATGAGTTAATCGTTTTAAATTTTTTAGTAGTCCATACCAAAGGGATTATTGGGGTATTTGTAATTTGGGCTAACTTTATAATACCCTCTTTAACTTGTTCTTTTGGTCCTTTTGGACCATCGGGTGTGATAGCAATGCTTTCACCTAATTGTAAACGTTTTACCATTTTTCTAAAAGCTTGCACTCCTCCTTTTTTTGAAGAACCAAGAATTACATTCATTCCAAGATATTTTAATGCTAAAGAGGTAATCATCCCGTCAGAATGGCTTGACTGAAGCGCATTTATAACTCTGTTTCTTGGTAAAAGATGTGGTCCTAAAAATAACTTATTATGCCAACAGCAAAAAATATATTTATCTTGACTATTCAATATTGTGGATTTCTTACTTTGTTCAAAATATTCCCATCGAATAGTACGCGCGATAAGGTTTGTAATAAAATAAAAAATTAAACCAATTAATTTTTGACCTATATTAGTTTTGCTGAAATGTTTAAAAAAATGCATTTAAAAAAACCGAATTACTTCACTTATTTGAATTTGAGTTTTAAATTAAAATTACACAAAACAAAATAACTATCTATACAAATAATTTATATTATAAGTTAAAATAGAAAATATATTAAATTGGTTTGAAATGAAAAAAAAACATATAATTACCAACGTCAATAAAAATATAGTTAAGAATTTTTATAGTGACTTTGTTTTTAAATATAAAATAGATATTATATTTGCATTTATTTTATTGATTATAGTGGCATCTACTTCATCAATTTACCCTTACTTGATACAATTAGTATTTGATGGTTTATTAAAAGTTAAAAATTATGAATGGATTATTTTGCCTTTTGTAATTGCTTTTGTTGCAATTGTAAGAGGTGTAGCAATGTTTTTTCAAATTCGTCAAGTATCAAAAATATCATTATCTATTTCTCTAGATGTTCAAAAAAAACTAACTAAGCATTTGATAAATGCAGACCTAAATGAACTAAACAAAATCTCTTCTGGAAATCATGTATCGAGAATTATGAATGATGTTGTTTTAATCCGTGATGGTTTTGAAAGAACTATAAATAATCTAATAAGGGACGTTTTTACAATTTTAGCATTGTTCTCTTATCTCATGTGGTTAGACTGGCTTTTATCAGTATTAGTCGTTATTATTTATCCTTTAGCCCTAAGACCGATAGTAAAAATCGGAAAAAAACAAAATATTATTGCAACAACCCTTCAAGAACAAATGGAAACAGTTACCTCAACGTTAACTGAAATGCTTCAAGGCATAAGAATGGTAAAATCATATAATTTAGAAAATATGGAGATAAATAGATCCGAAAATGTGTTGAATTCATTATTTAGAAAAACTTTCAATCTAATAATCGGACGAGCCAAAATTTTACCTATCTTAGAGATCTTAGGAGGTGTTGCTGCTGCCAGCGTTATAGGATTAGCAAGCTACAGAGTTTCTATTGGAGAGTTAACTCCTGGGAGTGTTGTTGGTTATATTACAGCATTGTTGATGATTGCCCAACCTGCAAGGGCTTTAGGAACTTTTAATACAGTTTTGCAAGAAGCTCTTTCGGCGTTAGAGAGAATTTATAAACAATTAAATATCTGTCCTAAAGTAAATAGTTTGTCATCTGCACCCGATATAAAAATAAGCAGAAATAAACCACCTGAAATAGTTTTTAAAAATGTAAGTTTTTCTTATGACAATAGAAATAAGGTTTTAAATAATATCAACTTTATTGCAAAACCAGGTTCTAAAGTTGCATTAGTTGGACAAAGTGGGGCAGGAAAGTCAACAATTATTAACTTAATTTCAAGATTTTATGATCCTTCAAATGGGGAGATTACAATTAATGAAGTAAATATAAAGGATATAAATTTAAGTTCACTTCGAGATAATATTTCTTTAGTTAGTCAAGAAACTATTATTTATAATAAAAGCTTTCTGGATAATATTAGGTTTGGCAACTTAAATGCTACAGATCTAAATGTTAAAAAAGCCGCAAAAAACGCAGATATTGATAAATTTATAAGTAATTCTTTAAATGGTTACGATACTATAGTCGGAGAAAGTGGTAACACTTTATCAGGAGGACAAAAGCAACGTGTTTCTATTGCTAGGGCTATTTTAAAAGATGCGCCAATTTTACTTTTAGACGAAGCTACAAGTTCATTAGATCCAGAAACTGAAAATGAGATTAATAAAACACTTGAAAAATTGACGAAGAACAAAACCACGATTACAATTGCCCACAAATTATCGACAATTGTAAACTGTGATCAGATAATTCTATTTAATAAAGGTAAAATAGTTGATGCTGGAAGTCACAAAGAGTTGATTAAAAGTTCTGAATTATACAAGAAACTTAGTACTATAGGTATTTAGAATAAAATTATTCTCTTTTCAAAAAATCATCTAATAATCTATTAACCCACCATACAGATTGAAAATCACTTTCCAATTTTTCTGGATTATATTTTTTTTTTACCCAGTCTAAAAACTTCATTTTATTCTGTTTATATTGTTTAGAATATTCTTCAACAAAACTATCTAATATTCCTGGTTTCGCCCATTTTACATGAAGATACTTCCAGGATAATTGAGTTTTTGCAATTTCAGGATGTTCTTTTTTGTACGAAAGTAAGTATAAGGCGCACATTATACCAGCTCTATCTGCACCTGATTTACAATGTACCAAAGCTGGATATTTAATAGATTTGAATAATTTTTCAGCTTTAAGTATCATATTTTTTTCTGGGGCCGCTCGAGATCTTGCTCTAAAATCTATTAATTTGATATTGAATTTTTCACAAGCTTCATTTTCTAATAACCAGCCACCATCTCTTCTAACACCTCTGAGATTTATAATGGTTTTAATTCCAATTTTGCTATAATGTTCTATTCTTAATGGTGTAGGCATGTTTGACCTATACAAATTTTCATCAATCTTATGAAAATTATGATAACAAAATCTCAAAAAACCATGATCTTTTACAATCATATCAAACCAAGCTAAAATTTTGTTAAATTTCAATTTTTGAGGTTTGCCTATCAACTAATTAGTTCCCTGCAATTGTCATGCCTTCAATTAATATAGTAGGACAATTGATAGTATGTGAATAATCAAGATCATTAGCTGGTTTAAGTGTCTTGAACATATCCCTTAAATTTCCTGCTATAGTTGCTTCAGTAATAGGGTATGACAATTTACCATTTTTTATCCAAAAACCACTAGCACCTCGGCTATAATCACCAGTAACCATTGATACACTGCTACCAATCATATCTGTGATATAAAAACCATCATTTATACTTGCAATGAGGTTTTCAGGTGTATCTTCACCTGGGAGTAGAATTAGATTGGTTGTTCCTGGTGCTGGGGGTCCACTAATGCCTCTCTTGGCGTTTGCGGTTGGTATTACATTTAATTGTTTTGCAGTTGATAAATCTAAGAGCCAACTTTCGAGAATTCCGTTTTTTATTAAATTATGTTTGGAAGTACCTAAACCCTCCGCATCGAACAATCTTGAACCTAAACCTCTTTTAAGAAAAGGATCGTCAATTAAATTAACAGAATCGTTTGCGATTTTATCGTTTAAAGAATCTTTTAAAAAACTTGTTTTACGTGCTATCGATGATCCATTTATTGCTGATGCAAAGTGACTTGCTATTGACCTTGATACTCTTGGATCAAATATAACTGGATATTGTCCAGTAACTGGTTTTTTAGCGCCCATTCTTGCCAATGTTTTCTTTGCTGCTTCACGACCAATTTTTTTCGCGTCTTTTAGATCGTCACCATAAACTTTTGAAGAGTAATCATAATCTCTTTCCATTTTTCCATTTTTTTCAGCAATGACAACCACTGAAATGCTGTGATTAGATTTTTTGGATGATCCAAAAAAACCATTAGAAGTCATCAAGAGTGTTTCACCTTCTCCCCATGAAGCATCTGCACCATCACTATTAGTAATACCTTTTACACTTAAGGCTATGTCTTCAACCTCTGATGCTCTATCTCTAATTATTTCAATACTTGGTTCTACAGTATCGAAACTATCAATACAAATATTTTCGTTTATTGGAAATTGTTTTAATAAACCTTTGTCAGCTATCATGCTGTATTCATCTTCTGGAGCAATTTTAGCCATTTCAACGGACTTTATTGCAATTTCTTTTAGAGATTTTTCTGAATTCTCATTAGTCGAAATTGATGATATTTTATTATCAACAAAAACTCTTAATCCGGTGTCAAAGTCTTCATACCTTTGAATATTTTCATCTTTACCCAACCTTCTGGTAATCGATACACCTCTACTTCTTGACAATACACAATCGGCAGAAGTTGCACCATTATTAATAGCAGTGTCAATGAGAAGATTCATAATATCCTGGTCTTTAAGTTTTTTTGCAGACATAAAAGCTGTTCCTATGAAAAAGAGAATTTACAAAATGTTTATATATGTTTTATTAATATACTGTTTTAATTGTTGCAACTGTATAAGTACATAAAAGGTAAATATGAAAAAAGATATTTTTATTGATGGAGAAACTGGCACCGCAGGTTTGAAAGTTCATGAAAAGTTAAGTAAGCATCCAAATGTTAACGTTATGACAGTTGATCAATCTAAAAGAAAAGATATTTCCTATAAAAAAGAAATGTTAGCAAAATCAGATGTAACATTTTTGTGTTTACCTGATGAAATATCTATTGAAACTGTTCAAATCGCAGATGAACTTGGAGATAAATCTCCAATAATTATTGATGCTTCCACAGCTCATAGAACTAACCCAAAATGGTCATATGGACTTCCTGAGCTAGGAGAGAATTACAGAAAAAGCATTGAGAATTCAAAACGTATTGCATCACCTGGATGTTATTCTACTGGTGCAAATGTTATTCTAAAACCTCTGATTTCAAAAGGTATTTTAGGCAAAAATAGCCCAATTATCATAAATGCTGTTAGTGGTTATTCAGGTGGCGGAAAATCTATGATCAATTATTTTAAACAAACAGGCCATGAACCATTCTTTAATTATGGACTTAAACTTAATCACAAGCATTTGCCAGAAATAATTTATCATAATAAGCTTGAACTTACACCAATTTTTAGTCCGTCTGTTGGAAATTTTATACAAGGTATGATTGTTTCTATACCACTTCATTTTTCCTGGTTTAATAAAAAAGTGTATACTGAAAAGATACAACACTTAATGGAAGAATTTTATTCAGGTGCTAATTTTATTAAAGTTTTAAAAAAAGATGAAGGTATTAGTGATAAAGGATATTTTAGACCAGATAATTTAGTTGGAACAAATTATTTGGATATAAGTATATTTGGTAATGATGAAAATAATCAGTTAATCATTTCATCTAGATTAGATAATTTAGGCAAAGGTGCATCTGGTGCTGCTATCCAATCTATGAATATTGCTCTAGGATTTGAAGAAACTTTGGGTTTATAGAGATATAATATTTACATGATAAATGATTATCAAAACATTATTCAAGAATTGTTTCCTAATTTTTCATCGTTTGATAGAGCTTTAAACTATCCATATTTTGCACCTAACTATTCTTTTTCATTTTATAAGGGAGAATTCATTAAAGGTATTTGTCATGACTTAAATAATAGAATTCCAATTTTATCAGTTGGTTCTAATAGATCCCCATATCAATTAAAAAGAAAATTTTCACTAGATCAGAATATTTGTGTTACCCCAGCCACTTTATATGACTCTGATGTGGTTTTTGCAGCGTCACTATCATCTTATGGATCTATGCCGGCAACTCAATGGCCTAGCAAAGGAACCGAAGTAAATCTTAATGTATTGTGGTTAAATGAGGAACAGTTAGACATCATGCATCTTAGTGAAGCGTTGGGAGTGGCATACAATTTTGTAAAGCTTAAGCCAGATACTGTTAAAATAAAAGATTTTAAATATGCAAAACAAATATATGGATATATTTCAATTGCAGGTGTATTTCCATTCAATGATTATAAACCTAAAAGGTTATCTGTAATTAATGCTAAGAACGCTACATTAAAAGGCTTTAGTGAACAAAAAGCATTATTGTCATTAATTCAAAGTTTAGGAATTGAGGTAGATAAATTATCAGAATGGGTTTATAAGGTCATTAGCAATAAAACTTACAGAATTAGTCTTCATAAAAAATTAAAGTCAAAAGCAATAAAACCTCAAAATCCTGAATGGGAAATTGTTAAAAAAAGTGTTCGTGGTAATTTAATAATTTAATTCCAATTATTGGTAATTGTTTATTTTGCGCAAAGATTTAATTATTACTTAACATTTCATACTTATTTTTATCCTTTATAATACAAAAATTTAAGCAAATATTGTTATAATTTACATGCAAAATATAGAAAATTATGCAAATTTGCACTATTTTTATTTGAAAATGATAATTGTTATCAAAAAATAAAACTATATAAAACAATAAGTTAACAAATTAGATGAAAAAAAAATGCAATTAAATTACTTTTAATTGTTGCCTAACTTTAAATTCCCTTTTATTGTTTTCGCTAAATGTGCTATTTTGCATTGAATCTAGCAGTTGCTAGAAATTAAACATGACAAGTATAAGGGGAGTTTATAAATGTCTTTTTTAAAATATTTAATACCGGCTAGTTTTTTAGCCCTACTTCCAACACTTTCATTTGCAGGGTCACACGGTGCTAATCTAGACCCAGGTGATGCTGTTGGTATAAGTTTCTGGATAATATCTATTTCCATGGTTGCAGCAACTGTTTTTTTCTTAATGGAATCATTGAGAGTAAAAGGCAAGTGGAGAACATCTCTAGTTGTTGGTGCTCTTGTTACTTTAGTTGCTGGAGTTCACTATTTCTACATGAGAGAAGTGTGGGTAGCCACAGGTGCATCTCCTACAGTATTTAGATATGTTGACTGGATAATTACAGTTCCACTACAAATGATTGAATTCTATTTAATCCTTGCAGCATGTACCGCAATAGCTGGTGGTGTTTTCTGGAGATTATTCCTTGGATCTTTAGTAATGTTAATCGGTGGATATTTAGGTGAAGCTGGTTTTATAAATGCAACTCTTGGATTTGTAATTGGAATGGCTGGATGGATATTCATATTGTATGAAATCTTTGCTGGTGAAGCTGGTAAAGTTAGTGCAGAAAGTGCACCTGAGTCCGTACAGACAGCCTTTAATACAATGAAATGGATTGTCACTATTGGATGGGCTATTTATCCAATCGGTTACTTCATGGGTTACTTGATGGGTGGCGCTGACGTAAATGCATTGAATTTTATTTACAATATAGCTGACGTTATAAACAAAATTGCTTTCTGTTTGGCAATTTGGGCTGCAGCAGTATCTGAGTCAGATGCGTAAATATTAAAAAAATAAAATAAAAAGCCTGTAGGCAATCCTACAGGCTTTTTTTTTGTATCATGGTTATATATCTTAATGGCTTTATTTGACAAAAAACAAAATAATAAAAATATCAAAAGTATTATAATTGGCGGTGGTTTTGGTGGTATAGCAATAGCTCTAAGATTAAGAGCCCTAGGTCATCAAGTTTCTTTGATAGAAAGACTAGGGTCTTTAGGTGGTAGAGCTCAAGTTTTTGAAAAAAATGGTTTCAAACACGATGCCGGACCTACAGTAATAACGGCACCTTTTTTATTTGATGAACTTTTTGAACTTTTCAATGAGAAAAGGGAAGAATATGTCGAATTTAGACCCTTGGATCCTTGGTATAGGTTTCATTTTTATGATGGCCGAACTTTTGATTATTCGAAAAGTATACAAAAAACTAAAAAAGAAATGGAAAAGTTTTCAATCGAAGATTCAAAAAATTATGATAAATTGTTAGAAGCCTCAAAAGCTATTTTTGATGTAGGTTTTACAAAATTATCAGACAAACCTTTCAACTCTTTTTTTTATATGATTAAACAAATACCTGCCTTAATAAAATTAAAAAGCTATTTAACTGTCGCTCAACTGGTAAATAAATATATCAAAAATCAAAATTTAAGGTCAGCTTTTTCCATACATCCATTATTGGTAGGAGGAAATCCATTTTCTACTACTTCTATATATGCCTTAATACATTTTTTAGAGAGACATTGGGGAGTTTATTTTAGTATGGGTGGTACTGGAAAACTTGTTCAAGAGTTAACAAAATTATTGGTGCGAGTTGGGGTGGAAATTAAATATAACTTGGATATAACAAATGCTTATGAAAAAAATGGTAGAATAGAAAAAATTGAATGTATGAATGGAAAAATAATTTATGCTGACAATTTTATTTTTAACGGAGATCCTCCAACCTTCTACAATGAAATTTTGAAATCAAAAAGTAAAAAAAGAAAAAAATTTCTGCCAGAAAGATTTACAAGTTATTCTTTCGGCATGTTTGTCTTATTTTTTGGAACGAAAAAAATATATTCTAATATTGCCCACCATTCAATTTGGTTGGGAAAACGATTTAAAAGCTTATTAACTGATATATTTGATAACAAAATTTTAAGCGACGATTTTTCGTTATATATTCATAGACCTACAGCAACTGATAAGTCTTTTGCTCCCAAGGATTGTGATAGCTTTTATGTTTTATGTCCAGTACCAAACTTACAAGGTAACATTAATTGGAAAATTCAGGGTGATAAATTAAAACATAGAATTGTAGATGCTTTAGACGCTACAATTTTACCAGAATTAAAGAATTATATTTGTGATGAATTTTATATGACACCTGTTGATTTTAAAAATGATTACCGATCTACTCATGGTGCAGGTTTTTCAATAGCACCAAATTTTTCTCAATCTGCGTGGTTTAGGTATCACAATAAAGATCCACATATTGATAATTTATTTTTTGCTGCAGCTGGAGCTCACCCAGGTGCAGGTATTCCTGGAGTATTATCATCTGCAAAAGTTGTTGAAAATCTAATTAAATAAAGAGTTTGTTTATGGCGTATCACATTGAGAATGCCAAGTCAGTTATGAAAAAAAATGGTAAAACTTTTTACTGGGCTGGAAAATTCTTACCTAAAGAATGCATTAGTAGGGCTGCTGTGTTATACAGTTTTTGTAGAAGCTTAGACGACCTAGCGGATAATAAAGAGACTAATGCCTCAAAAGATTTAAGTAATATTAGATCTAATATCAAAAAAAAAACATTTAAAAACCTAGAAAACATTTATTCAATTAAGTATCCTGAATTTTTAAATTCATCCTCGCAAAAAGCAGTAATAGATCTAATTGATGGACTTATTTTAGATCAAAAGGATATTTTGTTTAAAAAAGAAGAGGAGTTAATTAGATATTCTTATCATGTAGCCGGAACTGTAGGAATAATGATGTGTGATGCTTTAAAATGTAACAATAGTATTGCTAAATTGTTTGCTATAGATCTTGGAATAGCTATGCAGCTTACAAATATTGCAAGAGATGTTTTAGAAGACGCTAAAATGGGGAGACGATATTTACCTGGCACTTGGATTCAGAATATTTCACCTGAAGAAATAGTATTGGCAGCTAAAACAAATGACTTAAAAAAAATCTACATTATTTCAAAAGCTGTCAAAAAACTATTAATTTTAGCTGAACAATATTATTTTAGTGGAGAAAGAGGATTAATTTTTTTACCCTTTAATTCACGGGTTGCAATCTCTGTAGCATCAGGAGTTTACAGAGAAATAGGAGTGCAGTTAGAAAATGAAAATTATAATTGGCAAAATGGTAGACAAGTAACCTCAATCTACAAGAAAATTAAAATTTCACTATTCAAGACTTTTAAAGAAATATTTTATTTTAGACAGAAGAAAAAGCATAATTCTGAACTACATTTTTTTTTAGAAGATTTATTCGATGATAAATAAGGAAATTAATATTATTGGGGGAGGTTGCTCAGCATTATCATTAGCCAGGTTAATTAATAAATTACCTAATTATAAATTTAATTTGTTTCTGGGTGACAAAAATAAAATCAATAAAGACCATTTTTGGGGCTTCTGGAAAGTTGAAATTAACGAAGAAGCTTATGATAATGCAAATCATGTGTGGTCAAAATGGTCAATAAATACTAATGATTCGAAACATATTCTTACTTCAATGAAACATCCTTATTGCGTGATAAAAAGACATTTATGGTTAGAAATATGTAGAAAACAACTTCAAAGTGAAAAAACAACAATTTTTGAAAATGATGTACTAGAAAAAGATGATAAATTATTTATTAAGAATAAGAAAATCAAAGGTAATTTAGTATTTGATAGCAGACCTCCTAAATTACCAAGTAATGTTTTATTGCAACATTTTGAAGGGTTTGTAGTTACTTCTAACAAAGATGTATTTGATGAAAAATTAGTAACATTAATGGATTTTAGATGCGACCAGTCAAGGGGTATGCATTTTATTTATCTGTTACCATTTAGCAAAAGAAAAGCATTAGTCGAATCTACAATGTTTTCAAAAATAGTCGAGAATAAAGAATATTATTCAACTGAAATTTCAAAATATCTTAAAAACTATTATAACTTAATTGAATTTAAAAAAAGTGATCATGAAAAAGGTATTATTCCTATGCATTATATATTTAATGAATCTAAAGAAGCTTATAATATTGGTACTAGGGGAGGAGCAGTAAGACCTTCTTCAGGATATGCTTTTACATTTATTCAAAAACAGGCATATCAAATAATTAGCCAAATAAAAAACAGAAAAAAAATTAATACTAAAATTCACAACAATATTGATTTATTTCTAGATAAAATCTTTATTAATGTAATAAATGAGTATCCTTTACTTGCTCCTAAAATATTTTCTGGCTTAGCCAGAAAATTAAATGGTGACGAAATGGCTAAATTTATGTCTGGATATGCTTCACTAATAACAACTTGCAAAATAATTATTTCAATGCCTAAAATACCGTTTATTAAATCATTTTTTAATGTCGTGTTTCGTAAATGATTCATTTTACACTAGATTGGTTAGATTATATCTCATTATTTTTTATTATTTTTATGGGTATCCCCCATGGAGCTCTTGATGGAGCTATTTCAGTTACACTAGGCTTTACAAAAAGTTTTCATTTACAAGTACGATTTATAATTACTTATTTATTAATTGCTATTTTAGTTGTTGTTCTGTGGTACTTTTTACCTGTTTTTTCACTAATAATATTTTTATTGGCAAGTATTTTTCACTTTGGCTGTGGAGATTTAAATTGGAAGAACAATAACTTTTATTACATCAGTGGTTATCTTCATGGAGGAATAGTGGTCTTGGGTATAATTTTTTTTAATAAAGTTGAAGTTGACCATCTTTTTTCAATTTTATCTGGAAATCAGTTGTATTTATTATGGGAATTCCTTTTCGTTGCTTTCATAATTTGGATTTTATCATTAATTTACTTATCATTTAATTATAAGAAAGTTGTTATTTCTAAAAATTATATCAAATTGTTATCGTTAATGGTTTTGGTTATTTTACTTCTTCCTCCTTTGCCAGCGTTTGCAATATATTTTTGTTTAATTCATAGTACCCACCATATCAAAAGAATTATACCAACTTTACTCAGCTTCATGGAAAAGAAAAAAATACTGTATTTAATGATCATTTTTTCTGCATTAAGTTGGTCAGGTGGAGGACTTGCATACTATATTTTATTAAATTTAAACTCTTATACTGACACCATTATAAAAGTAACTTTTATTGGATTAGCCGCATTAACATTTCCACATATGATTTTAGTAGATGGTGTATTTAGGTTAAAATATAAAGTTTAAGATTTCTGTCTAGGAAACCATATGATTTATTAGAGATGATAATGTTAAAATGACACCTAGAAACACATTAGATTTGAAAATTTTAAGTGGATTATATTTTTCAATGTTTTTTAATTTTATTACTTGACTTATAAGGTGCAAACCGCAAATTGATACACCAATATACCAGAAATTACTATTGTTTAACAAATATCCACTAATAATTAATAATATAAACATTAAACTGTATGCACATCCTACAAAAAGAGTTAAAAAGTTCTTTGCTGAAACGGCAGAATTTTTAATACCAAAAACTTCATCTTCTTTTTTATCCTGACATCCATAAATTGTGTCATATCCGATTATCCAAAATACAGTTGCTAAATACATAAAGAATATTCCCAAATTCCATTCTTCATTTGCAGAGGACCAAGCAGTTGGGACAGCCCAACTAAACGTCAATCCTAAGATAATTTGTGGCCATTTTATAAATCTTTTAGCTAACGGATAAAGTATAACTAAAGGCATCACTGACATAGCTATAAACCAAGTATAAATATTCAATTGATACAAACAGATAAAACCAATGAATAACATCACAATTAAAAAAAGACTTGCTTGTAAATTTGAAATTTCGCCACTTGCAAGTGGTCTTTTCTTTGTTCTAGAAATTTTTTTATCAATATCTTTGTCCCACATATCATTAATAGTACAGCCTGCAGCTCTCATTGCCATTGAGCCTATTAAAAAAATAAACATAAGTATTACACAATTTTCAAGGTTTAAATTAGTCAGAGGAAGTACCCACCAACCAGGAAGGACAAGAAGCCAAAAACCAACAGGTCTGTCAAACCTTCCTAATCTTATCCATTTAATTGAGTTTTTAGGTAGTATGTTCCACCAGCCATTATCTAAAATATCTGAATTATTTTGTTTTGGTATATTCATAAATATGCAATATCATTTTAATATTTCTTAATCAATTAGCAGTTAAATAAATTTTTAAATAATATAGGTTTTTATTAATGTTAGATTTATCTTATAAGGCTAAAGTAAGGATATATTTTCCAAAAAAAATATCATTAAAACAAACAGTCACAATTACGACAAAACAATTGCATTATCTAATAAATGTAATGCGGAAAAAGAAAGATGACACATTATTAATATTTAATAGTGTTGACGGCGAATATTTAGCTAAAATCTCTCAAATATATAAAAAACATATTGTTTTAATTGTATTAAAAAAAATAAGAAATGTGGAAACAGAGATTGATCTATGGATATTATTTGCGCCTGTGAAGAAAGCTCCAACAGAGTATATAATACAAAAGGCAACAGAATTAGGAGCTTCTAAAATCTTTCCTATAATCACAGATCGAACTAATATAAAACAAATCAATTTAAAGAGAATGCAAGATATTGTTATCGAGGCATCAGAACAATGTGAACGTCTAACAATACCAGAAATATTTGAATTAAGAAAATTAAAGGACTTGATTGAAAGTTGGGATCAAAAAAGAATTATTCTTCATGGAGACGAAACAATTAGAAACCAAGATGAAATTAAATTTGATTTTCAAAATATATATTCCAAATCTTCAGGTGCAATCCTAATTGGTCCTGAGGGTGGTTTTAGTAGTGACGAGATAGATTATCTTAGAAAAAAACCTTTCATTAAACCAACTGATTTAGGGTCAAGAATTTTAAGATCTGATACTGCCGTAATTGCAATTATAGTTTTATGGCATTGTTTGAACGGTAATATGAAAAAATATATGCAACTTAATAATTAAGTATCAATGTGTCTAAGGAAATATTATAGTGAAAATCTCAATTATATTTTTTTAAAACTTACCATATGAGATCTAAATGCAAAGGTTAACAAAAGAAAAGCTTATAAATTGGTTTAGAGCAGGCGAAAAATCCAGAGAACTCTGGAAAATAGGTACAGAACATGAAAAATTTGTTTTTCATTTAGGTAATTTAGAAAGAGTCGGTTATTTTGGTAAATCAGGAATAAGTGAATTGTTAAATAAACTTGCAAATGAGAATAAATGGGAAAAAGTATTAGAAAATAATAACATAATTGGTCTCAAAGATGAAAAAGGCGCTTCAATTTCTCTTGAGCCTGGAGGACAATTAGAATTATCAGGATCCCCTCTAGAAAATTTACACCAAACATGTAAAGAGACCGGCAAACATTTGCAAATAATGAAAAAAGCTATCAGTAATCTTGGCTTGTTAATGATAGGACTGGGATATGATCCTAAATGGTCCCGTGCAAAACAAAAATGGATGCCCAAAGGTCGTTATGAAATAATGAAGAAGTTTATGCCTAAAGTGGGTAAACTTGGATTAGATATGATGCTTAGAACGTGTACTATCCAAGTTAATCTTGATTATTTAAATGAAAAAGATATGGTACAAAAATTTCAAACCTCATTAGCTTTGCAGTCAATTTCCACAGCTATTTTTGCAAATTCTCCATTTATTGAAGGAAAAGAAAGTGGATATTTATCTTCTAGAGCAATTGTCTGGACTGATACTGACCCAAACAGAACTGGTGTGCCAGAAATTGTATTTACTAAACATTTTGGCTATGAAGCATGGTTAGATTACGTTTTAAAAGTGCCAATGTATTTTGTTTACAGAGACGGTAAATATATTGATGTATCGGGAAAATCTTTTTTAGATTTCATGGATGGAAAGTTGGAAGGTTTTGAAGGCCAATTTCCAACAATAAAAGACTGGGAAGACCATATAACTGTCCCTTTCCCTGAAGTAAGACTAAAACAATATTTAGAAATGCGAGGAGCGGATGGAGGTCCTTGGAATATTATTTGTGCTTTGCCAGCATTATGGGTGGGTTTATTGTATGATAATAAAGCCCAGTTAGAAGCTTATGATTTAGCAAAACCATTTATGAATACTTCTATACTCGAGGAAGGGAGAATTTCCGCCGCAAAGTATGGTTTAAATGGTAAATTAGGTGGAAAAAAAATTATTGATATTGCTGATGAAATGCTAAAAATAGCTAGTTTAGGTCTCGAAAGGCGTAATAAACTAGATTATAGAGGTATTGACGAAAGACAGTTTTTAGATCCTCTTTTAAATATTATCAGAAATAAAAAAACTGGCTCTGAAGTTCTTTTAGAAAAGTTTAATGGTATTTGGAGAAAAAATATAGATAAAGTATTTATTGAAAATGCTTTCTAACACTTAATTAGTATCAGTGCCTCCAACGGTGATACCGCCCATCAAAAGGGTAGGTTGTCCCACGCCTACAGGAACTCCCTGACCTTCTTTGCCACAAGTGCCGATGCCATCATCCAATGACATATCATTACCAATTAGAGAAATTTTAGACATTGCATCTGGACCGTTGCCAATCAAGGTTGCTCCTTTTAGAGGTTGTTTTACTTTTCCATTTTCTACGAGATAAGCCTCAGAAGCAGAAAAAACAAATTTACCGTTAGTAATATCTACTTGTCCACCAGCAAAATTGACAGCATAAATCCCTTTTTTAACTGAGCTTATAATTTCTTCTGGTTCAATTGTACCATTATCCATGTAAGTATTTGTCATTCTTGGCATAGGATAATGAGAATAAGACTGTCTTCTACCATTACCAGTTGGTTCCATTTTCATTAATCTAGCATTCTGTCGATCTTGCATGTAACTTTTTAAAATTCCATCTTCTATTAAAATATTTCTAGATGATTTTGTTCCTTCATCATCTATAGTTATTGATCCTCTCCGATTTTCAATTGTTCCGTCATCAATAACTGTAACCCCTTCAGCTGTAACTTTTTCTCCGATTTTGCCTGAGAATATTGAAGTGCCTTTTCTATTAAAATCACCTTCTAATCCATGACCTACAGCTTCATGTAACATAACGCCAGGCCATCCAGGTCCTAAAATGACTGGCATTTCACCAGCTGGTGTTGGAATGGATTCTAAATTGGTATTAGCAATCCTAAGCGCCTCTTTTACTTGGCCTTTCCATTTGTCTGAATTGATCCATTCTTCATACATTCCTCTTCCACCACATCCTGAACTACCTGTTTCCCTTCTACCATTTTTTTCAACTACCAAAGAAACATTTAATCTAATTAAAGGTCTAATATCTGCAGATCTTTCTCCATCACCTCTTAATATTTGTATTGCTTGATAAGAAGCCGAAATAGACGCAGATACTTGAATAACATTATTGTCGATTGATCTTGCATAGGTATCTATTTCTTGAAGTAAATTAGTTTTTACTTTAAATGAAGTTTCCTCTAGTGGATTTTTTGAGGTGTATAGAGGTTTGTTATATCTGTTTGTTGGTCCGGGCGCCATAATACCTGAATAATTTTTTGATACTGATTTCACAGTTTCTGAGGCCCTTTTAAGAGAAGACTCTGTTATTTCTCCTGAATGAGCAAAACCTCTCGCTTCACCTGCAATTGCTCTTAAACCAAATCCTTTGGTGCTATCATAGGCAATATTTTTCATCCTACCATCATCAAAAGAAAATGATTCTGATTTAGTGGATTCAAGGTATAATTCACCATCATCTGAATTTTGCAAAGTGTGTGAAAGCAAAGATTGAACCTTTTCAAGGTCAAAATCATTATTTTCGTAAAATATTTGATCAGTTATTTCTAAAGGAGATTTATTTAGCATTTTAAAGACCTTTTAGTTAGGATAAGTTTTTATAAACATGGCAATATAATTAAGTTTCTTCAAGGTTAAAGATTAAAAAATAAACATTTAATTAGTAAATTAAATTTTTACTAAAAAAATTAAATTTATTTAGTTTTAGATCTAGTATTTTTTGTAAAAAAGTTTTAAGTAATACTAACAAAACATGTTTAGAATCATTTTAAACTATTTTAACCTAATTATAAGCATATTTGTTAAATCTTGATTTAAGCTTAAGGAGCAAAAATAATGAAGACAACTTTCCAAACTGCACTAAATGGTTGGAAAAAAAGCATTAGTTACATTTTTAGTTGTATATCAATTTTAACGTTCGTATTTTTAAATATTGCTCATGCTTCAGAACCAAAGCCTTGGCAAATGGATCTTCAAGAACCGGCAGGAATAATCGCATCTAAAGCAACAGACCTTCACAACTTTCTTCTTATAGTTATTACCTTGATTTCTGTTTTTGTCCTTGGTTTATTAGTTTTCGTTTGCATTAAGTTTAGAGAAAAACCTAATGTTAAACCTTCAAAAACTTCACATAATACATTAATTGAAATTATTTGGACTGTTGTCCCAGTTCTAATACTTGTTGTAATTGCTGTTCCTTCATTTAAACTTCTCTATCTCACTGAGGCAGATAAACCAGTAGATATGGTGGTAAAGGTATCTGGAGCACAATGGTATTGGAATTATGAATATCCTGATGAAGAAATTTCGTTTGATTCATATATTATTGCTGAAGAAGACTTAAAAGATAATCAAAAAAGAATGTTAGATGTCGATAATCCACTAGTTGTGCCTGAAGGTACAAGGATTAAATTTCTTGTCACAGGTAATGATGTTATGCATTCTTTTTTTGTACCATCCCTTGCCCTTCAAGTTTATTCTATCGCTGGAAGAATAAACGAAATTTGGACAGAGGTACCTGTTGGAAAGAAAAAATATTATGGACAATGCAACCAAATATGTGGAGTTAATCATGCATATATGCCAATAGTTATCCAAGCTTTACCAAAAAATGAATATAAAGAATGGCTTAAGGAAGCAAAAGTTAAATTTGCTAATAATCCAATAAATGAAAATAGTAAAGTAGCATTACTAGAAAAAAAAGAAGTTAAGGAGATTAAATAATGGCTTCATTATCTCAAAGCGCCACCACCACTGGTTCTTCACATGATCATCACGGTGCTCCAACAGGTTTTGTAAAAAGGTGGTTATACTCTACTAACCACAAAGATATTGGAACAATGTATATTATATTTGCTATAGTCGCTGCCTTCATAGGTGGAGCAATGTCAATTTATATGAGAATGGAATTAATGAATCCTGGTGTTCAATATATGGAAGATGGGCATGTGTGGAACGTTTTCACAACAGCTCATGGTCTAATTATGGTATTTTTTGTGGTTATGCCAGGGTTAATTGGCGGTTTTGGTAATTGGTTTGTTCCTATAATGATAGGCGCTCCAGACATGGCTTTTCCAAGAATGAATAACATATCCTTTTGGCTTTTACCTCCAAGCTTTGTTTTATTATTATTATCAGCTGTAGTCGACGGTGGTGTTGGTGTTGGTTGGACTATATATCCGCCTCTTTCTAGCTCAGCGGGTTCACCAGGTATGGGTATGGACCTTGCAATATTCTCCTTACATTTGGCTGGAGCCTCTTCAATTTTAGGTGCTGCTAATTTTATAACAACAATTTTCAACATGAGAGCACCTGGAATGACACTTCATAAAATGCCTTTGTTTGTCTGGTCAATGCTTGTTACAGTTTTTTTACTTTTATTGGCTATACCAGTTTTAGCTGGGGCTATTACTATGCTATTAACTGATAGAAATTTCGGAACAAGTTTTTTTATTCCCGAGGGTGGGGGAGATCCTATATTATTTTTACATCTATTTTGGTTTTTTGGTCATCCTGAAGTTTATATAATGATTTTGCCTGCATTTGGTATTGTTAGTCAAATTGTGTCAACATTTTCAAGAAAACCAGTATTTGGTTATCTAGGGATGGCTTATGCAATGGTTTCGATAGGTGTTATTGGTTTTGTTGTATGGGCTCATCACATGTATACTGTAGGTTTGTCAGTAGACACAAGAGCATACTTTACAGCAGCCACGATGGTTATAGCTGTGCCAACAGGTATTAAAATCTTTTCTTGGATCGCCACAATGTG
>CACMYY010000010.1 GCA_902618025.1 uncultured SAR116 cluster alpha proteobacterium
ATACCTGCAATGATAATTGGTATTACAGGTTCAGTCCTGGCTGCACCAGATGCTGAAACAGCATATATATTCAATTCCTTCTCTTTTCTAGTTCATGGTTTTCTAGTTATGTTGATGGCTGCAGGCTTTTGTATGTTAGAAACAGGTTTAGTGAGAGCTAAAAATGCTGTAGTTCAGTGTGCAAAAAACATTGGTTTGTATTCAATTGCCGGTATTATGTTTGCGGTAGTGGGCTATAATCTTATGTATATGGACGTATCGGGTTATATAGGTTCATTTTCAATATGGAGCCCATCCGACGGTACAACTTTCGGTGGAGAAAAAGATGCTACTTATTCATCTAGTTCAGATTGGTGGTTCCAAATGGTTTTCTGTGCAACAGCTGCATCAATTGTTAGTGGAGCAGTGGCTGAAAGAATTAAATTAAAAGCATTTTTTGTTTTTGTTGTTTTACTTTGTGGTTTTATCTACCCAATACAAGGATCATGGTCATGGGGTGGAGGTTACTTAAGTGAAGCCGGTTTCCTAGATTTTGCTGGATCTTCTATAGTACATGGTGTAGGTGGTTGGGCAGCTCTTACTGGCGCAATAATATTAGGTGCAAGAAAAGGTAAATACTCGGACGATGGAAGTGTAAATCCTATGCCGGGCTCGAACTTACCTTTAGCCACATTAGGTACTTTTATACTTTGGTTTGGTTGGTTTGGTTTTAATGGTGGTTCTCAATTAGCTATGGGATCTGGTGCAGATGTTACAGCAATATCAAACATCTATATCAATACAAACCTTGCAGCAGCCGGTGGTGTAGTTGTAGCACTTATTCTAACAATGTTATTTTATAAGAAAACAGACTTAACAATGGCATTAAATGGTGCACTAGGTGGATTGGTTGCTATTACAGCCGAACCACTTGCTCCATCTCCAATGCTAGCTATTTTTATAGGTGCTGTTGGTGGGTTAATTGTTGTACTTACCATACCAATGCTTGACAAATTTAAGATTGATGATGTAGTGGGAGCGATTCCTGTTCATCTTTTTGCAGGTATTTGGGGGACTATCGCTGTAATTTTCTCAAACTCAGATGCCACAATTGGTGCACAGCTTTACGGTATATTTGCAATAGGTGCTTTTACAATTATTGCATCTGCAATCGTCTGGTATATTATAAAACTTACTATTGGCATTAGAGTTACTGCTGAAGAAGAACTGGAAGGTGTTGACTTAGCTGAAATTGGCATGGAAGCTTATCCAGATTTTAAAAAATAAAATATCTAACAAAATTAAAAAGGGGTGCTTTGCTCCCCTTTTTATATCCCAAGAGAATTATAACTTTGAGCTATTCTTTTAACTGCCACAATCAAAGCAGCCGTCCTTAAATCTGGTACCTCACTGTATTTGTTCCAAACATCACTAATTACTTTATATGTTTCCAACATTGTATCTTCTAAACCAGATCGAACTAAATCTATTTCTGATGATCCTTCAATAGACTTCAACTTAAAATCAGCGGGAAACGTTTTTCCTGTCATATTTTCAATTCCTTCGATTAAATTAGAGACCTGATTTTCTTGTGCTCTTCTTTGTAATCTTCCAAGTCTAATTCTACTTAAATTCTTGATCCATTCAAAATAACTAACAGTAACACCGCCAGCATTAGCATATAGGTCTGGTATAATTACTACACCATTTCTGTTAAGTATTTCATCAGCACCTGCTGAAACAGGACCATTTGCTGCTTCTACAATAAGTTTGGCTTTTATTCTATCTGCATTTGTTTCATCTATAACAAGCTCCATTGCTGCTGGTATTAAAATATCAGTTTCTTCTTCTAAAATCTCAGAACCACTTTCAATAAAACCTTTGAAACCTTTTATAGTACCTTTGGCAATAATGTGATTCTTTAAAGATGATACGTCTATCCCATTTTTGTCTACAATTGTGCCATCCCGTTCTATAACATGAGTAATTATTGCTCCATCTTCCATAGATAAAAAATAAGCCGCATAGTAACCTACGTTTCCAAGACCTTGCACTATTATTCTTTTTCCTTTTAATCCTGAAGTTAAACCAGTTTTTTTTACATCTTTTTCATTTTGGAAAAATGCTTTAAGAGCCAGTTTGACACCTCTTCCAGTTGCTTCAGTCCTACCAGAAATTCCACCTTTGTTTACCGGTTTACCAGTAACACATGCCCAAGCGTTTAAGTCTGTTGGGTTAAGTCGACGATATTCATCAGCCATCCATGCCATTTCTCGTTCTCCAGTCCCAACATCTGGGGCTGGAACATTTTGAGATGGATGTATTAAATCTCTTTTTGCTAGTTCTTGAGTAAAACGTCTCGTAATTCTTTCTAACTCCTCTGGTTTCCACTCTTTTATGTCAATTAAAAGTCCACCTTTTGAACCTCCAAAGGGAACCTCTACCAAAGCACATTTATATGTCATCAATGCAGCTAAGGCCTCTACTTCTTCTTGGTTTACAGCCAAATCATATCTTATTCCACCTTTAACGGGTTCAAAATGATCAGAGTGAACTGAACGATAACCAACAAACGTAAATACTGTACCCCTTAGCCTCACACCAAATCGAACTACATATGTTGCATTTGTCATCATAATTTGATTTGACAAATCTTCTGAGAGTGTTTCACTTCCATAAATTTTTTGAATATATTGAGTTGCTTTTTTGAAATTAATTTCAATAGAATTTAAAAATGCGTCGCTTGCCATTATTCTTTCAATCCTTGTAAAATTGCCCCCTAATAGAATTTCAAACACTTAACGATTCTTAATAAATAACACTTGCACAAAAAATAAAAAGTGAAAAGGAGTATATAATGTCTATTTAAAACTTGAAAAAATTTATATTTAATTCATCTTAGAAACAAATTAACAAAGAAATCACTATTTCAATTTAATAGGTTTAAAATGTTCTCAAATCTTAAAACTGCTTTTCGAAATATAACTTCAAAAGACAAAAAACAAGATGAGTATGAAGGAGAAGACATACAGGCTGTCATAATTTTGCTAATAGAGGCATGTCAAATTGATGGAGATACTGGTAAAACTGAACTTAAGTATATAAAGAAATTATTAGTTAATAAATTCAGTTTTACTCCTGATCAAGCTGAAAAAAATTTACTTGATGCTCTTGATAAAAGTGATGAAAGAATCGAAATCTTCTCTCAAATAAAAATTATTTTAAATGAAATGGATCATGAAGAAAGAATTGATGTTATTGAAATGATGTGGGGTGTAATTCTTTCGGACGGTATAGTTGATGACTTTGAAGCTAATTTAATGAGACGCATGAATGGATTACTTTATGTGTCAGGGGCAGAAAGTGCCTTAGCAAAACAAAGGGCTTTAAGTCAAACTAAATAGATTTGAATAAGTAGATTTTAAGGGGCTGCAACTTTATGTTTTTTCATTCAATGAATTTTTCAATCGGCAAAGATAATGAAGCTTTAAGAGAAACAGTTTATAAATTTGCACAAAGAGAAATAGCTCCTATTGCTAATAAAATAGATAAAGAAAACTCCTTTCCAAATCAACTATGGACAAAACTTGGTGAATTAGGACTTTTAGGCATTACAGCTGATTCAAAGTATGGTGGCAGTGAAATGAGTTACTTGGCTCACTGCATAGCTATGGAAGAAATAAGTAGAGCAAGTGCTTCTGTTGGCCTGTCTTATGGAGCCTTTTCTAATTTATGTGTTAACCAAATAAATAGAAATGGTAGCGAAGAACAAAAAGAAAAATATTTGCCAAGCTTGTGCAAGGGTGAAAAAATTGGCGCTCTTGCAATGAGTGAAACAGGATCTGGGTCAGACGTTGTTTCTATGAAGCTCCACGCTGAAAAACAAGGAAATAATACTTATTTATTAAATGGCTCAAAAATGTGGATTACTAATGGACCTGACGCAGATACCTTAGTTGTATATGCTAAAACAGACCCTAAAGGGGGCTCAAAAGGAATCACAGCATTTATAATTGAAAAAACAATGACAGGATTTTCTACTGGCAAAAAAATAGATAAATTAGGGATGAGAGGATCAAATACGGCAGAGCTTATTTTTGAAAATTGCCCTGTCCCAGAAGAAAATATTCTAGGTGAAGAGGGAAAAGGAGCTTCTATTTTAATGAGCGGACTGGACTACGAAAGGGTTGTTCTTGCGGCAGGCCCTTTGGGTATAATGGCAGCTGCAATGGATACTGTTGTCCCTTATATTCATGAAAGAAAACAGTTTGGAAAATCAGTTGGTGAGTTTCAAATCATGCAAGGTAAAATAGCCGACATGTATACCACTATGAATGCATGTAGGTCTTATGTTTACGAAGTAGCGAAAGCTTGTGACAGAGGGGAAACAACTAGAAAAGATGCTGCGGGTTGTATTTTATATGCAGCAGAAAAAGCAACTCAATTATCCTTAGAAGCAATACAAGCATTAGGTGGTAATGGATACACTAACGATTTTCCTGTAGCCAGACTTCTTAGAGATGCAAAGTTATATGAAATTGGAGCTGGAACTTCTGAAATAAGAAGAATGTTGATTGGTAGAGAGCTGTTTTTGGAAACATCATAATGACGATATTAAAATCAAAAGTTAACTCTAAAGATATAAAATTTTTAAAAAACCAAAAACAACTTTCTGTTGATTATAAACTTACACATAAAGCAGTTGAGATTGCCATGAATGGTGGAGGAAAAAAATTGAATGACCGTCATCAAAAACGTGGCAAAATGCTACCAAGGCATAGAGTATCTAAGCTTTTAGATCCTGGAAGTGCTTTTTTAGAGGTAGGATTAACAGCTGGCTATAACATGTATAATAATGAGTGTCCTTCAGCTGGGATAATTACAGGAATTGGAAAAGTTCATAACCGTGACGTTATGGTAATTTGTAATGATTCAACTGTTAAAGGAGGTACATATTATCCAATAACAGTAAAAAAACATTTACGAGCACAAGAAATTGCTCTTGAAAACAATTTACCCTGTATTTATTTGGTAGATTCTGGTGGAGCAAATCTACCAAATCAAGATGAAGTTTTTGCGGACAAAGAACATTTTGGAAGAATTTTTTTCAATCAGGCAAACATGTCATCTAAAAAGATAGCTCAAATAGCGGTTGTTCTAGGGAGCTGCACCGCAGGTGGTGCGTATGTTCCTGCAATGTCTGATGAAACAATAATTGTAAAAAATCAAGGTACAATATTTTTAGCTGGACCACCATTAGTAAAAGCAGCAACTGGAGAAATTACTGACTCTGAAAGGCTTGGCGGAGGAGAAATTCATACAAAAATATCAGGTGTAGCTGACTATCTTGCTGAAAATGATGAACATGCTCTGACTTTAGCTAGACAGTGTATTAAAAATTTAAATGTAAAAAATAAAATCTCTAGCAATATTTCATCTTTTGATGAACCTTTATATGACCAGAACGAACTTACTGGCATAGTTCCAGCGGATCCAAAAGAAACGTTTGACGTCAGAGAAATTATTATGAGGATAGTAGATGGATCTGAGTTTGACGAATTTAAGAAAAACTTTGGTACAACTTTAGTTACTGGATTTGCAAAATTAAAAGGTGATTTGTGTGGAATTGTTGCAAATAACGGAGTTCTATTTTCAGACAGCTCATTGAAAGGTACTCACTTTATAGAACTATGCAGTCAAAGAAAAATACCTTTAATTTTTTTACAAAATATAACTGGTTTTATGGTAGGCGAAAAAGCTGAACATGGTGGAATAGCAAAAAATGGCGCCAAACTTGTAAACGCCGTAGCAACAACAAAAGTACCCAAAATAACATTATTAATTGGTGGTAGTTTTGGCGCTGGTAACTATGGAATGTGTGGGAGGGCCTTTGCTCCAAGATTTCTATGGACTTGGCCTTGCTCGAGAATTTCGGTAATGGGAGGTGAACAAGCAGCAAGTGTTTTAGCCTCTCTAAAAAAAAGAAACACTCTTAACAAAAAAGCTAAATGGAACAAAAGCATCGAAAGCGCATTTAAAAAACCTATTCTAGAACAATTTCAAAATCAATCGCATCCCCTATATGCCTCTGCTAGATTATGGGATGATGGAATAATAGATCCAAAAAAATCAAGAGATATATTATCTGCCAGTCTTAAAATTTCTTTAAATAAAGAAATTGAAGATACTAATTTTGGTATTTTTAGAATGTAACCAGTAAAATGATACTTAAAAAAAAAATAAAAAAATTATTAATTGCTAACCGTGGTGAAATTGCATGTAAAATAATTAAATGTGCAAAAAATCTTGATATACCAACAGTTGCTATATATTCAAATGAAGATGCTGATAGTTTACATACCCAACTTGCTGACGAAGCTGTAAACATTCCTGGTTCTTTAGTTTCAGAAACATACATGAATGGACCTGCGATAATTAGTATATGTAAAAAATATAAAGCTAACGCAATTCACCCAGGATATGGATTGTTATCTGAAAATTCAAAATTTGTTAAAAGTATTGAAAAAAATAAGTTAATTTTTATAGGCCCTAAAAGCACAATTATTAAAAATATGGGAGAAAAAGATAAAGCAAAGCTTATAATGGAGGAAGCAGGTGTTCCAGTTATTCCAGGATATCATGGTGACAATCAAGATAAGGATTTCCTCAAAAAAAAAGCCAATGAAATCGGTTATCCAGTTCTTATAAAAGCAAGATCTGGCGGAGGCGGAAGAGGCATGAGAGTTGTGCAAAATAAAGAGAATTTTTTTTCTGCTTTAGAAGAGGCTTCAAGTGAAGCTTCAACAAATTTTAATGATAAAAATATTTTAATTGAAAAATATATAACCAAAGCTCGTCATATTGAAGTGCAGATTTTTTCTGATCAGCACGGAAATGTAGTACATTTTTTTGATCGAGATTGCACTTTACAAAGAAGGCAACAAAAAATTCTTGAAGAAGCACCTTCACCAAAACTTAGTGCAGATATTCGCAAATTTTTATGTAACTTAGCTATAAACGCTTTGAAGTCTTTGGACTATCAAGGCGCTGGTACGATAGAATTTATTGCAGACATTACTAATGGACTAAATAAAAATAAAATCTATTTTATGGAAATGAATACGAGAATTCAAGTTGAGCATCCAGTTACAGAGAGAATTACATCAACTAATCTTATTGAATGGCAGTTACATATAGCTAATGGCCTATCACTTCCTAAGTCACAAAATGAAATATATTTAAATGGTTGGTCTTTAGAAGCTAGACTTTACGCTGAGGACATAAATAAAAACTTTCTTCCACAAAGTGGTTGTCTATATCATTTAAAATTTCCAAAAAATTCTGATCATCCCAATTGTATTATAGATACGGGTAATAAAAAAGGAGATTTTATAAGCCCTTATTATGATCCAATGATTGCAAAAATAATTTCACATGGCAAAAACAGAAATGAAGCAATAAATCATCTCAGAAATTGTTTATTTGATATAGAAGTTGCAGGTATAACAACTAATTTAAACTTATTAAAAAAATTATTAAAAAATAAACACTTTAGAGAAGGGGATATTTACACAAAGTTAGTAGAAAACAACATTGAACAATTTATTGATAAAGAGATTGAACCTCAACTTAAAGCTTTAACATCATTAATAATTTTTAATAATCTGACACCTTCACAACAAAATTATTGGTATAATTGGAAACCAACTACTTATCCAATAAATATAACTTTAGGTCAGAAAGTAACTTCTTTTTGCATTACTAAGACTAGTAATAAAAATTTTGAAGTTGCATTTGATAATCAAGATTTTTATTTCTCTTCTGTTTCGTTTCACGACTCAACTTTGAAAGCGAAGACAAAAAACAAAAACTTTGAAGTAAAGTTTTATGTTTTTAAAGATAAATCAACAGGTAGTAAAATTTTTACCATTTTTAGTGATGAAAATACATTTGATGCTGTCTTGAAGAATTCTTTAACTCAAGATTCAGTTGAAAATAGTAAATTTGAAGATAGTATTATTGCTCCTATGCATGGAATAATAAAAATTAATAATTTAAAAATAAAAAACAGGGTTAAAAAGGGCGATGTATTGTTGAAATTAGAAGCTATGAAAATGGAGTATTCCTTAATTGCCCCACGAGACGGAATCATTAAAGAGATTTTTTGTAAAAATGGTGAACAGGTCACTGAAAATTCCAAACTCTTAAATTTAGAAAAAATAAAATAATAGGTACTTATTTGAGAAATTTAGTAAATATTTTTGAAATGAGCCCTAGAGACGGGCTTCAAAATGAAAAAAAATTTATTTCAACTGATGAAAAAGTTTTTTTAATTGACCAACTATCTCAATGTGGTTTTAATAAGATAGAGACATCTAGTTTTGTGAGTCACAAATGGGTTCCTCAACTAGCTGATGCAGCAGAAGTTTTTAGTAGAATTAATAGAAATAAAAACACGAAATACACTGCATTAACACCCAATGAAAGAGGTTTTAATGATGCCTTAAATGCAAATGTCGATGAAGTAGCAATTTTTACGGCAGCATCTGAGACATTTTGCAAAAAAAATACTAACTGCGACATTGAAACTAGTCTCAAACGATTTATTCCAATAACTGAAAAAGCTTCGAAATTAAATATACCTGTAAGAGGTTACATTAGTTGCGCAACTCACTGCCCTTATGAGAATGTTGTCAATCCTAAAATAGTAGGTCAAATTGCAAAAGATTTGTTTAAAATGGGATGCTACGAAATTTCACTTGGTGATACGACCGGCAAAGGAACACCGGAACAAACACTAGAGGTAGTAAAAGAGTGCTTAAAATATTTATCAGCAGATACATTAGCTGGCCATTTTCATGATACTTATCAAAATGCGCTTGATAACATTAATGTCTGCTTAGAAAATGGTATAAATACGTTTGACTCATCCGTAGGGGGATTAGGTGGCTGTCCATATTCACCAGGAGCAAAAGGAAATGTAGCAACCGAAAAAGTTAACAAATTACTATTATCTAAAGGTTATGAAACGAACCTTGATAGAGATAAATTAAAAGAATGTAGTGTGATTGCTCAGAAATTAATCTTAAACTGAAACCATGACTGAAATTAAAAAAAATTCGATAATATTACAGAACAAGGGCGGAGTATCTCATATTATTTTAAATCAACCTGATAAACACAATGCTTTATCACCAACAATGATTGAAGAATTAAGTGATGCTTTTGAAAATCTATCAAAAGATGAAAATACTCGAGTGTTAATTTTGTCAGCCAACGGAAAATCTTTTTGTGCTGGAGGAGATTTAGATTGGATGAAAAAACAAATTTTTTCTGACAGATCAACTAGAATTAAAGAAGCTAAAAAATTAGCAATGCTTCTTTTTAAAATGTATAATTTTCCAAAACCTTTAATTGCAAAAGTTGAAGGAAATGCTTTTGGAGGCGGCATTGGGATTATATCTGTATGTGATATAGCAGTATGTTTAGATAACATAAAATTAGCACTTACAGAGGCAAAGCTCGGCTTAATTCCAGCAACAATCAGTCCATATGTGGTTTCGAAAATTGGATCGAGCAGTGCAATAGACATGTTTACCAGTGCCCGTACATTTTCTCCTCAAGAAGGACAAAAAATTGGTTTAATAAAATCTTTTACTACGAGTGATAGAATAGATGACACTGTAACAAACGAAATTTTACCCTTTTTAAAAAATGCGCCTGCTGCGTTATCTGCTTCAAAAAAACTAGTAAGAAATTTATCTGTAAAAATAGATGAAAATACAATTCGATTTACTGTTGAAGCTCTCGCAGATGTATGGGAAAATCCTGAGTCAATAGAAGGAATTAATGCTTTTTTTGAGAAGAGAAAACCAAATTGGTTAATGGAGAAGTAAATGGCAACGATTACAAAACAAGGCCAAAAGGGTAACTTAACTAAATTAGATCTAGATTATGAAGGCGCTAAAGACGGAGAAGATCAAGTAAAGAACTACTTAGAAATTGTTCAACAAAAACTAGGCTTTATTCCAAATGTTCTTGCTGCTTTTGCAAAATTTCCAAAACAATTTGAAGGTTTTACTAAATTATATAATGCTTTGATGTTAGGTGATTCTGGTTTAACAAAATTGGAAAGAGAAATGATTGCCGTTACGGTTTCTTCAGAAAATCATTGCTTTTATTGTTTAGTAGCTCATGGATCTGCAGTTAGACAATTATCAAATGACCCGCAATTAGGAGAACGAATAGCAGCAAACTTCAAGTCTGCAGAATTGCCAAAAAAACAAGAGGAATTACTAAATTTTACAAAAAAATTAACAAAAGACCCATCTGAAATTGGTGAAAATGATAGAAAGAAATTAAGGGATGTTGGATATACAGATAGAGATATTTGGGACATTAGTGCAATTGTTGGTTTGTTTAACATGACCAACAGACTAGCTTCGGCAACGGAAATGGAACCAAATAATAATTATCATAATTTAGCAAGATAAGTTTATGGAATTCAATCTAAATCAAACTCAGTTATCTATTATTGATTCCGTGAATAATATTATGAAAAACTACAATGATGAATATTGGCTTCATTGCGATAAAGATAGTCAATTCCCCCAAAAGTTTTACGAAGAGGTAGCAAATGGAGGTTGGTTGGGCATTTGTATGCCTAAAGAATTTGGAGGAAGTGATTTAGGTGTGAGTGAGGCATCAATTTTTATGCAAAAAATTTCAGAAACAGGTGGCGGCATGGCTGCTGCATCTTCAATACATATTAATATTTTTGGACCACATCCCATTGTGGTATATGGAACTAAAGAACAAAAAGACAAGTGGTTACCACCATTGATATTAGGAAAAGAAAAAACTTGCTTTGGTGTCACTGAACCAGATGCAGGTTTAGATACTGGTAGATTAAAAACATTTGCAAAAAAAATAAACAATGGATATTTAGTTAATGGTCAAAAAATTTGGACATCTACTGCTAAAATAGCTGACAAAATACTCTTATTAGCCCGAACAAGTCCCATTGAAGAATGTAAAAAAAATACAGACGGGTTAACTTTATTTTATACAAATTTAGATAGGAAGAAAATAGAGGTAAGAGAAATTTCCAAAATGGGCAGAGCAGCAGTTGATAGCAACCAAATATTTATAGATAATCTTGAAGTACCTGAATTTGACAGAATTGGTGAAGAAGGTAAGGGATTTAAATATATATTAGATAGCCTTAACCCTGAGAGAATTCTTATTGCCGCCGAAGCTCTAGGAATAGGCAAAAATGCATTGTCAAGGGCGGTTAAGTACGCAAATGATAGAATTGTTTTTAATAGACCTATTGGTAAAAATCAAAGTATTCAACACCCATTAGCAGAAAATTGGATTGAATTAGAAGCTGCGGAACTACTAATTGCAAAAGCAGCTTATCAATACGATAAAGGTGAAAGTGCAGGAGGATTAGCTAACGCGGCTAAATATTTTGCAGCTGAAGCTGGCTTTAAAGCAGCCACGCAAGCAGTCGTGACTTTGGGTGGGATGGGATATGCTAAAGAATATCATGTTGAGAGGTTATTGAGAGAATCTTTGATACCCAAATTGGCTCCCGTTAGCGCTCAAATGATCTTAAATTATATCTCTGAGCGTGTTCTTGGACTACCAAAATCTTATTAGTTATTAGAAAGTAATATAATGATAGAAAAAAATAAAATTAACCATGCATTAAATGGGATTAAGATTTTAGACCTTACAAGAGTTCTTGGAGGACCTTACGCTACGCAAATACTTGCAGATCACGGAGCTGAGGTGATTAAGATAGAGTCAAAGATTGGTGATGAAGTTAGAGGTTGGGGACCACCTTTTATAAACGATATGGCTTCATATTTTATAAACGTTAATAGGAATAAGAAATCTGTAGCAATCGATCTTACCAAACAAGCAGGTAAAGAAATAATTTTAGAACTTTTAAAAAACTCAGATATAGTTATTGAAAACTTCAAAACTGGTACAATGGAAAAATGGGGTTTGGGTTATGAAGAAGTTTTAAGAAAAAAATTTCCTAAATTAATTCACTGTAGAATTTCAGGTTTTGGAGCTAAAGGTCCACTTGGTGGCGCACCAGGCTATGATGCAATAGTTCAAGCTATGACTGGTATGATGTCAGTAAATGGTCATGCTGACGGAAGCGATGTAAGAATTGGGGCTCCAGTAGTTGATATGGGAACTGGACTTTATTCAACGATAGGAATTTTAATGGCACTGCAAGAAAGAGAAAAATCTGGCTTAGGTCAATTTTTGGATATGTCTCTTTATGATTCAGCACTCGCATTAATGCATCCACATACTGGCAATTATTTTTTATCAAAAAAACCAGGTAAAGCTACTGGAAATGCACACCCAAATATTTCCCCATATGATAAATTCAAAACAGCAACTAATGAGATTTTTATGGGAATTGGAAACGATGCTGGTTTTATAAGACTCTGTAAAGCTTTGGATTTAGACAATCTTGCAAAAGATGAAAGATTTTTAACTAATGGTGATAGAGTAAAAAACAGAATAGAACTAACCAAATATTTAGAAGATGCTCTCAGTAATGTAGATGGAGTTGAATTTTCAGAAAAACTATTGTCGGCAGGAGTTCCTGCAGGGCCCGTAAGGAATATAGAGGAAGCTTTAAATCATCCTCAAACAAAAGAAAGAGAAATGACTATTTCAAAAGAGGATTACAAAGGTGTTTCTTCACCAATTAAGTTTAGTAGATCTAAAGAAGTAGGCGTTAAACATAAACCACCTGTTATTGGCGAACATACAAGAGAAGTCTTAAGGGAAAATGGTTATTCAGAGGATGAAATTAATAGACTTTTTGGAAATGAAATTATTTTTGAAAACAAGTCTTAATTCAAATATATAGCTTATCGAAATAATTTTTTCTTAACTTATGTATATGATTTGTAAGATCGTGATTATTTTCTTTGTTTTCAGTAAAATATAAAAAAGCGTCTATTGCTTGAAAAATAAAAAGATCAATGCCTGAAATAATTTTTGCTCCAACTTGTTCACCTTTCTTAATAAAATTGGTTTTAGCTGGAGTGTAAACTGCATCAAAAATCCATTGTTTCTTGTTTGGCATTAGATTACCTAATGGATTTCCTGGAAAATCATAATGACCAACTGGTGTACAGTTAATTATACCATCAAAACTAGATAAATTTTTTTCTATTTGATCAGGTTTTGTTACAACACAATTTATATTTAAATTACTTAAATCTCTGGATAAGCTTACCGCTTTAAGTTTATCTCTATCAATTAAAAAAATCTTTTCTACACCTAGAGAAGCTAAAGCAAAAGTGACTGCCCTACTTACTCCACCAGCACCTAACACTAGAATTGTCCCAGGAGTATTTTTACCAAAATGAAAATTATAAGTTTTCAAAAAACCTGTATAATCAGTATTATGAGCTGTAATTTTATTTTTGAATATAAGTGTATTTGCTGATCCAACATTTCTTGAGTTCTTAGATATATTATCTACATGCTTGATTACTTTTTCTTTAAAAGGAAATGTAATATTGACTCCTTTGAACCCTGCAACTCTTAATTCTTCTAACAAAACTACAAAATAATTTTCTTCTTTATCTTTCAAATCAAACAATAAATATTCTAAGGGGATTTGAAATATTTTTGCAAGACGGATATGAATATTGGGAGCATTTGAGGTTGAAATATTGTTACCTATTAATCCAATTTTCATAATCTAAAGGTTCTTTCGTATGAGACGTATAACAACTGTTCCAAACCATCTCTCTATCTGAACTCTAACGGGCACATAATCTTTATACTGATTTTTACCAAAAAATACTTTGATATCAGAAATCTTATCTTCACTTGGTTTCCATTTTGTTTTAAGTCTATGACCACCTATTGGGAAAACTCTCAATCCACATATCAGCGCAATGCCTTTATATGATTTGGGTCTATCATTATCAATTGTGCTATTTCCAATTGTTTTAATTTCCAAATCATATCGCCTTCTGCCATCAAAAACTTTGAAGTTTTGGTCACAAGTATTTTCATCATTAATTTTTTCAATAACTCTCATAAAGGCTGTTATTGGATCAATTACATTAACCAAACTTGACTTTTGAACTTCATGGTATTTTTTAAGATCTATAGTAGGAACATTTATATAACTTACAGTTTTATATTCATTGATCCATGTAATATCCGTAGTCCGCTTTTTCTTATTAAATACTCCACTAGCTGAAAATTTATTTGGCAACCAAGTACCTTTATTTTTTATTGATGTCGATTTTAATACACCGTTATACTCATATAATGCGTCTAAAATACCAGCAGTTTGTGATTTTATATCAATATTTAAATTTTTAGACGTTGATCTAAACAAAACTTCTGCTTTACCAACAATTAAATTTCCAAACTGAACCTCATAATAATAATTTTTTTGTTTGGAACTTGCTGAAAAATTAAATAAGGAAAAGGTTGTTATAAAAATAAAGACACTTAAAAATTTGTTCATTATCAACTTATCTTTATCTAACTGTTAACTGCTCTTTTTTAATTGCAAGAACAGAGGAAACAGTTGAAACACAAAAGGGCACACAAAAAGTAATTAAGATTTTAGTCCAATTTGTTACTGTCATCGTTCCTAAAATAATATGATCCCAATGATTAATTATTGCTAAAATGATCCCTACTATCAAAGCCATTTTAAAAGCTCTAAGAAAAACATCTTTTCTAAATGCTATATGAAACATCAATTCCCCACCAAAAATTTATATTATTTGCAAAAAACAACATAATATACAAAACTTCAAATTGTAATAAATTTAAAATGTTTTTTAGTCTGGAGAAACAATGTTAATAAAAATTTTTGTAAGAACCTTCTCATCTACTGAAGATTGTGAATTATTCGAATCAATACTTGAAACTAGGTGGCCTAATTTACTTCAACAAGTAAAAGGAGTTAGGTTTAGAGCTTTGAAAAATCCGCAAACACCCAACGTAAGTGTGGTTTTATGGGAGTTTCCTGATGCTGAGTCAATGAAAAAAATTGACAAGTTAATTGACGAAAACATAGCTAAATATGTCAAAACCTTATCACCTAAAACAATCCACTTTGTTGGTGGAGTTACTCAAGATTTTGGAGAAACATCATTTTAGAAAAGAAAATGAGACGTAGTAGTATTTTTCCAAGACATTCAAATTATAATCTACCCACAGCTATTAAAGGTGAAGGATGTTATATAGTAGACAATAATGGAAAAAAATATATTGATGGGTCAGGTGGTGCTGCAGTTTCATGCTTAGGTCATTCTGACAATACTGTAAAAGACGCAATCATTAATCAAACTAAAAAATTAGCTTATGCCCATACATCTTTTTTTACAAATGAATCTGCTGAAAAACTAGCAAATTTAATAGCTGAAATTTCTCCATCTGGACTAGATAAAGTGTATCTTGTTTCAAGTGGTTCTGAAGCAGTAGAGGCCTCAATAAAACTTGCAAAACAATATTTTATTGAAATAGGAAAACCAAAAAAACACAAGGTTATTTCCAGAAGACAAAGTTATCATGGAAATACTCTTGGAGCTTTAGCATCTGGGGGTAATATTTGGAGAAGAAATTTTTTTGAAGATTTACTAATTGAAACCAGCTTAATTTCACCATGTTACCTATATAGAAATAAAAGATCAGACGAAACTGAATGGGATTATGGACAAAGAATTGCAAAAGAATTAGAAGATGAAATTTTAAATTTGGGTCCAGATAATGTTATGGCTTTTATAGCAGAAACAGTTGTTGGGGCAACTGCAGGCGCTCTTACAGCTGTACCAGGATATTTCAAACTTATAAGAGAGATATGTAAGAAATATGATGTTTTATTAATTTTAGATGAAGTTATGTGTGGTATGGGAAGAACAGGATCTTTATTTGCTTGTGATGATGAACCAGTGATACCTGATATTATTACTATTGCCAAAGGCTTAGGAGCAGGATATCAACCAATTGGAGCTATGATATGTCAAAATCACATATATGAAGCGATAGAAAGTGGATCTGGATTTTTTCAACATGGACACACATATCTTGGTCATCCAATAGCATGTGCAGCATCATATGCAGTTTTAAGTAAATTAATAAATGATAATTATCCATCTAAAGTAAGAGAAAAGGGTAATATACTTATGGAAAGCTTAACAAAAACACTAGGCCAAAATCAATATATTGGAGATATTAGAGGCAGAGGTTTATTTAGAGCTATAGAGCTTGTAGCTGACAGATCAACTAAGAGACCGTTTCCTAAAAAATTAAATTTAGCTGGGAAAATTAAGAAAAAGGCCTTAAATGAAGGGTTAATTTGTTATCCAATGCAGGGAACAATAGATGGAGAAAATGGGGATCATATTCTTATTGCACCACCATTTATAATAAATGAAACTGAAATAAATGAAATTTCTGAGAAACTCAAAATCACTATTGATTCCATTTGTAAATTTTGATTTGATGATATTATGTATTTAAGAATAGTCACAATTAAATGTCCAAATAAAACAGCAAAAAAATCTCTTAAACTGCTTAGTAAGCAAGTTGGGCATGAACAGATGAAAGCGGGTCTAATTAAAGAAACGAATGTAGACATTTCTGAGACAAACTTTTTAGTTGTGAAATATTGGATTTCAAAAGCTCATTTTGAAAAAGGCAGAAGTAATTGGATTAAATTTAGTCAAGAATTAAGTGAGATGGGAGCTATTGTTTCAGCAGTTGGTGGAGAGGCAGAAATTAATATACACGAAAATTTTAGCGATTATATTTAATTAAACTCCTAAATATCTCTGAGCAATTTTGCTTGTTAAATTTTTTGAAGAACCATCCCAAACTGTTTTTCCCTTTTCTAAAATGTAAAATTTATCAGCTAAGTCTTGAAGTTGTTTAAGTGATTTATCAATAATTAAAATTGAAACACCTTTACTTTTTAAAATCGTTATAACCTTCCATATTTCTGATCTTATAGTTGGGGACAAACCTTCAGTGGCTTCATCTAAAATGAGTAAATTTGGGTTTGTCATTAATGCTCTTCCAATTACTAGCATTTGTTGTTCACCACCTGATAAAGTAGAAGCATTTTGGTGTCTTCTTTCTGCTAATTTGGGAAATAAGTGAAAAACCTTGTCAAGGTACCATTCACCTTCAACTGCAGTTGCTGTAAGATTTTCCAATACAGTCAAATTTGTAAATGCTCTTCTCCCCTCTGGCACAAGGCCAATTCCCAATTGAGCAATTTTGTAGCTTGGCTGATTTATAATAGAAATATTTTTAAATTTTATATTACCCTCATAATTACTTATTAAACCACAAATCGATCTAATAGTCGTTGACTTGCCCATGCCATTTCTACCAAGTAGAGCAACTACTTCACCATGATTTATTTCTAGATACACATTAAAGAGAGCTTGACTTAATCCGTACCATGACTTTAGTTCATTTATTTCAAGAAGTTTTTCCATCAGATCTCATAGCCTAAATAAACATCTCTCACTAATTCATTTTTTCTTATCTCATCTACTGTACCTGTAGCTACTATCTTCCCATAATTTATTACTGAAACCCTATCAGCCAATGCAAAAACAGCATCCATATCATGTTCAATCAATAAAATTGGAGAGTTAGACTTAATTTTTTTGAATAAATTAATCATCATGTTTGTACCACTTTCATCCAAACCAGCCATTGGCTCATCAAACAAAAAAACTTTTGGATCCATAGCTAAAGCTAGACCAACTTCGAGTTTTCTTCTATCACCATGGCTTAAGTCAGATGCTGAAATATCACTTTTTTTTGATAGTTCAATTTCCTTGAGAATTTTATTTGCATTTGAATACAATCCTTTATTATTTCTTACACTTTTGAACATTTGAAATGTTTTATTTGATTTATCTAATAGAGATAAAACTATGTTGTCTATTGCGCTAAACTGGGGAATGATAGAAGAGACTTGGAATGTTCTTGATATTCCTATTTTAGCTCTTTCAACATCCGTTAAATCAGTTATGTCTTCTTGATCCAAGATAATCGAACCTATATCATGTTTTACGCTTCCAACTATTTGCTTAATTAATGTTGATTTTCCTGCTCCATTAGGTCCAATTAAAGCGTGTATTTCGTCAAAATGAAGGTCTATTGTAATCTCATCGGTAACTTTAAACGCGCCATATGATTTTGATAAGTTTTTAATATCTAAGATTTTATTTTTCATATTTTAATTTCTTTTCAAACAAACTTAAAATACCTGTGCGTACATATAATATTTCTAAAATAAGAATTAATCCTAACCAAAACTGCCAATTTTCTGTATAACTTCCTAGTGTTTGTTCTAAAACAATAAAGAAAGCTGCACCAACAAGAGGCCCATAAAGCCTTGCAATTCCTCCAAGAATTACAAATACCATTATTTCTCCAGACATCTGCCAATTAAGAACTGAAGGACTTATGAACCTATTTAAGTCCGTATATAAGGACCCCGCTAATCCAGTAATTGTTCCTGAAATCACAAAAACAAGTAACTTAACTTTGAAAGTTTCAATGCCAACAGATTTTACTCTCTCTTCATTTTGCTTAATAGCTTGAAATACCATGCCAAAAGAAGAATTTATAAGTTTAGCTGAAATAAAAATTACTAATAATAGCCAAAAAAGGCATATAAAGTAGAATGTTAATGGATCCATAGTGTTTACCATTGGCAACGAATTTCTCATATATATAGATAACCCATCTTCACCTCCATAACTGGGCCAGCTAATTGCAAAAAAGTATAACATTTGCGCAAATGCAAGGGTTATCATTATAAAGTAAACACCTGTAGTTCTAAGTGATAATAAGCCGATAATTAGAGCTAAAAATGCACTTGATAATATTACTATTGGCCAAATTACCAACATATTAGAACTACCAGAAGTGACAAACGGCCAACTAAACATTAATTCTGAGTTCAAAGCATGAAAAGAGAGTATTCCTGTTACATAACCACCTAATCCAAAAAAAGCGGCATGACCAAAAGAAATTAAACCGCAATAACCGAGTGCTAAATTTAATCCTATACCTGCAATACCAAGAATAACTACTTTTGTTGTTAAAGTTATATAATAAGGCTCTTCAAAAATAAATCCTAAAACCGGAATTAAAAAAAGAAAAACCAAAATCCATTTATTAAAAATTTTTTCAACAATCATTTTAAGTTTTTCCAAATAATCCAGATGGCTTAATTATGAGTATTAAAGCCATCAGTATATAAATTAGCATTGAACCAATTGAAGAACCAACTGAGGTAGCGTTTGCTGGTTCCATAAAAATTTTTAAAAGCTCGGGTAAAAAAATTCTACCAATTGTGTCTGTTACCCCTACTAAAATAGATCCAATTAGTGCACCTTTTATTGAGCCAATTCCTCCAATTACTATTACTACAAAAGCTAAAATTAAAATAGGTTCACCCATTCCAACTTCAACTGATTGAATAGCTCCTATCATCGCTCCAGCTAAACCAGCTAAGGAAGCCCCCAATGCAAATACGATGGTATAAAGTTTTGATATATCAACACCTAGTGCTGATATCATCTGGCGATCATTTTGACCTGCTCTTATTCGAACACCTAAACGTGTCTTTGTTATGAGGATATAAAGCCCAGTGGCTATCAAAAGACCCATAAATATTATGAATAATCGATATTTAGAGTAAATAATATCATCTAAAATTGGTAAAGTACCATTAAGATTTTCTGGAATATCTAAATATAAAGGAAAAGCTCCAAAACACCATCTAACACCTTCAGATAACAATAAAATTAATGCAAATGTAGCTAAAACTTGATCTAGGTGATCTCTTCTATATAAACGTCTAATAATTAAAATTTCTATTAACACTCCTGCAATTGCAGCTCCTGACAAGCTTGCTAATAATGCAAGCCAGAAAGAACCTGTTAAGCCTGCTATCAAAGCAGCACTAAAAGCTCCAATCATATAAAAAGATCCATGAGCTAAATTAATTAAACCCATAACTCCAAAAATAAGAGTAAGACCAGCTGACATAAGAAACAACATAGTTCCAAATTGTATGCCGTTTAATAATTGTTCAAAAAATAGTATAGATGTCATTTACAAATAATTTAGTAATAGGTGATTTCTATTAAAAATCACCTATTAAATTTTTACATCTTACATTCAGAAACATAAGCGTTCGAATGATCCTTTAATCCGACTGAAACAATCTTATTAGTAAGGATTTCACCTTCCTTAATTACTTCACGAACATAAATATCCTGAATAGGATGATGATTTTTATCAAAACTAAATTTACCTCTTGTTGATGAAAAATCAGCTTTTCTGAGGGCATCTCTAAATTTATCTTTATCTTTAACTTTAGCTTTTGACATTGCTGAAATTAAAAGTTTACCTGTATCATAACCTTGAGAGGCATATAAAGAAGGGAGCCTTCCATATTCAGATTGAAAATCTTTCACAAACTTTTTGTTTGCGTTATTGTCAATATCTTTTGACCACTGAGACGTGTTTTTAACACCAAGTGCCGCATCACCTACAGCTTTTAGAATACCTTGGTCAAATGAAAAAGCTGGACCAACGACTGGCAGTTTAATTCCAGATTGTGAAAATTGCTTCATAAAGCCAATACCCATTCCGCCTGGGAGAAAAAAGAATACACTATCAGCACCTGATGCTCTTATTTGTGCTATTTCTGCTGCATAATCTTTTTGACCTAGTTTTGTATAAATTTCACCCGCTAAGCTTCCTTTAAAATATCTTTTATAACCAGTTAATGCATCCTTACCAGCAGGATAGTTTGGAGCTAGTATAAATGAATTTTTAAATCCAGCAGAGTTAGCATAACCTCCTGCTGCTTCATGTAAATTATCATTTTGCCAGGCAACATTAAAATAATTCTTATGACATCCTTTACCTGCTAATTTTGATGGACCAGCATTTGGTGACAAATAAAATTTACCTTGATTTACAGTAGCCGGCACAACAGCCATTGCTAAGTTTGACCAGATTATTCCAGTTAACACATCTACTTTATCGGATTGTATCATTTTATCAGCCAACTGAACTGCAATGTCAGGTTTACGCTGATCATCTTTTGTAATTACAGAAATATTTTTATTTCCTTTTACAGCTAGCATAAAGCCATCTCTGACATCAATTCCTAAACCAGATCCACCACCTGATAATGTGGTTATCATACCAACTTTTACCTTGTGACCATCTGCAAATGACGACGCAGACCCCATTATCAATAGAGCCGCTAATGTTGTTGTAAACTTTTTCATATTTAATCCCCTAATAAACCTTTAATTAAGAATCAGGAGTATATAACAATTTATTCAAAGGCAAAGTATAAAAATTAATTGTTGATAAGGTTAAAAATCTATTTCAATACCATTAATAGTGAAAGTTTTTCCATTAAAACCTTGATCCATTTTTTCAATATCTGTCATATTTTCGCTATCAACTCTTTTGTATGGATTTTTTTTCATCTGTTCTAACCGAGTTTCTTTTTTCTCAGAAAAACTGTTTTGTTTAGATTTTAAATTTTTTATCCATTTAATCATTTATTTCAGATAACCTTCCGACTAGCCATTTGACAATGTGAAAGCTTTTTAAACCTGTAATTAGCGAACAATTTATATGTTATTTTAGAAATTGAGTAAATTAAAGGCGCTCTTACCAAAACAGATAAAATTTTCCAATGCTTAAGTTGACCCCATATTAGAATGAAAGCGTCTACACCAATTTTCAAATTAGATTTTTGATCGGTTGCATGTAAATACATTAAAGCGTCATGTTGGGAAACGTGAAGCTCCTGCAATTTTTCTGGATTTGAAGCTATATCATGCCATTCAAAAATATTTTTTGGAGCTATTCTTTTGTAATAATTAATTTCTTTACTACATAGCCCACATTTTCCATCATAAAAAACTTTAGTTAATTTCATAATTGTTAAACCTAATATTGTTTTGAAATATTTACTGCAAGACTAGAACCAGATCCAATTAAATTTGACCAAAATCTCTCAAAACTATTATTCTTATCATTTCCCTTTTGGAGTTTTGCATCCACTTGATGTTCTACTTCTTCATCACAACATTTTTCTAACACTCTAAGTAGTTCAAAAGAAGTAGAGTTTTTATATAAAAAATCAATTTGTTCTTGGTAATGTTCTTCTACAAAAGTTTCCACTGACTGAATTGTTACACAAAAAAATCTATAGCCCAATAATGCAGAAAAAAATCCTAGACCAAATCCTAATATTCTCCACAAAATTAAGAGTTTACTATGACTATTTTTAGGTAAGATATGGTTCATCACAATTAAGTGATTCTTTTCAGTTTCATAATGTTCTTTGGTCATATCCTGAATCTTTTTATTCCAAAATATACATTTAGCACCCATATAGATCCAAACTGCGCCTGTTTCTCCAGCATGGTTGGATCTCATCCAATCTAACATAGAACTAGGAACATTAATATTAGAAGCATTGTACTTTTTTATGATATTAAAGTCTGGCATTATTTCGATTTTAAATATTAATTATATTTATTTAAAATTAATTTTAGAATTTTCAATGTATTACAAGCTTTATTTTGATTTTTTATTTTCTCATAGAATATGGATGGCATATTAATTGCAGATTTAATCTAACTTTAAGGAGTTAAATTTGGAACCGTTATCAATATTTTCTGTAATTTTTCAATTAGCTACAGCTACACCAAACATTTCTAAGGTTTTTATGAAAGAAGAAAGCTCGGATCTTACAAGAACACAAGTTATTGAATTTTATAGATCTAATATGAGTTCAAATTTTCAAGATAAACCTGATAATTAAATTCATCATTTAACTATTAACAAATTCATCATTTAACTCTTGTAGTGCTTGACTCGTAATTTTAATTCGTAATAATCAAATTATTCATTTAGTAAGTAATTTGAAATTTCTAAGTTGCTATAATGTTGAATGGGGTTGAGTATTTAATTACTCAAGACAATACTATTTTTAATGGTATTCACGCCAGCATTAGCTGGATAATTATTACGGAGGAAAATAAATGATTAAATCTAAAACACTTTTTAAAGTTGGAACTGGTCTGGCTGCAATAATATCAGCTATTGCTTTCACTACTACTCCTACTCTAGCTTCAAAGAAGCCTGCGATTGAAGTTGTTACTCATGCGGGAGCTGGCGGAGGAACCGACGTCAACTCAAGAATGATGATGCTTCGTTCAAGAAGAACTCTTAAGCAAGATATGGTTGTTGTTAATAAAAGAGGTGGCGGTGGTGCAGCTGCAATGAATTATTTCATGACCAGGCCTGCCGATGGCAATACAATCTTAACATTTACTGTTGGTCATGCAATCACAATGGCAATGGGTAAAACAAAGTTAAAAGTTGAGGATATGGCACCAATTTCAAGAGGTACTAATGATCCACAAATTTTGATGGTTAATTGTAAGAAAAGTCCTTATAAAACACCTGAAGATTTTGTTGCTGGTATGAAAAAAGGCGATAAAATTACCTTTGGTGGCACACACACTGGTACTATTGACCATATAACTGTTTTTTTATGGGCTAAGAGACTTGGCCAAAAAATGCCAAAATACATTCCTTACAAAGGTGGTGGAGAATTAGCTACAAGACTAGTTGCTGGTGAAGTTGACGTTGGAACATTAAACTTATCAGAAGCTGCGGCACCTGTTGAGGCTGGAGATATTTGTCCACTTGTTATTTTAGCAGAAAACGGAATGGCTCCAATTCCAAAAGCGAAGACAGCTAAAGAATTGGGCATTGACCTTGTTTTATCTACAACTAGAGGATTTGTAACACATGCTGGTGTCGATAAGGCTAGAGTTGCTGAAATGGAAAAAGGTATTCAAAAAGCTATGAAACATTCAATGTATCAGGCTTACCTAGCTAACTCAGGATTGGATAGTACATCCCCACAGCCATCAGGTCCATGGGGTAAGCAAATTGCATTTATGGTAGGTGAGTTCGGTCCTGCCTTAAAAGAAATGGGCTTATTAAAATAAAAATAGAAAAAGAAGATAAAGACCTCTCAAATATGAGGGGTCTTTAATAAAAATTATGAAAAACATCTATTTAGTTCCATTAATATTATCCATTTTTTCGCTAGCAGTTATTGCAATTGCCTTACAGCTTGATACGTCACCTGAAATGATTGTTGGTGATAGCATGCAGGCTAGATCATTCCCGATATTTTTGATGATTTTGAAATTGATTTTAATCGGAATTTTGAGTTTTCAATTTTATAAAAATAATCCAAAGCCTGTAGCTTTGGAAAAATATCACACTTGGGGAAGTATGTTTTTATTTCTGCTCTTTTATTTGTTAACCATTCATACAGATATGTTTATTGGAATTTTTGTTGTAATTTTTTTAATGAGTATTTTATGGGGCGAGAGAAGGATTTGGGTTGCTTTTTTGACCGCTACAATAACTCCTGGGTTGGTTTTTTTATTATTTGACTATGTTTTAAAAATCAGATTTCCAAGGGGTATATTAATGAATTTGTACTATGGTTAGGAAAGATATTTATGTTTGAGCAAGCAATATCTGCAATGGCATCAGTTGTAGTTGATCCATATTTATTAGGATTGATATTTGCAACTACAATATTGGGAGTTATAATTGGTGTCCTCCCAGGATTAGGTGCAACAACTGGCGCTGCGTTACTTCTTCCATTTACATTAACTATGGATCCTGTTCATGCTATTGCAGTTCTAGCTACTATTTATGTTTCTGCTACATTCGCAGGATCAATTACGGCAATTTTGATTAATACTCCTGGAACTTCTGCAGCAGCAGCTACTACTTTTGATGGATATCCATTAGCACAAAAAGGTGAAGCAGGAAGGGCTCTTGGCATTGCAGTAATTTCAAGTACAGTTGGAGGTATATTTTCTGTTCTAATTTTATGTTTTGCTGCTCCATTATTAGCAAGAGTTGCTTACGAGTTTAGATCACCAGAATATTTTGCTTTAACTGTTTTTGGATTATCAATGCTAGCAAGTATTAGCGCGGGTGGTGCTGTGAAAAATCTTATTGGCGGAATATTTGGAGTTTGGCTTTCAACTATAGGTGCTGAACGTGTTACCGGCATAGAAAGATTTATGTTTGGTAATTATGAATTGTACGAAGGTTTGCACTTTGTTCCAATATTTATTGGTCTTTTTGCTATATCTGAACTTTTAGTTCAGTCCAAAACTGTTGATAAGATCATCAAGACAGTGAGCATGAAAGCTGTAAAACTTCCAACCTTAGAGGATTATAAAAAGATTTGGAAAACAATACTTAGATCTTGTGGTATTGGAACATTTATAGGTGTCTTACCAGCTGAAGGTGCAACTGTTGCATCAATGATCGGTTATTCAGAAGCAAGAAGATGGTCAAAAAATAAGAAAGAATTTGGTAAAGGTTCTATTGAAGGCATTGCTGGTGCGGAGGCCGCAAACAATGCAGCAACTGGTGGAGCTATGGTTCCTACAATGGTTCTTGGTATACCTGGTAGTGGAACAACTGCAATAATACTTGTTGGACTTATGGTTCATGGGTTGAGACCTGGTGTTTATTTGTTTACTGAACAAGTAGAAAAAGTTTATCAAATCTTCGGTTCAATGTTTGTTGCAAATGTAATGTTTATGTTGATGGGCCTTTATGCTGCTAAGTTATTTGCTAGAGTATCACTAGTTCCAACACAGATTTTGTGGCCTATTGTTTTTGCTTTATCAGTGATTGGTGCATATGCTTTTCAAGGACAACTTTTAGATGTTTGGTTAGCATTGATTTTCGGAGTTATTGGTTTTTTTGCAAGAAGACATGGTTTTTCAGTTGCTCCAATTGCTGTTGGTCTTATTTTAGGAGAAATGGTAGAAACAAATTTACAACATTCACTTAAAATGTTTGATGGAGCGTGGTGGATGATACTCACTCAACCTCTGGCACTTATGTTTTTAGTATTTGCATTTTTAGGTTTATGTGGACCTATGATTTTTTCTTGGATAACTAAGCAAAAAGATTAAGATTATCTAAAGCCTTACTCATAATAATTGCGCTCCAAAGAAGGTATAAAGCAATAATTGTAAGAGTTGCATTTAAAATAAATTTAAAATATTTACTTCCATATTTTACTAAAATTTTTTTTCCCAAAATAGTTCCTGCAAATCCACTTATTATCATTAAAAAAATAAGTAAAAAATATTCTGAGTAAGCAAAACCAACAAAACCAAATACCACGGCCTTAATCAGATGTTGTATAGACATTAATGCTGAATGTGTTGCTAAATGTCTTACTGGTTCAAGATTTAGTGTTTTCACCATTCCTGCCACTAAAGTTCCTGATGCTCCAAAAAACATTGTCATGAACCCTGAAAATGCACCACCTAATGTTATTTGCTTTGAACCAATAATTGGAATTTTGCCATATACTGACCATAATATAAACAAAGCTATTGATAACTGAAGCAACCAAGCATCTATTTGAATAAAAATAGAACCTCCGATTATAGAGCCAATAATAGTCCCAACAGTAAATGGAATTAAAGTATCCTTTTTAATGTCTTTGAAAAAAATTATTGTTCTTCCAAGGTTAGAACCTACTTGAACAATCCCGTGTATTGGTAATAACGCAACAGGTGGAAGTTTTACTGCTAATAATCCCAATAAAATGGCGCCTCCTCCTATCCCAAGAGCTGAAGTAATAAATGAAGTGGTCATACTAGCAAAAATTAAAAAATACGCTGTCAGGTTCGAGATCGGTTCAGGAAGCTCAAACATTTTATTTTAAAGAGCATGAGGAGGTGGAGCAAAGTAACGCGGCATTTCTCCTACTGATGCTACATTTACCTCTACTAATACTGGACCATTAAAATTTATAGACTCTTTAAGAACCTTTTCTAAATCTTTTGCAAAATCTATTCTCTTATATTTCATTTTGGCTACTTTTGCTAAATCTTCAAAATTTGGTCCCATTAAATCAGCAAAAAATTTTCTTCCACCGTACATGCTATCTTGTATGTGTTTTATTACACCATAACCATTATCATTCATTACCAAAAACACAACATCGCAATTTGTTTCAGAAGCAGTCCACAAATCAGGAAGATTAAGCATAAACCCCCCATCCCCACACATTGCTATTGTTTTTTTTCCTTCAGTGGCAATTGCAGCTCCAATAGCCAAAGCCATTCCAGGTCCAATTGCCGCGCCAACAGGATAAATATTTTCTGTGGGATCATTTATATACATCATGCGGTTTCCCCACATACTATTTGAAATAGTAACATCTCTAACCCAATTACCATTTTTTGGGAGAACTTGTCTTATTATTTCTGGAAATTCTTTATATGCACCTAACATATTTTTATAATCCAAATGAATTTGTTTTTTTAAATCACTGACTTCATCTATCCACTTATTCTCTACAGAGATTGAGCCAGCTAATCTTCTAGCTAATTCAGCTAGCACCTTTTTAGCATCTCCACAATGAAATTGATTTGTTTTATAAGTTCTATTTTTTGCGTTGGGATCTATATCAATTTGCACTAAATTTTTTGGCAACTCAAGTGACATATCTCTAGTCTCATGACCTCTTAATCTACTCCCTACTACAATCATTAAATCTAATGTTTTATAAAATTCCTCTATTAAAGGGACAGCATTAAAGGCTCCTAGACACATATTATTTGTTTCTGGAACAACTCCTCTACCTTGGGTGCTTGTTACTACTGCAAAACCCATTTTAATGAAAAGATTAATTTCTTTAGTTGCGAACTTAGCTCCATTTCCTACCCATATAATTTTTCTCTTTGAAGATTTTATATTATTTTCTATTTTATCAAGTGATTTTGTATCACCTAATTCACCAAATATATGAGGTAGATTAATCGTATCCAGTAAATCAGGTCTTTTAATTTTTTTTCTTTGAATATCTATTGGTATTTCAATTGAAACGGGTCCTTTTGGAGGTGTAAGAGCAATCTCGCATGCATAGATTAGTTTTTCTAAAGCCTCATCTTCATCATCAATTCTAATAGCCTTTTTTGAAATTGAATTAAGCATGCCCAATTGATTAGGAACATCATGGACTGTGCCTTGATTTTTATCTAAATTTTCAGTTGCTGTTTGGCCTGTAAAGTGCAAAACAGACGAACCTGCAAAGCGAGACTCTACAATTGCACCTGCAACATTAGCTGCGCCGGGGCCTGTGCTTGTAAATACAACACCGAGTCCATTGTGCGCTCTAGCATAACCGTCAGCCATATGGCCAGCTCCCATTTCACCTCTTGCAGGTATCATCCTAATATGATTTCTTCTGCCAATTGCATCTAGCATTGGTATATTATGTACAGATACTACGCCAAAAACATCCCTCACATCTATTTGATGCAAAAACTCAGAAACCAGGTCTCCCACATTGTAGTCTTTCATTAAATCCCCCATTTTGACTAAGCTTATCAAAAAACTTATATTAATTTTAAAAATTATTAAATTTAAATCAATGATTGTACTTTAAGATGAAAAATTTTGTAGAAGCAAAAACAGTCAAGAATTGGATTTCTGATGATACGGAAATTGCTTTTATTGATGTAAGAGAGTTGGCTCAACACACTGCAGGCCATCCATTATTTTCTATTTCTATCCCATTTAGTGAATTTGAAATTAATGTTGAAAAACTAGTGCCTAACAAAAAAGTACGCATGGTGTTATTTGACAATAATAATGGTGTGTCAGAAATAATTTACAAACAGGCTAAAAATTTAAAATATATAAATATTTTTATTTTAAAAAATGGTATTGATGGCTGGATAAAGTCTAAGTATCATTTGTTTGATGGAATAAATGTACCAAGTAAAAGTTTTGGTGAATTAATTGAAAAGAAATTTAACACACCATCTATAACTGCATTACAATTATCACAAAAACAAAAAGAAAAGAAAGACATTATCATATTAGATGGTAGACCGTTTGATGAATATAAAAAGATGAGTATACCTGGCAGTGTTTGTTGCCCAAACGCTGAAATACCCTACAGAATTTTTGAATTAATAAAAAGTTCAGATACTGAAATTATAATTAATTGTGCCGGTAGAACAAGATCAATTATAGGTGCTCAAACATTGATAAATTTTGGTATTAAAAATAAAATTTATGCTCTAGAAAATGGTACGCAAGGATGGTTTTTAAATAATTTTAAGTTAGATCATGGAAAAACAAAATCTTTGGACAAAACACCAAAATGTGAAAAAATTGAAGAACTTAGAAACAAGATAGTAAATTTATTAAAAGATAAAGTTGAAATCATTAATTTTAATCAAGCCCAAAAGCTTATTAATGATAGGAACATAACTACTTATATTTTTGATGTAAGAACAAACTTAAACCAAAAATATAAATTTTCTAAATTAAGAAACGTACCTGGTGGTCAATTAGTGCAAGCTACTGATAAATATATTGGTGTATTAAAATCACATGTAATTGTATGTGATGACGGTGATCTAGTAAGAGCTGGTATGACAGCATTATGGTTAAAAAAAATGAACTATCATTGTTATGTTGTTAATGAAACCCCAAAAAAAATTAAAGATTTAAATCTCAAAAATAAAGTAAACTTTAAAACTATCCCTATAAATTTAATTAAGTTAGAAAATTTTAAAAATTTAAAAGATACTCCTATCTTTGATATTCGAAACAGCGTTGATTATTGCAAAAAAAGAATAAAGAAGTCAGTTTGGACTAATAGATTAATAATAACAAACGAGATGCCTCACTATGTCAAAGCCATCATTTTAGTTACCAATGATTTACCTAAAGCAAGTCTTATTCTAAGTGATCTTCAAGAAAAAGATCCAAAGTATATGGTTCAAGTATATCATTGGAATGAAACAGAAATTGAACATTATGTAGATTATATTGATACAAGAGAAGTTGAGTTGGATGAAACATTTATTGATTTTAATTTTCATACACACCTTCGTCATCAAGGAAACAAAGAACACGCCAAAAATTACTTAAAATGGGAAACGGATTTAATAAAAAAAATGGATGAAGAAGAAAGAGGATTTTTTAGGTCATTGCTCTAATATTAGATCTTTTAATATTATCCAAGTTAGCTCCTTCAATTCTTAATAATCTAACAGGATGCTTTCTAACTGGTGAATGAACGTGCCCTACATCATAAAAATGTACGTCGCCAGCTTTCATAATATAAGTTTTTTTTGGTTTAACATTTACAACATCATCTAAATTATTTTTTTTAACAATTTCCCAATCAGTCATTTCTGTCTCGCCAGAGGCTTGTCCATAAATAGCCCAGCTTGATCCATGGTCATGCGGACTACCTATTGCTTCATTATCATGAACATGACCACAAACACAAAAACCGGTATCTTTATCTTCATATAGTATTTGCCTAGGTAATTCACCACTTGCTCTATCAGGAAGATTGTCAGTTATAAAATTTTGATCCATGAGAGCTTTTGAAACAAAATAACAAATTTTATCTGAGCCATCTGGCATTTTTTCAGTGTTAATTATTTCTTTAATATCTTGAACTAAATCATCTAAAGTATATGGCAATAGTTCCTCCAATATTAGTTAATAAGTATTTTTATTTTCCCCAATTTAAGGCAATTGGATCATATTTCTTAATTAAATTTATTAATCCTACTTTTGTTTGTTCTTCTAAAGGCGGAATGGGATGTCTACAAAAATCTGAATTAATAACCCCACCTTCTTTCATAATTACTTTAGTTGCTCTAAACCCACATTGCCTATTTTCAAAATTAATAACAGGTAAGATATTATTATATTTGTCTTCAGATTTATCAAGTTTTCCTGCTAAATAATCTAAAACAACTGGTTTGATTAAATCTGGTATCATTGCGGAGCTCATATTACCAGTTGCACCAGCTTCCAAATCAGCAAACAATGTTATTCCTTCTTCACCATCAAATGGTCCTTCAATAGCATCACCACCTTCAAGAACGAGTTTTCGTAATTTAGAAGCCGCCTGTGCGCACTCAATTTTAAAACATTTTACTGTTTCTATTTCTCTAGCCATTTTAATTAAAAGGGGCACAGGTAAATCAACTCCTGATAATGGAGCGTCTTGAATCATAATGGTTACCCCTACTTCACCTATTTTTGCAAATTGTTCAAATGTTTGTTGGGCAGTTCCTCTAATTAAAGCACCATGATATGGGGGCATCATCATAAGCATTTCACCACCAAGTTCTTTTACTAATTTAGCTCGTGAAAGTGCAATATCTGTTGAGAAATGACTTACTGTTGTAATTACAGGAACTCTGCCAGATACATGTTCAATACATAATCTAGTTAAAACCGTTCTTTCATCATCTGATAACAAAAACTGCTCGGAGTAATTAGCTAGTATGCAGATGCCATCAACATTTTGATCCACCATGCAATCTAGAACTCTTTTCATACCCTCTATGTCAAGCTCACCATTTTCTTTAAATGGTGTTGGAGCCACTGGCCAGCAACCTTGAAATTTATTATTTGCCATTTTGACCCCTTCTATATATTTATATTTATTAATAATAATTAAATATTTTTATTTTGCCAAGTATCTATAGTAACCCCTTCTTCTCTAAGCTTGTTTTTTTGAATTTTACCTGTTTGTGTTTTTGGAAACTCTTTCATTACCCTTATATATTTGGGTATAGCAAACTTAGCTAAATTTATTTTAGTTTTTTCAATTATTTCATAAAAATCTACGTTTGTTTTGTTATCAATCATTAAGGCTACCATAACTTCATCTTCCATTCCTTCACCTCCATCTGCTGAAATTGCGTATGCAGCCGCTTCAGTAATAAATGGAATTTCTAAAAAAGCTTGTTCAACTTCGTATGAGGAAATATTTTCGCCTCTTTTTCTAATGCAGTCCTTAATTCTGTCTACGAATACAAAATGACCTGACTTTTCTCTAATCCCTGCATCACCAGTGTGAAACCAAAAATTTCTCCAGCTTTCTAGAGTTTTCTCCGGCATTCCTAAATAACCAGACATAAACCCATATGGTTGTTTTGGTCTTACAACTATTTCACCAATCAAGCCATCATCAACAGGTGTGTCTTTCTCAGGATCTCTAATTTCAACCTCAAAATATTTTTCATATAGTTTTCCACACTTACCATTACCTATTTCATTTTTTAAACCATAAATTGGAATGTTAACTTCTGTCATACCATAAAGTGGTAATACATACTTAACACCAAATCTATTTCTAAAAATTTTTTCAGGTTCACTTGGCAATGGAGCTGAACCAATTACTTTTAAATTATGATCTTTATCGTATTTAGTAGGTGGTTGAGCAACAATAAAAGCAGCTATAGCACCTAACATATTAGTATGAGTAATATTATACTTTCTAATATCTTTAAGCCAATTTGATGCTGAGAATCTAGTTCTAATTACTGCTTTTGCACCAGTCATAATACATGCTAAAAGTTGCATAAATAAGCCATTAGCATGGAATAACGGTAACGAGATATAAAATGTGTGATCATCTCGTAAGTTGTAATTTTCAATTGTCCCTATAGCAAAAAGAACACAATGTGCATTTGGCATCATAACTCCTTTAGAAGGCCCTGATGTTCCGCTTGTAAACATTGTACAAACGTTATCACTGAACTTTCCTAAAATGATCTCATCTTCATTCAAAAGATTGTTGTTTTTTAAATTTTTACAATTTAAAATTTCAACTTCTAATTTATGAAGATTTGTCAGAGTTTTTACTTCATGAAAAAATTGATCCTCAACAAGAACAACTTTTGATTTAGATGTCTTAATTTGGTGTAATAATACATTGCCTTTTATGGCAGTATTGATAGCTACAAACATAACTCCTATAAAACTGCATGCTATCCAATATAATATGAATTCTTTTGGATCTTCTATTAAAACCGTTAAATTGTCACTTTCATTTAAACTCAATTCTTTTAAAATTTTAGCTTTTTCTAAAGATTTTTTTTTTAGTTCATGGAAAGTCCATTTTGGACCATTTATAAATTCAATAATTTCTCTTTTTGGATGCTTCTTACATTGATCTAAAATAATTTCAGAGATTCTCCAATTATCTAGATTTTGAGCGTTATTAAATAGGAAGTTATTTTTTTTATTCATTGAATTTATTAAATCCCAATTTGAAATTATTCTAATTTTGAAAGAAAAGAGTTTATTATTGAGTTTAATTCCAAAGGTCTTTCAGATGGAATAAAATGGCCACAATCAAGAATGTGAGTTTCACAATTTTCCATTAGTTCTACGAATTTTAATCCTGATTTTAAAGGTGTCATTTGATCATTTTTTGCCAAAACAGCCAATGTTGGAACTTTGATTTTTTTTGTAGCATCTTTACCGTCCGAGTAATCGTTGCAAGAATTTAAGTCACAATTTAAAGCTGTTGGTTGATTCATGCACATTATATTATTACCTTCTCCATAATGAGAGTGTCCTGGCCATTTGTTAATTGACATATCTCCATCAATACCATGTCCCCAAATAACCATCATTTGCGAAGCTTTTTGTGGGTTTTCTTTTGAAAGATCTAATAAGAACTGGTTAACTGGAATTTCATTTGATCCCGCAACAAATATTATAGCTTCCAGAGGATACTTGAAAATCTTATTCAATTCTAAAGCAACCAAACATCCTTGAGAGTGGCCTGTAATAATCACATTTTTGAGTTTTAGTTCAACTAATAGATCATTTATCCATTCTGCATTTTCTTTTATTGATTTGCAGGGATTGCCATCAGAAAATCCATGGGCTGGCATATCAGGGACAACTACAGAATACCCTTTATAAGCAAAAAAACGAGCCTGTTGAATAAAGCTCAAATGATTTTGACCTGCCCCGTGTAAAAAACAAAAAGTCTTTTTAGTATTATCTAAACTTTTACCACCTGTACCTATATAGGTCTTAGCACCTTTGAAATTAATGATCATGATATACCTATTTGTTGAGCTTTTTTACAGCCTTGAAACCTCTTTCAAAGTCTTTTTTAATGTCATTAATATCTTCTAATCCAACCGAAAGTCTTATCATATCATCAGTTAATCCACCCTCTTTCATAGCCTCTGAACTCAAATGAGAATGAGTTGTACTACCTGGATGAATAAGTAATGTTTTAGCATCGCCAACATTTGCTAAATGTGAAGCTAATTGCACAGATTCAATAAATAACTTTCCTGCTTCACGTCCACCTTTAATGCCAAAAGCTACGATTGACCCAGACCCTTTGGGTAATATTCTTTTTGCTACTTCATGGTCAGGATGTGTTTCCAAATCAGGATGTTTTACCCATTTTACCATTTCATGATTTACTAAAAAATCTAATATAGAGTGAGTGTTTTCAATATGTTTTTTCATCCTCAAAGGTAGCGTTTCAATTCCTTGCATTAAATGGAATGCATTGGTAGGGGATAAAGAGGGTCCAAAATTATACATACCTTCTGCTCTTATTTTTGCTATTAAAGCAGATGGACCAAATTCTTCCCAAAAACTTATACCACCTAGAGCAAAATGAGGTCCTGAAATTGTAGGAAACTTATCTTTATCTCCCCAATCAAAGTTACCACCATTTACAATAGCACCTCCTATTGCAATACCATGACCACCTAACCATTTAGTAAGTGAATGAACAATAATATTAGCTCCATGTTTAAATGGCTGCATTAAATATGGTGTATTAAAAGTAGCGTCTAGTACTAAAGGGATATTTTCTGAATTACATATTTTAGCAGTTTCTGGAACATCCATAATATCTAATCCTGGGTTACCAATAACTTCTCCAAATACTAATTTGGTATTAGGTTTTATTGCCTTCTTAATTGCTTCTGGATCATTGGGATTAACAAAATCGGTATTAACTCCAAAACGAGGCATAGTATGCTGAAGTAAATTAATATTTGCTCCATACATTTTACTTGATGCAACAATATGATCCCCACTACTACAAATTGCAGAAATCACAAGGTGCATTGCTGCCATTCCACTTGAACATGCAAGTGCACTTGCTCCACCCTCAAGAGCTGCTAACCTCTGCTCGAGTGCTGCAACTGTAGGATTTGATATTCTAGTATATAAATGTCCACCAACTTCCATATTATACAAAGACGCTGCTTCTTCTGTGCTATTGAAAACGTAAGATGTTGTCTGATAGATTGGTACAGCACGTGAACCAGTTTCCTTATCAGGAATATGTCCAGCATGTAAAGAAAGGGTGTCAAATTTGTAATTTTCACTCATTGAAATTCCTTAAAATAATTTAAATTATTATAGCTTAATTCTTAAACCTTAAAAATATAAATTTACCTAATTAAAAGTATTATAGAAAAAACATTTGCACAATCAGCAAAAATGAATCATTAATTTTAATTATTTTCTCTTAAAGCTTTACGGATTATTTTTCCTGTAGTTGTCAAAGGTAATTCACAGACAAACTCTATAAGTCGAGGATATTCATGAACTGCCAACCTTAATTTAACATGATTTTGAATAGATTGTTTCAATTTATCATTTTGAGTTAAAACGTTTTTTTGGTCACCAGTCACAATAATTGCCTTAATGATTTGACCTCTTAATTTATCTGGAACTCCAATGACTGCAACCATACTGACTTCAGGGTGAGAAAGAATAGCGTCTTCTACTTCACTTGGTCCAACCCTATAACCTGAGGTATTAATAATGTCATCTTTTCTACCTTTAAAATAAAAATAACCTTCCTCATCTTTATAAGCAAAATCACCAGTATGGAGCCAACCATTTTTAACCTTCTCATTTGTTGCCGCGTCATTTTCCCAATATTTTAAAAAAGATACAGGGGTGTCAGATTTAACTATAATTTCCCCGTCTAAACCAGGCTCTTTGATAAGATCTCCGTTATAATTAACTATTCTAACTTCGTGACCAGGAACGGGTTTGCCGATAGAGCCTTGTTTAGTTGGCATAATCGCACCACAATTTGAAACTGTTAAATTACATTCTGTTTGACCATAAAATTCATTAATGCCAACCCCTAAAATTTTTTTTCCCCACTCCAGCAAATCTTCTCCTAGAGCTTCACCACCTGAGCCAATGGTTCTTAATTTCAGATTTTTTACTGTTTTAGAGGGATTAAATGATTTCATCATTTTTAAAGCTGTAGGTGGCAAGAAAGTATTTTTTATTTCAAGCTTAGATATTAGATCGAAAGTAAATTCAGGATCAAATTTTTGAGATCTGTAACTGACTACAGGAATGCCAAAGTGCCATGCTGGTAGAAGTACATCAAACAAACCACCTATCCATGCCCAGTCAGCTGGTGTCCAAAATAAATCAGTAACAGGTTCAGATGATGATAAAAATTCATGAGGGATTTCTACTCCTGGTATATGTCCTAGTAATGAACGATGAGGGAGCAAAGCACCTTTCGGTCCTCCTGTTGTGCCAGAGGTATAAATTATTAAAGCGGGATCTGATGCTTTTGTTTTTTTGGTGGTATAACTGTCTGAAGCTTTTTCTAATAACTTTTTAAAATTAAAAATATTACTTTTTACATCATTACTTTCTATACAAATTATTTTTTTTAAATCTGGTAATCTGTTTCTAATATCCATAATTTTATTTAAGCCAATATTATCACATATCACTAAGGACGCTCTGGAATTCAACAAACGATAATGCAATGCATCTGTTCCAAATAAATTAAATAAAGGTATTGAGATTTTTCCAGACTTGAAGCAAGCCATGTGTGCAATTGCAGTTTCAGGACATTGACCTAGAATAATACCAACTCTTGCGTTAGCCTCAAGATTAAAATAGTCAAAAACGTTAGCGAGCTTGTTTGCAGATTTTTTTATATCTAAAAAAGTCCACTTCTCTATCTTGCCTTCTTGTAAATAATTAATTAATGCTATTCTGCTTTGATAATTATCCTGATCAACAGTATCAGATGCTATGTTGTAAAATTCTGGAATATTCCATTTGAAAGTTAAACATAGCTGGTCAAAATTATTCAATTTTTGAAGCATAAAAAATAATCACCTTTCCATAAATTATTCTTACTACTTGTTAAAACCTTTTTAATTATTTAAATTACACATATACAAAATTACAATGGGTTAGCTTTGAATTACATTGACAATATAAGATTAGACGATTGTTTCACTAAGAACAACGATTTAGCACTTATGAATGGTGTTCAAGCATTAGTACGTCTTTTAATCGAACAAGCAAAAATCGACAAAGATAATGGATTAGTAACTCATGGTTATGTTAGTGGTTACCCTGGTTCACCACTTGGAACACTTGATTTAGAACTTGGAAGATCAAAAACACATCTAGAAAAACATAATATAATTTTTCAACCAGCTGTTAATGAGGAATTAGCTGCTACTGCAGCTTGGGGAACTCAAATGCTTGGTCTATACGACAAACCTGAAATAGATGGTGTTTTTTCCATGTGGTATGGGAAAGGGCCAGGTTTAGATAGATCTATGGATGCTTTGAGACACACGAATATGGGTGGTGTTTCCAAAAACGGTGGAATGGTATTAGCAGTTGCAGACGATCCAATTGGGAAAAGTTCCACTATCGCATATCAATCAGAGCAATCCCTAATTTCTGCAGGTATTCCAGTTTTTTATCCAGCAAATGTAGATGAAGTCATACCAATGGGGCTACAAGCTTTTGCATTATCACGTCATGCAGGCATATGTGTTGCCCTCAAAATTACTAGTGATACAGCTGATTCAAACTCTGTGATTGATCTTGGAAAATTAAGACCTAATTTGACTAAGTTAGAGGAACCAATAAACGTTCACGTAAATAGACATGACCCAGCTTTAGATAGAGAAGCAGCGCTAATTAAAAGAAGAATACCTGCATCTAAGGATTTTATTAAAGAAAACAAAATCAATAGTGTTATATTTAATCCAACAAAAAAAATCTTAGGTATTATTACTGTTGGAAAAGCGACAACAGAGACTATAGATGCTTTAGATAAAATTGGTATCAAAGATCCTGAAAATAATGGTATTGGTCTTTTTGCTTGCAAAATTCCTTGGCCATTAATAGACCAAGAAGTAATTGATTTTTGTGAAAAATTCGAAGAAATTTTAGTTATTGAAGAAAAAGCCAGTATTGTTGAAGAACAAGTAGCTCATATTCTTTTTAACTCAAGATCAAGACCTCTATTATCTGGAAAGTTGGATCCATCTTCTAAAGAAGAACTTATTCCTAAAATATCGGAATTATCTAGTGATATCATAGCAGATTGTTTACTCAAAAAAGTTCTCCATTCATCGATAAGTGTTGATATTCCGAAAACAAAAGCAGAAGCCATCGGAAGTAATTTACCACCAGTTGCATCAAGGACACCTTGGTATTGTGCTGGATGCCCTCACAACTCAGGAACTAAGACACCTGTTGAGGAAGTTGTTGGCATTGGTATTGGCTGCCACTCTATTGGATATTTTCTTCATCCTGAAAAATTAACAAATTTTAGCCAAATGGGTGGCGAGGGTGGACATTGGATAGGAAGAGCGCCATTCTCAAATCATAAACATACATTTCAAAATATAGGTGATGGTACCTATGCTCATTCTGGTTCGTTAGCAATAAGAGCTGCCGTTTCAGCAAATGTTAATATTACATTTAAAATTCTTTATAATGATGCAGTGGCAATGACAGGCGGCCAAAAAGCCATTGGTGGATCAACACCGTGGGCAATATCCAAACAACTTGAAGCAGAAGGTGTTAGAAAAATTTATGTCGTATCGGATGAGCCAGAACAGTTCAAAGAATTAAAATTATTTGCGGACAAAGTTGGAATATTTCATAGAGACGAGCTTATAAATATTCAAAAAGAAGTAAGAAAAATTTCTGGAGTTACGGCAATTATTTATGTTCAAACTTGTGCAACAGAACTTCGAAGAAGACGTAAAAGAGGGTATATTAAAGATCGAGAAATTAAAATGTTTATTAATCCTGATGTTTGTGAAGGATGTGGAGACTGTGCTGAAAAATCAAATTGCGTGGCGGTGAAACCTCTTGAACATTTCGATGGAACTAAAAGACAAATTGATCAAAGTGTTTGTAATAAAGATTATTCTTGTAAAAAAGGATTTTGTCCAAGTTTCATAGGTGTGCAAACTGGTAGCATTTCAATTAAAGAAAAAAAGATTTTTCCAGAAATTCCAGAGATAATTAATAACTTAAAAAAACCTAAGAAAAGCTTAAATAATATTCAAAACATAATAATGGCAGGTATTGGTGGCACTGGGGTTTCAACTGTTGCTGCTATAATAGTTATGGCTGCTCGAATTGATAAGCTATTTGCACAATCAATGAATTTTACTGGATTAGCCCAAAAAAACGGAGCAGTAACAAGTCAAATTAGAATTGGAAAAGAAAAATCACTTTATGACAGATCTGCAAGACTTCCAAATGAAACAGCCGACGTGCTTTTAGGATGTGATGCCGTTGTGTCAGTTTCTCCTTCCATTACTAGAACACTAAATCCTCTAAAAACAAATGCCATAATTAATGGAAGGGTAGAGCCAGTTGGAGTTGCTGGTGTTCACATTGGTACAGTTGTTGATGATAGCTTATTAAAAAAACATTTAGAAAATCATCTTCAAACTGAAAATTTAGAATTTATTGATATATCCAACTTAGCTGAAGCTTTAGTTGGCGACACAGTTTCTGCAAATATAATGATGTTAGGAATAGCCGCTCAAAAAGAACTTCTCCCAATAGAGGTTGATTCTTTGCAAAAAGCCATAGAGCTCAATGGAGTGGCTATTGAACAAAACCTCAGGGCTTTTAATTGGGGACGATTATTATGCGAACAACCTCAATCAGTATTTAACTCAGCTGGCTTAAACTCAAAAAAGTCTGAAAATATATCAATAGATAAATATGTAAATAATTTTTCTGACATACTTGAAAAATATCAAAACAAAGAGTACTCCAAAATTTTTCTTTCTAATGTTAAAAGAATAATTAAAAAGGAAAACCAAATAGATAAATCAGAAAAAGAATTACCTCTATCCAGAAAAGCTGCTCTTACTTTATTTAGAGCTATGAGATACAAAGATGAATACGAAGTTGCTAGATTACATACTAGTGGAGATTTTGCCCAAACCATTTTACGTGAAAATAAAAACGCTAAATTAGAATACTATTTAGCACCACCTTTGTTCTCTAAAAAAGATCCTGAAACAGGTCATCTACTTAAAAGAAGGTTTGGTCATTGGGTATATAAAGTTTTCAAAGTATTGTCTTATCTTAAATTTCTAAGAGGAACAAAATTAGATATATTTGGATATACCTTAGAAAGAAAAAAAGAACGTGCTTTAGCAAAAAAAACTATCATTACTATTAATAAAATATCTGAAATTTTAAATGATAATAATTATAAAAAAATTATTGAATTTCTTGATATACCTTTGTCAATAAAAGGATATGGTCACGTTAAAGATAAAAATATAAAAAATGCTGAACAAAAGTGGGACAAATCTTTTGATAAAATTTTAACTAACCAGAATTTAAAAAAAGTAAGTTAAATCAAACAAGTTTTGCTTGTTCTCTCAACTTAAATTTTTGTATTTTTCCTGTGCTTGTTTTCGGAAGCTCCATAAAATTAAAATATCTTGGTACTTTAAATCCAGCTAATAAAGATTTACAATGATCCCTCAACTCTGTTTCTCCAATTGAAGATCCGTCACTTACTTCTACAAATGCACAAGGAGTTTCACCCCATTTTTCGTCTTCTTTCGCAACAACTGCTACAGCAATTACATCAGGGTGTTTATATATAGCGTCCTCTACCTCAATAGAGGAAATATTTTCTCCTCCAGATATAATTATATCCTTTGATCTATCCTTAAGTTGAATATATCCGTCATCATACCAAACACCTAAGTCGCCTGTATGAAACCAACCATCTTCAAAAGCTTCATCGGTTGCTTTTTTATTTTTAAGGTAACCTTTCATGGTTATATTGCCTCTTATAAATACTTCGCCCAAGGAAACACCATCTTTTGGAACATCTTTTTTGGTTTCAGGATCTATAACTTTCATGTTTTCTTGTACAGAGTAAACAACACCTTGCCTTGCTTTTAATTTAGCCTGTTCGAAAGCATCGTATTGGTTCCACTCTGGATGCCATGCGCATACAACAGCAGGTCCATAAATTTCTGTGAGACCATATACGTGTATAACTTCAATACCACATGCATCCATTTTGCTCAGCACAGCCTCAGGAGGAGGGGCGCCAGCAGTCATCATTTTAATTTTTGATTTAAGAGATATTTTGTTTTGCAGTATATAGTCAGCTATCATTTGCATTACAATTGGAGCTCCACATAGATGAGTTATATTGTGTTTTTGAAAAGCCTCTACAATTAATTCTCCAGCTGGTTGTCTTAAGCAAACGTGAGTACCTGCTCTTTCAGTAATAGTCCAAGGGAAACACCATCCATTGCAATGAAACATAGGAAGTGTCCATAAATACTTAGAGTGCATTGGTAAGTCCCAGGTAAGCGTGTTACCAATAGCATTTAAATAAGCGCCACGATGGTGATAAACAACTCCTTTTGGGTTACCTGTTGTTCCAGAGGTATAATTCAAAGCAATTGAATTCCACTCGTCATTTGGCAATACATGTTCAAATTTAAAACCAATAAATTTTTCTAGTTCTGTCTCATAGTCAAGACAGTTGAATTTGTTTGCAAAACCAGACCTTTGATTACCAGTAATTTTATCAACATATTCAATTAATAATGGAGGATTTTTTAAATTCTCTAGAGCTTTCTCAACTATTTGGCTATATTCAGAATCATAAATGAACATTTTAGCTTCTCCGTGTTCAAGAATAAAACGAACAGTGAAACTATCAAGTCTTGTGTTAATTGCGTTCAAGACACCAGTTGCCATCGGTATACCAAAATGACACTCCCACATAACTGGAATATTTGGGAGCATCACTGCGATTGTACTACCATCAGGATAATTTTTATTTCTAACAAGTTCTGCTAATGCGTCACATCTTTCACTGGCTTGTTGGTAGGTTAATTGATAGTCTTTATATTCAATAGCAATTTGATTTGGGAATGTTTTTCGTGTTCTTTCTAGAAATGATAAAGGACTTAATGAGGCATAATTTGCTTTATTTTTACTTAAACCATTTTCTACTTCAGACATAGTTGATTTCCTCCTAATAATATTCATAATAGTAAGGTTAAATTTTATCAACCATGAAAATATATCGGAGTTTTAAATGAGTTACACGTCTCCTTTAGAGGATACAAAGTTTGTTTTAGAAAACCTTTTGCCTGCTCATGAGGATCTTGATGATGCTACAATTGATGCAGTTCTTTCTGAGGCTGGGAAGCTAGCGGATAATTATTTAGCTCCTCTAAATCATTTTGGTGATAAGAACAATCCTATTCTTCGACAAGATCATGAAGTTGAGACACCTGAGGGATTTAGTAATGCCTTTTCAGAAATTGCCAAAGGAGGCTGGATTGGAGTAGCAAGTGATACCAATTATGATGGTATGGGACTACCAGCAAGAATGAGCGCTGCGATTAATGAGTATTGGCACGGAGCGAATATGTCCTTTGCGTTATGTAGCTTATTAACACAAGGATTAATTGACGCGTTTACTCTTGTTGGAACAGAAGAAGAAAAAAAAACATATCTCCCAAAGTTCAATTCTGGAGCGTGGACAGGCACCATGAATTTAACAGAACCTCAGTCAGGAACAGATCTAGCTACAATTAAAACTAAAGCTGAACATGATGGTGAGAATTGGAGAATAAAAGGCCAAAAAATATATATCACTTATGGTGAACATAATATGTCCGAAAATATAATTCATCTGGTCCTTGCAAGAACTGAAGGTGCACCTCAAGGTATTAAAGGTATTTCTACTTTTATAATTCCAAAATTTTTAAAAGATGAAAATGGCAACCACACAATTAGAAATGACCTTAAATGTATATCCATCGAACATAAGATGGGTATAAAAGCAAGCCCAACAGCAGTTATGTCTTACGGAGAGAATGAAGGCGCGATAGGCTATATGCTGGGAGAAGAAGGTAGAGGCATTGAGTACATGTTTATTATGATGAATAGAGCACGGTTTGATGTTGGACTTCAAGGGATGGCAATTTCTGAGGCTGCCAGACAAAAAGCGCTAGAGTACGCAAACACTAGAATTCAGGGAACTCCTATTAACCGTGAAAAAGGCACACCAATAATAGGACATGGTGATGTAAAAAGACTACTATTATCCATGCGCAGTCTTACAGAGGCAATGCGAGCTTTAATTCTAGTTTCATCCGAAATTATGGAAAGAGCGCATAACGGTAATGAAAAATGTAAATTAAAAGAAGGTTTTTTAATTCCAATAATCAAAGGTTGGTCTACTGAATTAGCGCAAGAAGTTACGAGTAATGGACTACAAATTCATGGGGGCATGGGATTTATTGAAGAAACTGGAGCTGCTCAGTTCATGCGAGATGCTAGGATATTACCAATATATGAAGGCACAAATGCTATTCAAGCTAATGACTTTATGTTTAGAAAAACTTTAAGAGATAATGGAAAAACCGCAAAAGAATTTATAGAAGAAATTAAAGTCGATTGTGAACAAAATCAAGAAATGTCAAATATGATTACCCTAGCATCAAACACTTTAGATTTTATTTTAGAAAATAGGGATGATGCTGAAATATTATCTTGTATTAGTTTTGATTACATGATGGGTTTTGGATATTTAATTGGTGGATGGCTGATGCACAAAGGAAAAATTAAAGCCAAATTAAAATTGTCAGAAAAATCTCAAAATGAAAATTTTCTAAAAAGTAAAATTATATCAGCTGAAT
>CACMYY010000011.1 GCA_902618025.1 uncultured SAR116 cluster alpha proteobacterium
GCCCCAATGGTAACTACTTTACTTTTTGTAATTGTGTTTTCAATTGCGATTGACAGAAATGCTGGATTTCATCAGGTTGAGTTTATAACATTCTTGGTTCCAGGATTAATTATGATGAGTGTTATCCAAAATTCTTTTGCAAATGCTTCTTCAGCTTTTATGACTGCAAAAGTCCAAGGATCTATTGTGGACTTATTAATGGCTCCTTTAGGGCCAATAGAAATTTTAATTGCTCATACTTTAGCTAGCGTCACAAGAGGATTATTTGTTTTTACAGCTTCTTTTTTATTGTTATGGATTTTAGGAATTATAGATTTTCCTAAAAATATTTTTTGGATGATGTTGTATTTAATTCAGGGAGGTATCACATTGGCCATAATTGGACTACTTGCTGGTATATGGGCTCAAAAATTCGATCAATTATCAATAATTTCAAATTTTGTTATTCAACCACTAGCATTTTTATCTGGTACTTTTTATTCAATTGAAAGACTACCTGAATCTCTAAAAATTTTAGCTTATTGTAATCCATTTTTTTATGCTATTGATGGGTTAAGATTTAGTTTTATTGGATTAAGTGACGCATCTCCTATATTGGGAAGTTCAGTTTTACTTTGTTGTAACTTTGCACTAAGTATATTTGCTTGGTACATACTAAAAACAGGTTATAGGCTTAGGTCTTAGTTAAAATAATTTTGGAAATCTAGAATGAATAAAATTCAAAAAATCGCTGGTGTTTTATCAAGTCAAGAAATTTTAGAATTGATTCATAAAAACGTAATTAATAGTGAAAATGGCATTGAAAAAGATCTAATCCAACCAGCCTCTATAGATTTAAGATTAGGTATAAAAGCATGGAGAGTGCCCGCCTCCTTTCTTCCAGGTAAGGGAAATAAGGTATCTAGTAGATTAAAAGACCTTGCAATGCATGAATTTAGTCTAATAGATGGTGCTGTTTTAGAATGTGGATGTGTGTATATCGTCAAGTTGTTAGAAAATGTAAGTTTGACTGAGAATTTAACAGGGATTGCAAATCCAAAAAGTTCTACTGGAAGACTAGACGTTTTCACTAGGTTAATTGTTGATGGTGCAATGGAATTTGAGGAAGTTCCAGCTGGATATCAGGGACCCTTATATGCAGAAATATCTCCTAGGACATTTTCTGTTTTAGTAAGAACTGGTTCGCGTCTTAATCAATTAAGATTAAAAAGAGGACAGTCATTTACTTCAGACAAAGAAATGGAAATATTGCAAGAACATGTTGGATTGGTTAGAAATCAAGATAATATCAATCTTCTTGATAAAATAAAAAATGGTGTTCCGTTATCTGTAGATTTAATTGGTGAAAATGGTTTGATTGGCTACAAAGCGAGAAAACATTCTATGCTTATAGACATCGATAAACCAAATCATTATAGACATGAATTATTTTGGGAAAAAATAACTGTAGAAGATCTTTTATACCAAGGTGGTGATTATAAGAATAAAAACAATCAAGGAAGTCTAATACTCAGCCCCGATGCATTCTATATATTAGCTAGTAAAGAATACGTTTCTGTTCCGTCAAAGTATGCTGCAGAGATGAGAGCCTATGATACCAAGGTTGGTGAATTTAGAGCTCATTATGCTGGTTTTTTTGACCCTGGATTTGGTTTGACAGAACTTGGTGCTTCTAAAACCAAAGCAGTATTGGAGGTAAGATCTCATGATGTACCTTTTTTAATAGAACAAGACCAGACAGTCTGTAGACTTGTTTATGAGCCAATGGCAAATGTACCAAGTATCTTGTATGGAGAAGCTGGAAGCTCAAATAATTATCAAGCTCAAGGACTAAAATTAGCTAAGCATTTTATTTAAAATTTCTTATTTATTTCTTTTTAATTATTATTGTATATTCTTATAAATTTATGAAAGTTTTAGTATGACAATAAGCCCATCTATAATGACAACATATGGAAGAATTGATATAGCCTTTACGCATGGTGAAGGTAGTTATTTATACTCAGAAAATGGAAAAAAATATTTAGATTATGCAAGTGGTATTGCTGTAAATGCATTTGGACATTGTCATCCAAAGTTGGTGGAGGCTTTAAAAGATCAGGCTTCGAAATTATGGCATACATCTAATCTTTACAGGATCCCAGAACAAGAAACAGTTGCAGAAAAGCTTGTAGAAAATTCATGTGCAGAAAGAGTCTTCTTCTGTAATTCTGGTGCTGAAGCGACCGAAGGGGCTGTTAAAGTTGCTAGAAGGTTTGCATGGGCAAACGGTGAAAAAGATAGGACAGAAATTATTTGTGCTACTGGAGCTTTTCATGGCCGCACTCTAGCAATGTTGGCTGCAAATGATAGACCATTATTTAGAGAAGGTTTCGGACCATCTGCCCAAGGCTTTACACATGTTGAATGGGGAGATATTGAAAGTTTAAAGAATAAAATAGGTAAACATGTTGCGGCTATTTTAGTAGAACCAGTTCAAGGAGAAGGTGGTGCCAGAAAAGCTCCTAGAGGCTACCTTAAATTACTGCAAGATATTGCCAATGAAAATGGATCTTTGTTGATTTCAGATGAAGTGCAAATTGGAATGGGCAGGTCAGGGACCCTTTTTGCTTATCAACAAGAAAATATTGAACCAGACATAATAGCGTTAGCAAAGGGTCTTGGTGGGGGGTTTCCAGTAGGTGCTGTAATGGCAAAAGCTAAAGTAGGTGACGCAATGATACCAGGTACTCATGGTAGTACATTCGGAGGTAATCCTTTAGCTATGAGATCTGCTAATGCTGTTTTGGATCTTCTATTAGAGGATGAATTTCTCAAAACCTTAAAAGAAAATATTACTTACTTTGATAATAAAATGGATGCCTTAATAAATGATGACGATAAGGCATCTCCAGTAATATTATCTAAAAAAGGCTCAGGAATGTTAAGAGGCTTTCATTTAACAGAAAATTTTGCTGCAGGTGATTTTGGGAATATTTCAAGAGAAAAAGGTTTGTTGCTGGTAGGCGCTGCAGAAAATACTATTAGATTACTTCCACCACTAAATACTTCTATAGAAGAAATAGACCAAGCTTTTGAAATTTTAAGTGAAGTTGTTAAAGAAATTAAAAAAAACTAAAATATTATGCCTAATTTTATTGATTTAAAGGATCTAAATAAAGATCAACTTATTGATTTAATTTCATTGTCTTTAAAATGGAAAAACAATAATTGTGCTCAATTTATGAAAGATAAAAATGTTGTTCTTATCTTTGAAAAACCCTCTTTAAGAACTCGAATATCTTTTGAAGTAGGAATAAATCAATTAGGTGGAAATAGCTATCTTTTAAATGAAAAAGAAATGCAATTGGGTGAAAGAGAGACTGTTGAGGATACCGCAAGAGTTCTAGAAAGATATGCTGATATGGTGATTATAAGATGCTTTGGACATGATCAGTTAATAAAGTATGCAAATATATCTGAGGTTCCTGTGATTAATGCTCTTACAGATTTTAGTCATCCTTGCCAAGTTGTAGCAGATTTAATTACTATAAAAGAACATCTAAAAGATTTTAAAAATAAAAAAATTACCTGGTTTGGTGATTGTAATAACGTTTTACAAAGCTGGATAGAGGCTTCTGGTTTACTAAATTTTGAATTAAACATAGCTTGTCCAGAGGGTATAAAACCAGATGCGAAAACAATATCATGGGCTCTTGAAAGAAATAATAATATTTCTATTATACATAATCCCCAAGAAGCTGCAGAGGGTGCTAACTGTATTATTACTGATACATGGAGATCAATGGGTGACAAAAGCCCATTTCCTGAAGATCAATTCATACCATTTCAAGTAAATAAAAAAATAATGGAATTAGCAGATAAGAATGCGATATTTATGCATTGTTTACCCGCTTACCGAAATAAGGAGGTAAGTTCTGAGGTGCTAGAAGGTAGTCAATCTGTTGTATTTGATGAAGCTGAGAACAGATTATATGCACAAAAAGCAATCATGCAATTTTGTCTTAAATAAAAAATTTGTGAAAATTGTTTCTGAAATGACTTTAAATAACCACGTAATTCCATTTCAATTAGGTAACAATAAAGTTAGAGGTAATATAGTAAGACTTCAAACTGTTGTGTCTGAAATAGTTAACCGCCATAAATATCCAGCAAATGTTGAAAGTTTATTTGCTGACACGCTTACCATCACTGCGTGTTTAGGATCTAGAATGAAGCATGATGGTGTTTTTACTATTCAAGCAAAAGGTACTGGGGATGTTAATACTTTATTTTCTGATATAACAAGCGATGGATTTCTTAGGGGTTACGTTGGTCTAAATACATGTTTTACAAATGCAGAGAGTAAACTAAATTCTTTGATGGGTTCAGGACATATTTCTTTTACTTTAGATCAGGGAAAACATAGTAAAAGATATCAAGGTGTTGTTTCTCTTGAAGAACCTAGCATGTCTAAAACAGCAGAGCTCTACTTCAATAATTCAGAACAGTTAGAAACAAAATTTCTGACTTTTAATTATTTTGATGTTGAAAAAAATAATAGAAAAAACTTATTTTCTGCGGGACTTATAATGCTGCAAAAAATGCCAGTTAAAAATAGCTTTGATGAGGAAATCAATGAAGAAATTTGGCAAAATTCACTGAATTTTTTATCAACAATAATGAAAGAAGAATTTTTATCAACTAACCTTACCTCAGAAGAAATACTTTATAGATTATTCAATGAGCTAGAAATTACAGTATATGATGAAATAAATATCCGAGACCAATGCAGGTGTTCAGAACAAAAGATAAAGTTTGCTATTGAGAATTTAAGTAAAAAAGAATTAGACGAAATTGCAGATGAGAACGGAAATGTGATAGTTGTCTGTGAGTTTTGTAAAACAGAAAGAATATTTCCTAAATAAATTTGTTATTAATTCTTCCAAAACAATGGTGAGAACATAACTAATATTGCAAAAATTTCTAGGCGACCTAATATCATTCCTGCACATAGAATTAACTTTCCAAGATCTGGAATCGATTGATATGATCCAGTCGGACCAATAATATCGCCTAATCCAGGACCAACATTGCCAATAGCAGAAGCAGCACCTGAAATTGCAGTAACTAAATCAAGTCCTAGTCCACCTAACAAGCAAGCAATTACTGCAAAAGAAATTATATATAAAAAGAAGAAACCCATGACAGATTCAGCCACATTTTCTGGGATTGGTTTTTGATTATAATAAGAAACTACCACAGCATGTGGTCTTATAAGTTTAGAAACTTGGGCCTTTGCATTTGCTATTAAAACTTGTATTCTAGCCATTCTTAAACCACAAGTTGTAGATCCAGCACAACCCCCTACAAACATGAGAATAAGTAAAATAGTTGTAGGAAAACCACCCCAATTATTAAAATCTGATGTCCCAAAACCAGTTCCAGTTATTATTGAAATTACATTGAAAGAAGCTAGTCTCAAAGCATCAATAAATGGCAAATTGTTAAAACTTAAATACAATGACATAATCAAAACTACAAACAAAACTAAAGTTAAAAATAGTTTAACTTGATCATCTTTAATCAGATTTTTTATACCATTTTTTGTTAAAGCTAAATAATGAACAAAAGGGAGTGATCCAACTAACATTCCAAAAATAATAATTATTTCAATGGTTGAAGAATTAAATGCAGCTAAAGATTCAGATTTTGTTGAGTATCCACCAGTTGCAAGAGTTGTCATTGCATGTGCAATTGAATCAAATACTGGCATTCCAGCACCCCATAGCATGAATGCCCATGTAACAGTTAAAGTTATATAGACAATACTAATTCCTGCGGCAAAGCTTGCTGCCTTAGGAACTACTTTATCAGGAGTTTCATATGACTCAGTTTTAAAGAGTTGCATACCACCGATAGATAACATTGGCAATACTGCCAAAGCCATAACAATTATACCAACTCCACCAAGCCACTGAAGAAGGGCACGCCAAATTAAAATTCCATGAGATTTTGCTTCTAAACTTTCAATTACAGTTGCACCAGTAGTTGTTATTCCAGATGTTGATTCAAAAAAAGCGTCAATAAAATTCATATCATTATCTGAAAGTAAAAAGGGTAATGATCCAAAAAAAGCAATTGAGATCCATGCACTATTTGTTAATAAAAATGCCTGTCTCAATTCTAAATGTTCAGTTGCACTTCCTTTGTTTGTAAGGAAAAGTATCGATCCTACAAAAAATGTAGCCATTGAAGATCCAACAAATGCAGGCCAGTTTTGACTACCATAGAACCAATCCACAAATGCAGGTATTATCATAAATATGGAAAGAATGCATAATAGCATTCCAATGAGATAAATAATCGGTGAAAATTTCATGATTAATTCTGTGAGCTTAATTAAAGACTATTTAATTAAAATTTCCTTAAGTTGCCATTTTCAAAAATCTATCTTGTAAATTTGTATCCTCTAAAAAACAACCACTAAAAAGATTAGTTGTCATTGTAACATCATTTTTTAAAACACCTCTAGTACTCATGCAGTGATGTTCTGCATCGATAAATACTGCGGTTCCTTTAGGTAGTAGGGTTTTATCGATACAATTTAATATTTGTGCAGTCATAGTTTCTTGAGTTTGAAGTCTTTTAGCATAGAGATTTAATACTCTCGCTAGTTTTGATATTCCAACAACTCTTTTGTCTGGATAATATCCTATGGAAGCTCTTCCAATAATAGGAACCATATGGTGTTCACAATGACTTTCAAAATTTATATTTTTTAACAAAACAATATCGTTATATCCTTCGATATCTTCAAAAGTTTTAGATAAAAACATTTCAGGATCTTGACTGTAACCTGCATAAAATTCGTTGAATGATTTTATAACTCTTTTAGGCGTTTCTATTAGGCCTTCTCTTTCAGGATCTTCACCTATATATCTTATCAGGGTTTTTACCGCTTCTTCGGCCTCAGCTTTTGAAATAATTTTATCATTTTCATTATTAATTATAATTTTTGAAGCATTAATAGACGAATTCATTGTACACCTTTAATTTTTACAATTAATTCTTAACGAATAATATTATTTAAGCAACGTATTATTGTTTTATTACAAATTAAAAAATATTTACTTTAAAAATAAATTCAAATTTATGGGTTTTTCATGACTAATCTTTTTATCTGCTTCATCGTGAGTAACTAACAAACAAGGAATTTTACTTTCTTTAATCATACTAATAACAAAATTTCTGAACGTATTTCTGTGTTCAGGATCTAAAGATGAAAAAGGTTCATCAAGTAATAATAATTCTGGTTCTGACATTACTGCTCTAAGGCAAGCTATTCTGGCTTTTTGACCTCCTGAAAGAGTATGCGGATACCTATTTTGAAAGCCCTCCATATTAGCTTTTTTTAAATTTTCATTTATTAAAAATAATTTTTCTTTTGATTTCAGCTTTCTATTCATTCCAAAATATATATTTTGTTCGACAGTCAAATGAGGAAATAAAGCACCCTCTTGCAATAAAAGTCCGATTTTTCTTTTTTCGATTGGAATATTATTCAAAATTTTCCCATTTAAAATTATTTCACCTTCAAATGATAAGCTATCTTCAGTAGTGCCCGCTATAACATTAATTAAAGAAGATTTTCCAACTCCACTTTTTCCAAACACACATAAAATATTACCATTATTTATCTTTAGATTAAGATTTTTGATAAATGGTTTTTCTTTTGGAGAATTCCATTTCAATGATATGTTAATTAATTCAAGCAAATTCACATAACCTAAAGTTAAAACCTTAAAATAAAAAAATGATAAAAGAAATTTTAAAAATAAAAAATGCGATTAATCTTAGTAGAAGTGATAGTTCTATAAAAAATAAACAGCCTAAAGATTTCGAGTCTTTTAGAAAATTTTTGGATCTAGCTAGATCTGAAATGGACAAAAATGGACTATTTGATTGGAAATTAGATCTAGATCATGCAAAAGTAAGGGCAGGGGCATGTTTTTTTAGAGAGAAAAAAATCTCGTTCTCAAGGAATTTCATTAAAAATTCAAATGAGTCAGAAATTTATGATACAATTCTTCATGAAATAGCTCATGCCCTTGTCGGTCCTAAGCATGGTCATGACATCGTATGGAAAAAAATGGCTAAAAAGCTTGGGTGCTCAGCAAAAAGGTGTCATACTTTAGAATTTTCAGATTATAGATGGATAAGGTACTGTAAAAATTTTTGTTGGGAACAAAAAACACATAGGAGAAAATTAAATTTAATTTGTAGAGAATGTGGAGCTTCTGTTTGCTATAAGAGAAATATATAGAAATTATTTAATTTCTTCTAATTCAATGAGAGTTCCTGAAAAATCTGATGGTTGCAAAAATATTACAGGGTTTCCATGAGCGCCAATCTTTGGGTTGCCATCACCTAAAATTGTTGCTCCTACTTCCTTAAGTTTTTTTGAGGCAGATTTTAAATCGCTAACCTCATAACAAATATGATGCATACCTCCATTAGGATTTTTTACAAGAAACTTACTAATTGGACTATTCTCATTTAACGGTTCAAGAAGTTCAACTTTTGTGTTTGGTGATTCTATAAATACTACTTTTACTCCATGTTCAGATAAGGTTTGAGGTTTGCTAACATTAGCGCCTAGGGCCTTTTGCCACATGTCAGAGGCTTTTGTTATATTAGGAACAGCAATAGCAATATGATTAAGTCTTCCGATATTTGAATAAAATTCTTCCATAGAATACTCCAAAACAAACTAAATTTCCTTAAACAAGTTATATTTAATTTTAATAATTTTCAATTATCATAAATTGATTATTACTAGTTAATTTTGTTAAATTTTGCTAAATATTACTTTTTAGTGTCTTCTGAAGGAGAAATGTTATCAAGAAATCAAGTAGAGAAATAATTTCTGAATTACAGTCAAGAAGAGAAAAAGCAAGGCTTGGTGGTGGAATAAAAAGGACAGAAAAACAACATTCACTTGGAAAACTTACTGCAAGAGAAAGAATAAATACTCTTTTAGATGATAGTTCATTTGAAGAAACTGATATGTTTGTTATCCATCGAATAAGAGATTTTGGAATGGATGGAAATACTATTCCAGGTGATGGTGTTATCACTGGATCTGGAAGAGTTAATGGCAAATTAGTCTATATTTATGCTCAGGATTTTACCGTTTTTGGTGGTTCGTTATCATCAGATCACGCAAAAAAAATTGTAAAAATAATGAAATTAGCAATACAAAACAAAGCACCTATCATTGGCTTGAATGATAGTGGAGGAGCAAGGATCCAAGAAGGCGTAGAATCTTTAGGTGGTTATGCAGATGTTTTTTTGCAGAATGCTCTAGCTTCTGGTGTAGTCCCACAAATTTCTATGATTATGGGGCCGTGTGCTGGAGGAGCTGTTTACTCTCCAGCTATGACGGATTTCACATTCATGGTCAAAGAAACAAGTTATATGTTTGTCACAGGCCCTGATGTAGTTAAAACTGTTACCTCTGAAGAAGTTACTGCAGAAGAACTGGGTGGAGCTGAAACTCATACAACAATTTCTTCAGTAGCAGACGGATCATTTAATAATGATATTGAAGCTTTAAATGTATTAAGAAAATTTCTCAGTTTTTTGCCATCTAGTAATGAATACAAATATATAAAAAGAAAAACTGATGACCCAAAAAAAAGAATTTCTTTAGCATTAGATACTTTGATACCTGAAAATCCAAACTTACCGTATGATATGAAAGAACTTATTGTATCAATAGCTGATGAATATGATTTCTTTGAGTTGCAAGAAAATTTTGCAAAAAACATTCTTATTGGTTTTATAAGGTTAGATGGCCAAACTATTGGGGTTGTAGCAAATCAACCTATGGTATTAGCAGGTTGTTTGGACAATGATTCTAGTAGAAAAGCAGCAAGATTTGTAAGATTTTGTGACGCTTTTAATATTCCCATACTTACATTAGTAGATGTGCCAGGTTTTATGCCAGGAACTGCTCAAGAGTATGGTGGCATAATTAAGCATGGAGCAAAACTTTTATTTGCATATGCAGAAGCTACAACACCAAAGGTTACTCTAATTACCAGAAAAGCATATGGTGGAGCATATGATGTCATGAGCTCAAAACATTTAAGAGGGGATGCTAACTATGCCTGGCCTACTGCTGAAATTGCAGTAATGGGAGCAAAAGGAGCAGTAGAAATTCTTTTTCGAAATGAATTAAATGACTCAGAAAAAATAGAAGCTAGAACATTAGAATATGAGGAAAGATTTGCAAATCCATTTATAGCTGCAGAAAGGGGTTTCTTAGATGATGTTATTATACCTAGTAATTCCAGATTTAGGTTGATACAGGCATTTTCTAAATTAAAAAATAAGACACAAAAAAATCCAGATAAAAAATTTGGAAATATTCCACTTTAATAATAATAGAAGTAAATAATGTTTAAAAAAATCTTAATTGCAAATCGTGGAGAAATAGCTTGTAGAATAATCAAAACTGCAAAAAAAATGAAGATCAAAACTGTTGCAGTTTTTTCAGACTCTGACAGGTATGCAGAACATGTTCGTTTAGCAGATGAAGCAGTCTACTTAGGAGAATCTCCAGCGTCAGAGAGTTATCTTAGAGCTGATTTGATAATAAAGGCGTGTAAAGAAAGAAAGTGTGATGCCTTACATCCAGGGTATGGATTTTTATCTGAAAACTCTAGTTTTCCAGAATCTTTAAGTAAAGCTGGAATTACTTTTATTGGCCCTTCAAAATCAGCGATAGCATCAATGGGTGATAAGATTGAATCTAAAAAAATTGCTAAGTCAGCAAACGTTAATACTGTTCCCGGTCATATTGGAATAATAAAAAATAAAAAAGAAGCTATAAAGATTGCAAATGAAATAGGCTATCCGGTAATGATAAAGGCTAGTGCTGGTGGCGGTGGCAAAGGTATGCGAATTGCATTTTCAAGTGATCAGGTAGAAGATAATTTTGAAAGAGCTTCTAGTGAAGCTCTTAAAAGTTTTGGCGACAAACGTATTTTTATAGAAAAATTTATTACAGAACCAAGACATATTGAAATACAAGTGTTAGCAGATAATTTTGGCAATGTAATTTATTTAGGTGAAAGAGAATGTTCTATTCAAAGAAGAAACCAAAAGGTCATTGAAGAGGCTCCTTCACCTTTTTTAGATAAACAGACAAGAAAACAGATGGGAGATCAAGCCGTTCAATTGTCAAAAAAAGTAAATTATAGTAGTGCTGGTACAGTTGAATTTATAGTTGATAAAGATAAAAATTTTTACTTTTTAGAGATGAATACTCGTCTTCAAGTTGAACACCCTGTTACTGAATTAATCACAGGGATAGATTTAGTAGAGCAAATGATTAACATAGCATATGGAAAAGAACTAGAAATTAACCAAAATGATGTTCTTTTAAATGGTTCGGCAATTGAAACTAGAATATATGCAGAAAATCCCTATAAAAGTTTTCTACCCTCGATTGGAAGATTAACTAAATATAATCCACCTAAAGAAACGCAACATCCGGATGGCACAATTATTAGAAATGATACTGGAGTTAGAGAAGGTGATGAGGTGTCAATGTTCTATGATCCTATGATTGCAAAATTATGTTCTTGGGGCAAAACACGTGATTTATCCATTAAAAGAATGGAATCTGCCTTAGACAACTTTTTACTTGAAGGGATAGATCATAATATATCCTTTCTTTCAGCTATTTTATCAAATAAAAGATTTAAATCTGGTGATATAAACACTGCATTTATAGACGAGGAATTTAAAGAAGGATTTAAAGGAATAATTCCAAACAAGAAATTGGAATGGATCTTAGGATCTTTAGTTTTAGCATATCATATCTGTGAAATTTCAAAAAATTTTGAAATTTTTGAATATGATCAGATTTCTGATGAGTGGGAAGTTTATCTTAATTATCAACAATCCACACACAATCCTTCAAAATTGAAATATATGATCAATAAAAATAATTTAAATTTGCCTTTTGTTTGTATTAAGCCTATGCATTATCAAATAACAACGGGTCTGAATGATGATTTTTTTACAATTGAAGTACACCAAGATTTTATTAAAAAATTAGTTACATTCAAGATAAACTCACAAGATTCATCAAATAACCCTCAAATTATTCAATGCAGATTAAATAACAAAAATATTAATATAGAGTTTCAATACAGAGGAATTACAATTTCGGCAAACGTGTTTCCAAAATACGTAGCTGATTATCATAAATATATGAAACCAATTAAAAACTTTGATAAATCAAATATATTAATATGCCCAATGCCAGGAAAATTAATAAAAATACTAGTTAAAGAAAATCAAATTGTTGAAGAAGGGCAATCCTTGTGTGTTGTAGAGGCAATGAAAATGGAGAATACGTTAGTTGCTCCAAAACAATGTACTATCAAAAAAATAAATTATAAAGAAGGTGACACGATATCTGTTGATCAAGTCATTATGGAGTTTTCATTAAAATTAAAATTGTAAAAGTAAGAGATTTGTATGGGGAAAAAAGACAATTTAGAAAACTGGAGGAAAAACGCTATTAATGAGTTAAAAACTCCAAATGTTGATGATATCTCAATTAACACCCCAGAAGGAATTAAGATAAAGCCATTATACACTTCTGTAGATAATAAAAATATTAGTCATCTTGATAGCTATCCTGGTGAACCTCCATTTTTAAGAGGCCCAAAAGCCACAATGTATACAGGTAGACCTTGGACAATTCGGCAATATGCTGGGTTTTCAACAGCTTCAGAGTCGAATAAATTTTATAAAAAAAATCTGGCCTCTGGACAAAAAGGTTTGTCAGTTGCTTTTGATCTAGCAACTCACAGGGGCTACGATTCAGATCATGAGAGGGTATATGGAGATGTAGGCAAAGCTGGTGTTGCTATAGATAGTGTAGAGGATATGAAAATTCTTTTTGATGGTATCCCTCTTGATAAAATGTCTGTATCAATGACAATGAATGGAGCAGTTCTTCCTGTGTTAGCGGGTTATATTGTTGCGGCTCAAGAACAAGGTGTAAGTACAATAGAACTTAGCGGAACTATACAGAATGACATACTTAAAGAATTCATGGTTAGGAACACTTATATTTATCCACCAGAACCGTCTATGAGAATTGTCTCTGATATTATCAATTTTACATCAAAAGAAATGCCAAAATTTAATTCCATATCTATTTCAGGGTATCATATGCAAGAGGCAGGTGCCTCTCTCGTTCAAGAATTAGCTTTTACCATTGCAGATGGATTAGAATATATAAGAGCAGCAACAAAAAGTGGGTTGTTGGTTGATGATTTTGCACCTAGATTATCCTTTTTCTTTGCTATAGGAATGAATTTTTTTATGGAAGCTGCTAAATTGAGAGCGGCGAGATATTTATGGTCACAATGGACAAAAAAGTTGTTTAATTGCCAAAATCCAAAATCACAAATGCTGAGAACCCATTGCCAAACTTCTGGGGCAAGTTTACAAGAGCAAGATCCTTATAATAATATTATTAGAACTACTATTGAGGCATTGGCCGCTACTTTAGGAGGGACGCAATCTTTGCATACAAATTCATTTGATGAAGCAATAGGTTTGCCCACGGAATTTTCTGCTAAAATAGCCAGAAACACCCAACTAATTTTGCAACATGAAACAGGCATTACAGATACAGTGGATCCGCTTGCTGGTAGTTATTTTGTTGAAAATTTGACAAAAGAATTAATTGACAAATCAAATGAACTAATTGAAAAAATTGAAGAAATGGGAGGTATGACAGTAGCCGTAATTAATGGTTTTCCAAAGTCAGAAATAGAAATTTCTGCGACAAAACGTCAAGCAAAAATTGATTCTGGAGAACAAGTGATTGTAGGAGTAAATAAATACAAGTCAGATCAAAATGAAAATGTTGATGTTCTAAATATTGATAACAAAGCGGTTCGTGAAGAACAAATTAAAAAATTAAATCAAATAAAAAAAGCTCGAAATTCAAAAGAAGTAAAAAAAGCATTACAACAATTAAAAGAAGGTGCAAGAGAAAATAAAGGTAACTTGTTAGATTTGACAATTGTTGCAATTAAAGCAAGAGCAACAGTTGGTGAGGTGTCTTATGCTTTAGAAGAAGTCTATGGTCGTTATGGAGTAAAACAAGATATAATTAAAGATGTATACAAAAGCTCTTATCAAAATGAAGAAGACTTTAAAAAGGTGGATATTGCTCTATCTAATTTTAAAAATATTGCAGGTGAAAATCCAAAAATCTTTATGGCTAAACTTGGACAAGATGGTCATGACAGAGGAGCAAAAGTAATTGCTTCTGCTTTTACAGATATTGGTTTCTCAGTCGAAATTGGTACTTTGTTTCAAACTCCCAAAGAGGCTGTTGATCTTGCTATAGATTTAGGGGTGCACGTCATTGGTATATCTTCTCTAGCAGCGGGTCATAAAACACTGATACCTGAATTAATAGATGAACTTAAAAAAAGACAGGCTGATGATATTCTTGTAGTTTGTGGTGGTGTAATCCCCGCACAAGATTATCAATTTTTATATGATGCTGGTGTTGCAGCTATCTTTGGACCTGGCACACCTATTCCTGATGCTGCATCAACAACTATAAATAAAGCAGCCGAACAATTAATGAGAATGCATAATTTTAGAAAAGCTAGAACTAAATAATTGTTTTTTTGGGGGGGAGGTAAATTTGGGAAATTACAAAAAAATATATGATAATTGGCAAAAAGACCCAAAAACATTTTGGAAAGAACAATCTGAAAATATTCATTGGGAAAAAATACCCACAAAGATATTAAATGATGATAACAAACCATTTTATAGATGGTATTCAGATGGAATTTTAAACACATGTTTTAATGCTATCGACAGACATGTTATAAATGGAAGAGGAGAACAAGATGCAATATTGTATGATAGTCCTGTCACAAATACGAAAAAGAAAATTACCTATTCAGAACTTAAATATCAAGTTTCCATTTTTGCTGGAGCACTTAAAAAATTAGGTGTTCTTAAGGGAGATCGTGTAATCATTTATATGCCAATGATACCTGAAGCGTTGGTGGCCATGTTAGCTTGTTCTAGAATTGGAGCGATTCATTCTGTCGTATTTGGTGGTTTTGCTTCAAATGAACTAGCTGTAAGAATTGATGATTGTAAGCCAAAAATAATAGTGTCTGCATCGTGCGGACATGAACCAAATAGAATTGTTGAATATAAACCCTTACTTGACAACGCAATTAAAATTGCTAGTCATCAAGTTAAAAAATGTATAATTTATCAACGTGAAGCCTTAAATGTTGAGCTTATTCCAGACCAAGATATAGATTGGAATGAGGTTGTTAAAGATGTTTCATTGACAGATCCTGTTGAAGTTCAAGCAAACGACCCTTTGTATATTTTATATACATCGGGAACAACTGGAAAACCGAAAGGAGTTGTTAGGGATAATGGAGGACATGCGGTATCTCTAAAATGGTCAATGAAAAATATTTATAATTTAGAACCAGGGGATGTTTATTGGGCTGCGTCGGATATTGGATGGGTAGTTGGTCATTCTTATATCGTTTATGCACCTTTACTTCATGGTTGCACGACAATTTTATTTGAAGGAAAACCAGTTGGGACACCAGATGCTGGGACATTTTGGAGAATTATTTCTGAGTATAAGGTCAAGGTGTTATTTACAGCCCCAACAGCTCTAAGAGCTGTTAAGAAAGATGACCCAAATGGTAAGTTTATTAAAAAATTTGATTTAACATCCTTACAGTCTCTATTTCTTGCTGGAGAAAGAGCTGATCCTGATACGGTGCTATGGCTGGAAAGAAAATTAAAAGTTCCTATAATTGACCATTGGTGGCAAACTGAAACTGGATGGCCTGTTGCAGCAAACCCTTTAGGTATAGAATCGCTTCCAATTAAAACTGGTTCTCCAACTTTAGCTATGCCAGGATATGATGTAAGGGTATTATCAGAAGATGGCAGTGAGGTTTCAAAAGGAACATTAGGAGCAATTTCAATAAAATTACCTTTGCCACCAGGATCTTTACCTAGTTTGTGGAATGCAGATGATAGATTTATAGAGGCTTATTTATCAACTTTTGAAGGTTTTTATGAAACAGGAGACGCAGGTTATCAAGACGAAGATGGTTATTTGTACATTATGTCAAGAACTGATGATGTAATAAATGTTGCAGGTCATAGACTTTCAACAGGTGCAATGGAAGAAACTTTATCCAATCACGTTGATGTAGCTGAATGTGCAGTTGTTGGTGTTGCCGATGGACTAAAAGGACAAGTTCCATTAGGCCTAATATGTTTGAATAAAGGATGTAATAAAACTCATGAAGATGTGTGTAAAGAAGTTGTAGATTTAGTTCGTAATGAAATAGGGCCAGTTGCTGCATTTAAATCAGTAGCTGTTGTTTCTGCTCTTCCAAAAACTAGATCAGGAAAAATTTTAAGAGCTACTATAAGAAAAATAGCTGACAAAGTTGAATGGGAAATGCCTGCTACAGTAGATAATCCTCTAGTTTTTAAAGAAATTCAAGAAGCTATAAAGCCATTAGGTTATTAACTTTATGAAACTTTCATAATAAATTTTCCAACGTGATCACCTTTTTCTAAAGCTTCATGTGCTTCACTTGCATTACTTAACGGAAATTCTCCTTGGATTATTGGTTTAATTTTACCATTTTCTAAATATTTCCAAGCATTTTTAACTAAACTATTTATATATTCTGTCTTTTTTGATGATGGTTGAGGCCTCAATGTAGATCCAGTTATTGTTTGTCTTTTAATCATAATATTAGCAAAATTGACTTCATCCTTAATACCACCCTGGACAGCAATAATAAGGAGTCTTCCACCAGTACTTAAACATTTTAAATTTCTCGAAATATATGGTCCTGCAACCATATCCAAAATTACATCTACACCTTGTTTGTTAGTTAGTTGATTTATTTCATTTTCAAATTTTTTTGTTTTATAGTTAAAGCATTTTACAGCTCCAATTTTTTCCACAGCCTGACATTTTTCATTACTTCCTGCTGTTGCATAGACTTCTGCACCAAAGTGTTTGGATAATTGAATTGCGGTTGTACCGATACCACTTGCACCGCCGTGAATTAGTACTTTCTCTTTCTTTTGCAATTTTCCTCTCATAAATAAATTGCTCCAAACTGTTACAAAGGTCTCTGGTATACATGCTGCCTCTGCCATTGAATAGCACTTAGGTAATGGCATGCAATGACCCTCGTCTACTGCAACATATTCAGCATATCCACCACCATGACAAAGAGCACAAACTTTATCGCCAATATTAAATTTTAAGTTTGAAGCTTTTTTATCTACAATTATACCAGAAACCTCTAATCCAGGTAAGTCTGAAGCACCTTGAGGAACCTTATAGTTTCCTTCCCTTTGTAAAATATCTGGTCTATTGATTCCTGCAAATAATACCTTGATTAAAACTTGATTGTCTGAAATTTGAGGAGTTGGCCTAACACAAAGTTTTAAATTTTCTGCTTTTCCAAATTCCTTTATTTCTATAGCTTGCATATTGTTTGGTATGTTAAAAATTTTTTCTTTCACTTCTATCTCCTAAATAAATCAAATTGCCAAAAAATCGTCTTATTTTGTCATACTGTAGCCATTTAATATTGAAATAAGTTATAATATTATAAGGAGAAAAAACATGATTTTTTTTATAACAATTTATTCAATACTTGCATTAGAAGAACCTCACATTAAAGATTATTTGATAGAGGCATCTAAATCTGGACCAGCAAAATACAACTTTGTTAAACCTGTAAATTGCTCAACTGGAAAACTAAAAAATACATATGCATTAACTCAAAATGGAAAGATTATATTAAAACAAGTTTCTGCGGATGGTACAATAGGCCCAGTTTGTATTAGATAAATTTTCTTATTTCGAATTATCAACCATTTTTTTAACTCTTAATCTGAGTGCATTTAATTTAATAAAACCCTCTGCATCCGAATGATTATAATCTGCTGTGCTTTCTTCAAAAGTTACTAAATTTTCATTGTACAGAGAAAAAGGAGATTTTCTTCCAGTAATTATTACATTACCTTTATAAAGTTTTGCTCTTACAGTCCCAGATACATTCTTTTGACTTTTGTCAATTGCTGATTGTAGCATTTCTCTTTCAGGTGAAAACCAGAAACCATTGTAAATTAATGAAGCGTATTTTGGCATCAATTCATCCTTTAAATGAGCAGCTCCTCGATCTAATGTTATAGATTCTATTGCTCGTCTCATGTAGTAAAGAATTGTACCACCAGGAGTTTCATAAACACCTCTAGATTTCATCCCAACAAATCTGTTTTCAACTAAATCTATCCTTCCAATTGCATTTTCTCCTCCTAAAACATTTAACTCATGAAGCATTGAAGCTGGAGACAGTTCTTTACCATTTAGCATTACTGGGTCACCATGAAGAAACTCCAAAATTATTTCAGTTGGTTTATTTGGTGCTTCAAAAGGTGATTTAGTTCTGGAATAGACAAATTCTTCTGGCTCTATCCATGGATCTTCCAAAATTTTTCCTTCAGCTGAAATATGTAATAAGTTCGCATCAACGCTGAAAGGTGCTTCACCTCTTTTGTCTTTAGGTACTTTTATCTGATTTTTTTCAGCATATTTAATCAGGCTTGTCCTACTTGAAAGATTCCATTCCCTCCAGGGTGAAATTACCTTTATGTTTGGTTGCAAACTATAATAACCTAATTCAAATCTTACCTGATCATTACCTTTTCCAGTTGCTCCATGTGCAACTGCGTCAGAACCTGTTAATTGAGCAATTTCTATTTGTCTTTTGGCAATAAGAGGTCTGGCTATAGAAGTACCAAGTAGATATATACCTTCATATAACGCATTTGCCCTAAACATTGGAAAAACAAAATCTTTTACAAATTCTTCTTTTAAATCATCAATGAAAATTTCCTTAACACCTAATAGCTCTGCTTTTTTTCTTGCTGGGTCTACCTCTTCACCCTGACCGATGTCAGCTGTAAAAGTTACTACTTCACATTGGTAATTGTCTTTTAACCATTTCAAAATTACAGAAGTGTCAAGACCGCCAGAATAAGCTAAAACTATTTTTTTAATTTTGGAATTTTCATTTAGCATTCTTTTTCCTTGATTTTCAAATTTAATAATAATTACGTACTTATTTATAGCTTCAAATTAAAATTTTGTAATTATGTTAAACAAATTTTTGTGAGATTATTATCTAAGACAAACTTCTTTATTAAAAGGTTGTCACTATTCACAAATATTGTATGTTATATGCATAAATTTACAAAAATTTATTATTTATTACTTTAGAAATAATACAATTGTGGTTACAAATTTGCAATATTGGTAACTGTAATAAAGAAATTGGAGATGATAATTTACACATTTTTTAAAATTTTAATTTATATGGTTGTTTCATTTTTCTTTACAGTTCAAGCTTTAAGTGAAACTAAATTTCTTGGTGAAGAAAAATATTGGAAAGCTTATTCTACTAATTTAGATAAAACAAAAACCTGTTTTATAACCTCTGTGCCACTAAAAACTGAAGGTAAATTTAATAAAAAAAACAGAGGTAAACCATATGTTTTTGTTACAAATATTAAAAATGGGACAAATCACGAAGTTTCTGTAAAGGCAGGTTTTAATTTTAAGAAAAATAAAGATGTTATTTTTAATGTTGATGGTAACAAAACAAAATTATTTCCAGTTGATGACAGAGCATGGTCGGAAAGTTCTAAGATTGATAGGTTGTTGGTTCAATCAATGAGAAGGGGTAAAAAATTAACTATTACTGGCACATCAACCCCAGGAAATCAAATTATTGATACTTATTCTTTGTCTGGTTTTACAAAAGCGCTCAGAATAATTGACAAAAGTTGTTCTTAAGCCAAAAAAATTTTATGAGATATTTATTATGTTTAAACAGGATCTAGTAGATTTTAGTTTTAGCGATTTACAAAATTTTTGTAAAAATAAAGACCTTCCAAAATTTAGAGCCTCACAGATTTGGCGATGGATTTATTGTTTTGGATTAAAATCATTTGATGAAATGAATAATATCTCAAAATCAACTAGGAAATTGCTAAATGATATTTCTTTAATTTCGAGGTTAAAAATTTCTGAAATTCAAATTAGTGCTGATGGTACGATAAAGTGGTTGATAAAACTAAAAGATAATTCTGAAGTTGAGACTGTATACATACCTCAGGATGACCGAGGAACAGTTTGTTTGTCTAGCCAAGTGGGTTGCACCCTCAATTGTTCATTTTGTCATACTGGAACACAAGCTCTAGTAAGAAATCTTACATCAGGTGAAATTATTGGGCAGTTGATGATTGTCATGGACCACTTGAATGATTGGCCTTCAGGAAAAAATAATAGAAAAGTAACTAATATTGTAATGATGGGTATGGGAGAACCATTACTAAATTATGACGAAGTTTGTAAAGCAATAAAGATTATGATGTCAGACGATGGTATCGCCATTTCGAGAAGAAGAATTACTTTATCCACATCAGGTATTATTCCAAATATAGAAAAAACTGGAAGGGAGTTAGGTGTTAATTTAGCTATCTCACTTCATGCAGTTAATGATGAATTGAGAAATAAATTGGTTCCAATTAACAAAAAGTATAACTTAGAAAAATTGATAAAATCTTGTAGAAATTATCCTAAACTTTCTAATTCAAGAAGAATTACGTGGGAATATGTCATGTTAAGAGATGTAAATGATACTCCAGAAGACGCTATCAATTTAATAAAATTAATTAACGGTATTCCATCCAAGATAAATTTGATTCCTTTCAATCCTTGGCCCGGTTCATTGTATGAAACATCAACTCAAAAAAATATTGATAATTTTGCAAAAATTTTGATGGATGCAGGATTTGCCTCTCCAATAAGAAAGCCAAGGGGACAAGATATTTATGCTGCTTGTGGACAGTTAAAGTCAAATAGTGAAAAAACAAGAAAATCACAAATCAATAAACTTGTACCAATTCATAATATATAAAATTTTAAATTTTTATGAAACTATTGCTTTAGGGCACATTAAGTATTACATTAACTCATATAAATCTAATTATTTAAAAGGATAATAATTACATGAACAATAATCGCTTTATGTCAAGCTCAAATGCTCAAGCTACCCAAATTGATATGGGACTTAGATCATATATGCTTGGTGTTTATAATCATATGACAACTGCCCTAGCTTTGACCGGATTAATGGCTATGGGATTAAATTTTCTTGCCATATCAAATGGTGCGTTAACACCCATTGGTGAATTATTTTTCTTAAGTCCACTTAAGTGGGTTGTTATGTTGGCACCCTTGGGGATGGTATTCTATATTTCAGCAAAGCTAAATAGTATTTCAGCAGAAAAGGCTAGAAACTTATTTTACATATATGCTGGTCTAATGGGTCTGTCTTTATCTTCGCTGTTGCTCATTTATACTGGCGCGTCAGTAGTAAGAGCTTTCTTTGTTACAGCAGCAGCTTTTGCAGCATTGTCTATTTATGGTTATACAACTAAAAAATCTCTTTCGGGTTTAGGTTCTTTCCTAATGATGGGTGTATTTGGGCTTATAATAGCACAGATAGTCAACATTTTTATGGCCTCTACACAATTAGATTTTATGATTTCTATTGTTGGGGTACTTATATTTGCTGGCTTAACGGCATATGATACTCAAAAAATTAAAAATATGTATTTATCTGGTGATAATAATGAAGCAGCTGGTAAAAAGTCTGTTTTAGGGGCTTTAACTTTATACTTAGATTTTATCCTAATGTTTCAATTTTTATTAGCCTTCTTAGGTAACAGAGAATAATTTCTATTTAATATATCTGAAAAAAAGCCATCATTTGATGGCTTTTTTTTATTTTAGTATTATTTTATCTAAATCCGTTGTAACTTTTTTTGAGTTCGGCCTAGTTGTACTAGCATACCATCTCACTAAGTTGCCTTCCTTATTAATTAGATATTTATAAAAATTCCATTTTGGGAAAGCTAAAAACCCAGCTTCTTCTTCTACCCATTTAAAAAAAGGATGTCCTTTCTTACCTTTTATATTAGTTATTTCGGTAAGTATAAAAGAAACGTCAAAATTTATGGTACAAAATTTTTTAACCTTCTCATTTGACGATAGTTCTTGATTTCCAAAGTCATTAGAAGGTATACCAATAATAATTAGTCCACTTTTTTTATATTTTTGATGCAGAGCTTCAATATCTTTGTATTGATAAGTAAAGCCACAAAGCGAAGCTGTATTGACAATGAAAATAGGTTTTCCTTTGAAATCATTTAAATTAATTTCTTTTCCGTCTATTGAATTAAAAATAAATTGATATACATTTGCTCTGACGTTCGAAGTCATACATACCCCTATAATTATAATTATATATATTAAAATTCTATTCATAACTTTCTATTGTCCAAATGTGGCTCAAAATTTTGTCTAATAAATTATTCCCATTTAATTTTAAGCTATAATCTCTAAAGTATTTTGTAATATTTTGGGCATTAAGAATCTCACCAACCATTTTTGATTTTTTAGCTAACATATCTTTTTTTAAATACCTATCTTTGACAAACATATTTACTATTTCATAAAAATCATAGTTTTCATTTAATAATTTTTTTATGTAAACAGCATCTTCTAATATTTGATTGCCTGCTTGTGCAATATGTGGTGGTATTGCAAAAGCAGCATCTCCAAATAAAAATAATCCATTTTTATAAATTGAAGTTTTTTCTCCATTATTAAATGAAGCATATGTTGTTTTCCAATCTAAATCTTCTGGAATAAGATAATTCAAAATTTTGTTGTTTAACATTGGTACTTCAATTTCACTATTTTGTGGAACAAAAATATAATTTGTTGCTTTTTTATTATTAATAATTGTAGGATAAATAACATAATAACCAGTTTCATGAATTAGTACTTGTAAAATTGTTTTTGATAAATTGTAGGCACTATCTTTAAATGAAACTGTTCTATAAATTTTTCTCTTTTGAATACAATTATTTGTTCCAACTACAAACTCTTTGCTAACTCCGTCAATGCCGTCAGAACCAAGCATTAAATTAGTTTTAAAAATCTGTCCCTTGTTATCAATTAATTCGTTATAATTATTATTTGAAACTATGTGTGTTACATTAGAATTAATTATTTTTATTGTATTATTTTTAAGTGCATTTTTTTTGAAAAAACTTATTAATTTTTTCCTTTCAATAGAACCATAATTAAAATTTTTTTCCACTAAGTTATAGTGATATAAAATTTCTAAATCATTTTTTGAATTCAATTTTTTTATATAAATATTATAAAATGGTTCAAACTGTTTTTGAATATTTTTTAATTTTATAAGTTTTGATAAGGCCTCCCAACCATTTGGAGTAATTTGTTGTGATCCAAAAAATTCATTTTTCCCTTCAAAAATATCTATGTTGTAACCATTATCGGCAAAAACACTTGCAGCAACCCAAGAGGAAAATCCTCCACCAATTATAGTTATCTTTTTTTTCATACTTTATGCAAATTTTGATTAAATTAACTTATTATGATCAAATTTAACCTTGAAATTAAAAAGTTAAATAATATATAAATATATATCAAAAAACCAGTTACACATATTTTTATTTTTATTTTTTATATAATCATTTTAATACAATTAACTTGAATTTTCATCAAAAATACTAAACATTAACCAACACTAATAATTTAATTTTGAGATTTTTTATGAACGATAAAGTACGAAAAGAATTATTTAATATTGGAATAAAGGATATTTCAGAAATAATACATAACCCCTCCTATGAGTCTTTACATTGCGAAGAAAATTTAGAAAAATTAGAAGGTTTCGAAAAAGTTCAAAATACTCAAAATGGTGCTGTGAATGTTATGACTGGAATTTATACAGGTAGATCCCCCAAAGATAAGTATATACTAAAAGATGAAACAACTGAGGATAATTTGTGGTGGACCTCAGATTTTGCTAAAAATGATAATAAACCTATAGATCAAACTGTTTGGGATCATCTCTACAAAACAGTTAGTGAACAGCTTTCAAACAAAAAAATTTATGTTGTTGACGCATTTTGTGGTGCAAACAAAGATACTTGTCTTAGTGTAAGATTTGTAATGGAAGTAGCATGGCAAGCACATTTTGTAAAAAATATGTTTATTAGACCAACAGATAAAGAACTTGAAAACTTTGTGCCAGATTTTCATGTCTTAAATGGATCTAAAACTGTAAATAAAAAATTTAGAGAACAAGGCTTAAACTCTGAAACATTCATAGCATTTAATTTAACTAACAAAATTCAGATTATTGGCGGAAGTTGGTACGGTGGTGAAATGAAAAAAGGTATGTTTTCCGTAATGAATTATATCCTACCGCAAAAAAATATAGCATCAATGCATTGCTCAGCGAATAAGGGAGAAGACGGTTCAGTTGCATTGTTTTTTGGTCTCTCAGGAACTGGAAAAACAACTTTATCAACTGATCCTAAAAGACAACTAATTGGAGATGATGAACACGGATGGGATGAAGAGGGTGTATTTAACTTTGAGGGCGGATGTTATGCAAAAACCATAGACCTTGACAAGAATAAAGAACCCGATATCTATAAAGCAATTAAAAGGGATGCTTTACTAGAGAATGTAAGTGTAAGTCCAGAAGGTATTGTCGATTATTTTGATACATCAGTTACACAAAACACAAGAGTGTCGTATCCAATATATCATATTGATAATATCGTCAAGCCTGTATCAAAAGGAACACATGCTAGTAAAATAATTTTTTTAGCGGCTGACGCTTTTGGGGTTCTTCCTCCAGTATCTAAACTTACTTATGATCAAGCTGAATATCATTTTCTATCAGGGTTTACTGCAAAAACTGCTGGAACAGAAAGAGGGATTACCGAGCCGCAGCCAACATTTTCTGCATGCTATGGTGCAGCTTTTTTAATGTTACATCCAACGCGATATTCAAATGTATTGTCCAAAAAAATGAAAGAATCAAATTCACAAGTTTTTTTAGTAAATACAGGATGGAATGGTCAAGGTGAAAGAATTTCTTTAAAGGATACAAGATTAATTATAGACGCAATATTAAATGATGAATTAAAAGATATAGAAACTGAAATTATACCTTATTTTAATTTATCAATTCCTAAAAGTATTAAAAATGTTCCTTCTAATTTGTTAGATCCTAGATCATCATGGAAAAATAATTCTGAATGGGAAAATAAAGCTAAAGAATTAGCACAACTATTCGTCAATAATTTTCAAAAATTTTGTGATAATGACCATGGAAGAAAACTTTTAGCTGCAGGTCCACAACTTTAACAATATATTTTGCATTGATATAAAAAATGAAAATTTTGATCGTCATTTTATTTAATTTATCATTTTTTACTTCACTTCCTTTGTCTGCTCAGTCATCTTTCAAGAACAATGACAAAAGAGCCTCTTTAGTCAATGTTGCCAAAGTTCAATATTTTAATATAGCAGAAAAGACTAAATCTATTGGTAGATTAGTAGCAGTTAATCCAACTATCATTTCTTCAAAAATTAATCAGGAAATCTTAAAAATTCACTTTAACATTGGAGATAATGTTAAGAAAAATGATGTTTTGTTTACTCTTGCTTCAAAAGATATTTTGAGAAACATAGAGCAAATTTCTGCTGAAATGAAATATGAGAAGGAAACACTTGATATTTTGGAAAAAAAATTATTATTAAGGCTATCTAAAGTTCAAAATGCTAATAGTTTAAAAAAACAAAATATTATTACTCAAGACAACTTGGATGGCATTAATATTTTGCTTCTTGAAAATCAGCAACAAATTGCTCAAAGAAAATATAATATTAAAAGGCTTGAAATTTTACTTAATGAAAATAAAGAAAAGTTAAGTTTTTCTAAGATTTTATCACCAATTGATGGAAACATTGTCAATATAGATGCACAAGTTGGTGCATTAACATCGAAAGGTAAAATTTTAGCATCAATTCTTAATACTCAATTTAAAGAAATAGAAACTGATTTAAGATCTGACATTGCTTCAGAAGTTAAAATAGGTTCAACAGTCGATATTTTTAGTCAAAGAGCTAAATTTTCTGGGAAAGTGAGAGGTATTGTAAACATAGAGAATGTTAGAACTGGAACTAGGAAACTTAGAATAAGTTTGAATGAAGATTTGCCAAAAAATATTAATGCTTCTGGTACTAGATTTTCTTTATATATACCTTTTGGGGACATTAAGCCAAGGTTGCTTATACCAAAAGATGCACTAATACCATCAACTAATAAACAAATTGTTTATATTTTTGACAAAGGGTTGGCCAAAAAGAGATTCATTCAAAGTGGAGTATCAGTTGGAGACAAAATAGAGATTTTAAAAGGTCTAGAGGAAGGCCAACTCGTAGTGGTGAAGGGGAACGAAAACTTAAGGCCAAACCAAGCAATTAAATTAAAAAGAAAAAAAAAATAATCTAAGATTTAGTCATAAAATATGGATAATTTAATCAAATTTGCAATTAAACAACCTATAGCAGTTGCTGCGATGGTTTTTCTTATCATTACTTTTGGTTTTGTTTCTTTACAAAAAATACCAATTCAAATGACACCTGACATAGACAAGCCAATTTTACAGGTAAGAGTTTCATGGCCAGGTGCTTCTCCTAAAGATGTTGAAAGGGAAGTTGTTACTAGGGTTGAATTAGCTGTTAGTTCACTTACTGGTGTTGAAACGGTTGAATCAGATAGTCGTTTTGGATCCGCAAGAATAACTTTAACATATTCTGTTGGTCAAGATATGGACATTGCTCTTGTGCAGCTCTTAAGTAAAGTTTCCTCAATTGACGGTTTACCTTTTGATGCAAAACGGCCAACTGTTCGTACATCTAATTCAGATGATAGCCCAATTTCAAGATTGGCTATGATTAAATTACCTGGATCTAAAGTACAGGATCTAGGTAGTTTGGGAGATTTTGTAGAATATGAAATTATAGAAAAATTATCACGAATAGAAGGTGTTTCAGAAATAACATTCCGAGGAGGGCAAAAAAAAGAATTAAAAGTAGCATTAGATATAAATAAATTAGCTGAATATTCAATTTCAATACCAGCTGTACTGGAGGCACTGAGAGCTAGTTCAGCACAAGTCACAGCAGGAGAAATTATTGAGGGAAAAAGAACTTATTCTCTTCGAACTGAAGCTATTTCATATACACCTAAAACTGCTAGAAATATAATTTTGAGATCTGAAACGGGTTTAGATGGTATCCCGGTAAATGTTAAGTTAGAAGATGTAGCAAAAATTTATATGTCTTACAAAAAATCTACTAGCTTTAGAAGATTAAACGGACAGGATGCAATTACTTTTGCAGTAATAAGAGAACCTGATTCAAACGTTGTAGAAATTATCAAAAGTTTAAAGATAGAAATTGAAAAATTAAACAATGGTATTCTTGCTGAAAATGGTCTTGTTTTGAATAATGTTTATGATGAAACAGTTTATATTAATGCTGCCATTAAATTAGTTCAACAAAACATCATTATTGGTGGAATTCTTGCAATATGTATATTAATGCTTTTTTTAAGGAGCATCAGACCTACATCTATAATTATGTTGGCAATACCAGTTTCTGTTATTGGTACATTTGTAGCAATTTCTTGGTTGGGTCTTTCGGTGAATGTTATATCGTTGGCTGGACTAGCCTTTGCTGTTGGAATGGTAGTTGATGCTTCAATTGTCAGTCAAGAGAATATATATAGATTAAAACAGTCAGGCATGTCTGCTGCCATGGCTTCATACAGGGGCTCAAAACAAGTTTGGGCTCCTATACTAGGTTCTGCACTAACTACTGTTGTTGTTTTCATTCCAATTTTATTACTAGATTTGCCAGTAGGACAATTATTTAGAGATATAGGCATAGCAATTTCAGTATCTGTATTAATCTCAGTTATAATTTCAATAACATTAATACCATCTGTAGCTTCTAGAATACTTGAGAGTTCAAAAGAAAAAGAAGACAAATGGTTTTCTATTAAATTTTTTGATAATTTTGCAAGTAAGTTAGCAAAATTAATACAAACATATGCTTCTTGGACAACTAGTTCTTTGAAATCTGGTTTAACTGTTGTTTTTTGTTTGATAATTACCGCTGGCTTAATAATAGTGTCTTTTCTACCTCCACTTGATTATTTGCCTGATGGGAATAGAAATTTTGTATTTGCTCGCATAATTGTACCTCCAGGGTATAATAAAGAATCGACTGTTGAAATATCTAGAGCGATGGAGATAGCCGCAAAACCACTTTGGGAGGCTGAAAGTGATGGTCCTTATGGAAAGCCAAAGATCTCACGTTTCTTCTTTGTAGCTTACTCAGGTGGAGCATTTGCAGGAGCAGCTACTGAAAATCCTGAAAGAGTAAAAGAGATTTTACCAGTACTTACAACACCGATAAGATCACAACCAGGTGCTAGAGCATTTGCTCAGCAAGCTTCATTATTTGGAAGATCGGTAGGTGGATCTAGAGTAATAAAAATTGAAATTACAGGACCTTCACTGGACTTAATACAACCAACAGCACAAAAAATTTTTAGAATTGTTAAGAGTGAATTTCCTCCTAAAAATGGACATCAAGTTAGATCAGTTCCTCAAATGGGAACTGGATCGCCTCAAGTTATCATAAAACCTATTCCTGAGAGATTAGCTGACATTGGAATGACAGCGAGAGATTTAGCACAATCTTTGGATGTTTATAATGATGGAATACAAATATTAGAGATACCGTTTGAAGGAAGATTGATTGAGCTAGTTCTAACTTCAAATAAAGCCAATACCAACAAAATAGATGACTTAAAAAATTTACCATTGATACTTAAAACAGGAGAATTAGTAAGATTGTCACAAGTTGCTGAGATTGACTTGATTGGTGTTCCTGAACAAATAAAAAGGTTGTCAGGCAGAAGAGTAATTACATTACAACTACGTCCACATGAAAGTATTTCATTAGAAGATGCAGTCTTAAAATTGCAGAATTTAGTAATTGAACCTCTAATAAAAGATGTGCCTAGTGGTATTTCAATTAACTTATCTGGTGCAGCAAGTGAATTAGAGCGGACATGGATTGCAATGAAAAATAACGTAGTAATTGCTCTTTTTGTTATTTTCTTATTGCTTACAGTCTTAATGAGATCATTTATCCTACCTTTTGTAATTGTAATAACTGTTCCAATAGCAGGTGCAGGAGGTGTTATGGGACTAGTTGTTTTAAATCAATTTACTGCTCAATCACTTGATATGCTGACTATGTTAGGTTTTATAATCTTGAGTGGAATTGTTGTAAATAATTCTATCTTAATGGTGGAGCAAACTCTTTGGCATATTAGATATGAAAGTATGAAAATTTCAGAAGCTATCACAGAAGCAACTAGAAATAGAATAAGACCAATTTTTATGTCAACTTTGACAAGTTTGTTTGGTTTAATTCCACTTGTAATTTTCCCTGGTTCTGGTTCAGAATTATATCGTGGTATTGGTACTGTTGTCTTTGGAGGATTATCCACCTCTGCTATTTTAACTTTACTTATGGTTCCACCTTTGCTTGCTTTAGCGTTAAAATTCGAAAAAGTAAAACCAATATCTAAAAATACACATGAAGAATTTATTTAATTCTAACTAAATTATAACTCTTTATTTTTATTTAGTGACAAAAGACTTAATAAAAAGCTATATAAGCACCGTTATGTTAAATCTTAACAAAATTAAAGAAGTAAAATGAAAAATATTATGTCAGCGGAAGAGAAAATAAAATTAATCAGAAATATAGCCATAGTTGCTCATGTTGATCATGGTAAAACAACTTTAGTTGATACATTGTTACAACAATCTGGTACATTTGCTGCTCATTCAGAATTAGTTGAAAGAGTAATGGATTCTAATGATTTAGAAAAAGAACGTGGCATAACGATTTTATCAAAAAATACAGGATTGAGATGGAAAGAATGGAGAATTAATATTGTAGACACTCCAGGTCATGCAGATTTTGGTGGTGAAGTTGAAAGAGTTTTATCTATGGTAGATTCAGTATTATTATTAGTAGATGCTGTTGATGGTCCTATGCCGCAAACTAGCTTTGTTACTAAAAAAGCTCTTGAAGCAGGTCTCTGTCCTATTGTCGTAATAAACAAAGTTGATAGAGATGGAGCTAGACCAGATTGGGTGTTAGATCAAACATTTGATCTTTTTGATAAATTAGGCGCTAATGAAACACAACTTGATTTTCCTGTAGTTTATGCATCTGCAATTCAGGGATGGGCAACTAATGATTTGATAAACAAAAAAAATAATATGGATGCAATATTCGATACTATCATAAACAAAGTTCCTTATCCAAATGTTGATCCAAATAGTAATCTTCAAATGCAAATATCAGCTTTAAGTTATTCTAGTTATGTTGGTTTGATAGGAACAGGAAGAATAAGAAGAGGACATTTAAAAAGGGGTCATAACGTCTCTATTGGCGATGAAAATGGAAATGTTCGTCAAGGTAAAGTTTTACAAATAATGAATTTTCATGGTTTAGAAAAGGTAGAAGTTGATGAGGCTAATGCAGGAGATATTGTAGCAATAAGTGGCCTTGGAGAGCTAAAAATTTCTGATACAATTTGTGAAGTTGGAAAGTTTGAAGCATTAAAAAAATTGTCCGTTGATGAACCTACTATCAGTATGATGATACAAGTAAATGATAGTCCATTTGCAGGTCAAGAAGGAAAATTAGTTACAAGTAGGTCAATTCGTGAACGGTTACATCAAGAATTAAAAACTAATGTTGCATTAAGAGTTGAAGATACAGATAATCCAGATAAATTTAGAATTTCAGGTCGTGGTGAACTTCACTTATCTGTTCTTATTGAGAATATGAGAAGAGAAGGTTTCGAAATGGGCGTGTCATCTCCTGAGGTAATTACAAAAATCATAGACAATGTGAAAAATGAACCTTTTGAAAACTTAACCATTGATATTGAAGAAATTCATCAAGGCAAAATAATGGAAAAACTAGGTGAAAGAAAAGCTCAATTGATAGATATGGTTCCAGACAGTAATGGTAGAGTTCGTATAGATTATAGCATTGCTAGTAGAGGTTTAATAGGTTTTAGGACAGAATTTTTAACATTAACCTCTGGATCAGGTCTAATGTATCATACATTTGATAAGTATAGTCCTGTTATGGAAGGATTACAGACTGGTAGAAGAAATGGAGCCCTAATTTCAATTGGCCAAGGTAAAGCTCTTCCATATGCATTATTTAACCTTCAAGATAGAGGAAAAATGATAATTAAAAATGGTGTTGAAGTTTATGAGGGTATGATAATTGGTATTCACAGTAGAAATAATGATCTTGTTGTAAATCCTCTCAAAGGTAAACAACTTACAAATATAAGGGCTTCTGGAAATGACGACGCTGTCTTATTAACAACGCCTATCAATGTTACTTTAGAATTTGCATTGGAATTTATAAATGATGATGAACTAATTGAAGTAACGCCAATTAGTCTTAGGATTAGAAAAAAATTTTTAAAAGAACATGAAAGAAAAAAAGCTGCAAGAGCTGCATCTTAATTAATAATTAACTTTTGTTTTAGTTAGCTCTTCTTTTGTATCAACATCAAAAATTGTTCCAAATCCAGTCTTAAAAGTAATTATATCTTTTTTTCTTATTAGTGATCTGGCACCAAAATCATCTCTGAGACTTTTTAAAGTTTTAAAATAATTTCTTGGCAAGATAACAGGATTACCTATTCGATAATTATGTTCAGGAGCTACTACTTTTACACAATTGAGTTCTATAAATTTTTTTTCCAAGTTTATAAGATCTTTAGAATTAATATATGGCATATCTGCTGGAATAATCATAACTCCATCAATATCTGCGTTTAAATTATTCATTCCCAAAGCAATTGAAGTTCCAATACCTTTTCTGTAGTTTTTATTTTCTAAAATTTTGACATCTGTATTTTTATTAAATATTAAATTTTTAATTATATTTTTTTCATGTCCTACTATTATTATCAATTCTGAAGGATCAAATATTTTAAATAATGTATCTAAAATATGGTTAATTAAAGGTTTACCATTTATTATTTCTGAAAGTTTATTTTTATCTCCAAAACGTTTACTTTCACCTGCAGCTAGTACAATTTTTTTGATTTTATAGGCCTTTTTCTCATTTGTCATGATTTTTGCGTCTATAATTTATTATCTCTGCTAATATTGATGTAGCTATCTCAGCGGGTGTTTTTGCATTGATATCCAGCCCTATTGGACCATGAATTTTAGATAATTCTTCTTTTTTAAACCCCATTTGAAGTAATCTGTTATATCTTTTGTGATGAGTTTTTTTACTTCCCAATGATCCAATATATCCAAAATTCTTTTTTAAACAATAGATTAACGCTAAGTCATCAATTTTAGGGTCATGTGTAAGCGTTACTAAATGTGAAGATTTATCAAGATGAAACTTTGATAGTGCTTCATCTGGCCATTGACTTATTATTTTACAATTTGGAAACCTGTCTTTTGTTGCGAAATGGTCTCTTGGATCAATTAATATTATCTCATAATCTGCCACATCAGCTAATGGAACTAATGCTTGCGCAATATGAACTGCTCCAACAATAAATAATCTAGGTTTAGGGTCAATAATATGAATGAATTCATTTTTTTTCTCATCAAAATAACTTATCTGGTTATCTAATGTGTTATCAATTTTTCTAGAGCCATTTAAGCAATTAATTCTTAATTTAATAATTTCTCTTTTATTTATACTATTTACAATTGAATATACAATTTTATCATCTAGGTCTAATGGTTGAATAAGTACTTTTAGCTCACCTCCACATGCTAACCCAACTTCCCAAGCCATATCATTTGATATTCCATAATCTTTTATTCTTGTTTTACCATCTTTTATAGAGTTAATACCCTCTAAAATGACTGCTCCTTCAATACATCCACCAGAAACAGAACCAATTATTTCACCATTTTGGTCAATAGCCATTTGTCCACCTACAGGTCTTGGCGAACTACCCCATGTTGAAATTACTGTGGCAAGAGCAAGTTTTCTTTTTTGTTTTAACCAAATACTTGTTGGTGTAAGAATGTCATCGACATTATTCATTAATTAATTACCTCATAAATATAATTTTATAAAAAATTAATTTATGATATATACACATTATATAAAATTAGTAAGTAAAACTTTATTTAAAAGGAAATTTATTATGAATAACACTAAAATATCTAAGGTTAGTTGGTTAGAAAGTTTTGTATTAAAAAAGAAGCCTAATGAACATTTTTCTTTATTTACTAGTTTTGTGACAGTTGTTATTTGTAGCTTTTTATTAATATTATCTGCCAAAATTAAAGTGGATTTGTATCCTGTTCCAATGACCATGCAACCATTAGCCGTCCTCTTGATTGCAATGTTGTGTGGAAGAAATATATCTGTTGCTGCAGTGGGTTTATATTTATTTCAAGGAATGGTTGGATTACCAGTTTTTGCTTATGGAGGAGGGTTACCATATTTATTAGGACCCACAGGAGGATTTTTGTTTGGATTTTTATTTGCCTCAATATTAATTGGAGAACTTGCAGATAGGGGATGGGGAAAATCACTATTCAAATCTGTTTTTGCAATGTTGTTAGGGTTAATTGTTATTTATACTTGCGGAATTCTTCAACTCAGCATTTTAAAAGGTTTTAATTTTGCAATTATTAATGGTTTAAAACCGTTTATTGTAGGCGATTTATATAAGCTGATATTAGCTGCCTTGCTCATACCGCAGATTTGGAAGCTTGTTAATAAAGTTGAAAAATAAACTAAATTTGCTAATTAAGCATCATTTAATGCGTTATTTTGAGCTTCAATAGAAGTTAATCCACTACTTTTATTTTCTAAAGCGTCTTCAAAAGCAAGTATTTCGAAATCATCAATATCTTCAAGTTTGTTGACAAAAAAATCTTCAGGCTTTGTATCTGACGGATGATCAATATTAATTGCTATAATTGCTGCTATAGTTGATGAAACCAATTTTATTTTTTTATTTTTATAGTTTTGAAAATCAATTACTTTACACGGTGAGTTATTCGCACCAGGTTTATGCATCATTAATTATACTCCACAAAAAATAATTATTGACCAACTCTTCTTATAACAATTCTGCCAGAAGGTTTATTATTAACGTTTTCAACTGTTCTAGTAGCTTGACTATATAAGTTAGTTTCTATACCAAAGTTATCAACAACAGCAACTCTTGCTCTTATTTGAGATCCAACTAAAGATTGATTTAAAGGAAGAATAGGACCACTCAAGCTATTCAGACCCATCCAATTTCTACCATCCTTTGAAGTTTCCCAACTAATAGATATTGAGGCAATTCCATCTTCGTCTGACAGAGAATCTGATAATGCTCTAAGTGTAATGCCTTCTTTAGGTTCACCAATAATAGTAACTTCACCTTGTACAGGATCATCTAAATTATCTATTGTTTCAGATGGACTTGTATAAAGAACTTCTCTTGTGCCATGAGAATCAATATAAGATACAACTGCTCTGTAGGAATACCCAACTTGATTTTGTGTTAATCTTAAAACCTCATTTTGAGCAGTAGGGTATGCTTCCCATGAAGATTTAGAAGATGATCTTTGCCAGGTTATATCAAAACCACCTATACCATCTTCGTCAGCAATACTTGATGTATCAACTACAAGAGCACTGTCTTCAACGGCTGACCCGATTAGACGAGCGGAACCTGTTGGCTTGTCATTTACATTTCTTACAGGGGTGGATGGTGGGCTTGTCAATGGTTCTAAATTTCCCTGACCATCAACATAAGAGATTGCTACCCGTAATCTACTCCCAACATGAATTTCTCTTGGAGTAAAAGATTGGTTAGTTGCCCCACTAATATTAGTCCATTTTTTATTATCAGATGAAATTTGCCACTGTACACTTACCGATCCCATCCCATCAGAATCTGTTACTGAAGAAAGATCAATAATTAGAGGTACGTCTTCAATAGCTGCAAAGCCAGCTGTTTCTACATTTTCATCTTCACTTGAAATATTTTTATTCTTAGACGTGGAAGCATTTTTAGATATATTTTTCTTATCTGTGGAAGGTAATTTTTTTTGTTTGTCAACATAGAGTTTGTTATGGTCATGTTGTACGATGTTGCTTTTTTGTTTTTTAACTTTACTATCCTTTATTGAAGGATCACCACCTGCTAAAACATTTTTGGAATTAAGCGTCGCAATTCCTAATATAACACTGAGTGTTAATATTAAGAGATTGTTTCTAATAAAACGCATTTAAACCTCCACTGACTTAATAACTAACACAATATATATCACAGAACCAAAAAAGAAACATTTTTTTTAATTCTCTAAAATCACTATTATAAATTTGTTTAACTAAATTAATAAAAAATAAGAATTTTTATATCACAATTTTAATTAGTTTTTAATAATATTTCTTTTAGAATTTTATTATTGTCTATTATTGCATGTTTTAATTCTTTTAATTCTTTTTTAATTTCTTCTAAGTCTCTGTAATTAGTTATTTTATTTTCCTCTTTAACTATATTAGTTAATATCAACGTATCATCTAAATTATTGTTAGAAAAAATTGTATCATCTTGTTTAGTATTATCTAAGGTGTCACTAGATGTTACATATTTCTTAATTTCTTCCATTTCTAACTTTATTGAATTAAGTTTTTTTTCTTTAATTTTGCTCAACTTTATATCCGATTCTCTATTTAACAATCTTTATTGTACAAAAGATTAAGTTTGTATATATTATCATTTTTTTTATTTGATGCTATAAATTAAATATAATATTTTCATAGTAAAATTCTATAGGTAAAAAATATGAATATTATTGATTCTATAAAAAAGTCAATTTTAACTCCAATACATCCTGCAGGTATACCATTTATAGCCTTGTTTTTTATACTAACATTTATTATTGGTTGGTTATGGAGTCCATTATATTTTTTTGGAACTATATTAACACTTTGGTGTGTATATTTTTTTAGAAATCCTCCAAGAATTACACCAACATTATCAGGTTCAAATACTAATAACCTAATAATTTCTCCAGCTGATGGAAAAGTTATAGATATTTTAGAAATAACTCCTAACGAAGAAATAGGACTTTCAAAAGAAAAATGGATAAGAGTAAGTATTTTTATGAATGTTTTTGATGTTCATGTGAATAGATCGCCAATGATGGGTCAAATTACATATAAAAAATATGTTCCAGGTTCTTTTTTTAATGCTAGTCTCGACAAAGCATCAGAAAAAAATGAAAGACTTATTCTTAATATGGATGCAGAAAATGGAAAAAAGATAGCATTTGTTCAAATTGCAGGTTTAGTTGCTAGAAGAATTATTTGTGATATTGATATCGGTAATTCACTAAAAGCTGGAGAGGTGTTTGGTCTAATTAGATTTGGTAGTAGAGTTGATATTTATTTTCCCCCTGATGTTGCTGTAATGATACTTAAAGGGCAAAAAATGATAGCAGGTGAAACAATAATTGGTGATTTTAGTAAAAACGCTAAACCTGTTAGGGAAAAATTAGATGAAAAGTAAAGGCATCAAACTTGCCAAAAAAGCATTACAATCAAGACCAAGACGTTTTTCTGTGGTTTGGATGCTACCCAATTTTCTAACAATATGCGCTTTAATTTTTGGTTTGCAGGCAATGTATCAGGCAATTTTTAATAATTGGGACAATGTAATAATAATGATAATAATTGCTTCTGTTTTTGACATGTTAGACGGAAGAGTAGCCAGGCTATTAAAATCAACAAGTGAATTCGGAATGCATCTTGACTCTCTTTCAGATTTTGTTGTTTTTGGAGCAGTACCAGCATTTTCTATATATTTATGGATGGATAAACCTCAAGGTAATTTTTTTTGGATTATAATAGTTTTATATGTAATTTGTTCTGGATTAAGATTAGCTAGGTTCAATTCAGAATTATCTGAAAGACCCAATTATGCTAAAAACTATTTTACTGGTGTCCCTACTCCTGCAGGAGCTTTTTTAATGTTGTTTCCTATTGCTATTGAAGAGTTTTTAATGTCATATAATTTAAAATCATTTGAAATAATTACACTTTGGATTGGTTTTATATCAATTGCAATGGTAAGTAATTTACCCACTTTTTCTGGGAAGGTTTTCCAGATACCAAAATCTTTAGTAATACCTTTATTAATAATTTTAGCGATACTTAGTAATGCAATTATAAGTAATCCTATTAAGGGTTTTATTATTTTAGTGTTAGTTTATTTAGTAAGTATTCCTTTTGCTTCAATTTTTTACTTACGTTTGAAAAAGAAAGCTGAGGCCTTAAACTTAAAAACTTAATTCAAAATTATTTGGATTGAAAAAACTTTTTCCATCCAGGTTTGGAATTTCCAACTTCTTCTGCATCATAAATTGCTCTATTGCAAGCTCTAGCAACGCAATCGCTTGCTCTAGAACCTAATGCTAATATATCAACGTTTTCTAGTACTTGTTCTTTGATATCTTGACATGTTGTTATTGAAAAGATTGTGTCTCCGTCCATGGGTGTATGAGCAGGGCTTATTGATCTTGCAATACCGTCATGTGCCATTATAGCCAATCTTTTTAGATTTGAACGAGTTAATGGTGCGTCTGTAGCCACTACACCTATGACTGTATTACTTGAAATATTATCAAATATTTCTTTCTTACCAATTGTTGGTGGTAACCTTTTAGCTCTTAAAATATTGTCGTATATATCATTTGATGTTCCATATCCACCAAATTCATTTCCAAATTCTAAGTGAGCTGACAAAAAGTGGGGGCCTTCGTTAAGTAGTGGATTTCCTACTGCATTATTAATCATTATTGCTCCAACTGTGTATTTTTTGCCATTGGAAAAAATTTGTGACCAAGAGGATGAACCCTGACCTCCTTTAAGTGTGGCAGTAGTAGCTCCACATCCAGCTCCGAAAGAGCCTAAAAGAAAATCTGTATTTGCTGATTTGTAAGCTTTATGGGCAAGTTTTCTCCAAGGAGAATGTTTACCAATAATATTTACATGCGGCTCGTCATTTATATTTAGATCAAAAATCACTGCTCCAGGAACAAGTGGAACAATTGCTTTGCCTACTTTATAACCTTTATTATCTTGTCTTAATAAATCTTGAACTTCTGAACAAGCATCTAGTCCAAATGCTGAGCCACCAGACAGTACAATTGCATCAGCACGTCCTATAGAGTTTTCTAAACTTAACATATCTGTTTCTTTGGTACCTGGACCTCCTCCCCTTACATCTACAGCAGCTGAAAAAAATTTATCACCAGTTATAACTGTTACACCTGTACCAATTTCATTATCTTCAGCATGACCAACTTGAATTCCAGGGATATCTGTTATAAGGTTTTTAATTCCGGGGGCAGATTCCATTATTTACTTCTCTCCATCATTATTTGTTAAGAATGATAATTTAATGACGTTAGTATTATCACCGCATAAAGACAACAAGTAGTTGGAGCAAGAAAAGAAAAATATTTTATTTCTTTCGGTTTCACAAGGCTTATCTATTACTACTACAAATATTAATATGATTAATACAGGCTTAGTTGGATCTATACTAGCAACAGATCCATCTTACGCAACACTTCCTTTGTCGCTGCAGTTTATTACAATAGCAATAACTTTAATACCTGTTTCACTATTAATGGGAACAATTGGAAGAAGACCAATGTTTTTGATTGGAGCAATGGCAGCTTTTATTGGATGTTTAGTAATAGCTTACTCAATTTTTTGTAAGGTCTTTTCTTTATTTATAGTTGGGTCAATTTTATTAGGATTTTCATAAGCAAATCAACAATTTTATCGTTATGCTGCAGCAGACAATGTTTCAACAAAACTAAAAAGTAAGGCCATATCCTTTGTTTTAGCAGGAGGACTTATCGCTGCAATAGTAGGACCAGAGGTTTCTAGGTACTCTTTCGATTTCTTTTCAGATTATATATATTTAGCAAGCTATTTATTGGCTGCTTTGATACAAATATTAAATTTTGGGATTTTAATATTTGTTAAAATAAAAAAGCCAAAGCAAACTAAAAATTCAATTAGGCCATTAAGCAAAATTTTAATACGTAAAAAAGTCATTATAGCAATTTTAGCTGCTTCAGTTGAATATTCTCTAATGAGCTTCATAATGACTGCTACCCCTCTACAGATTGTAAATGTTTGTAAGTTAGGAGATAGTGCAAGTGCAACCGTAATTCAGTGGCATGTAATTGCTATGTTTGCACCCTCATTTTTTACTGGATCAATTATAAACTATATGGGTAATCGTAAAGTCATGATGATCGGTGTTGTGTTATACATAATATCAATTTGTTTTGCTGTTAAGGGTCAAACCATTGAATACTTTTGGATATCATTAATTTTATGTGGTTTAGGATGGAATTTTCTTTATGTAGGAGGAAGTGACATTTTAGCCAAATCTGCTTTACCTGAAGAAAGAGCGAAAGTACAAGGAGTGACTGACTTTATTATTTTTATATTTGTAGCATCTGGATCTTTTTTAGCAGGTAGTTTACACAATAATCTTGGATGGGAAGAAATGATGTTTTATACATCCATACCCATATTTATTTTGTTTTTGAGTATAATTTTTATAAATCCCAGAGAAATTAAAGCAACGTAAAAGTTATCCCCCAGTCAAAGACATGTGTCTATTAACAGATACATTTGGGGACTTTCGTGAAATTTCAAAATCATGTCCTTTTGGTTTTCTTTCTATCGCAAGTTTTATAGCATCTTCGAGTGCATTCAAACCTTTTTCTCTCAATACAGTTTTTAAATCAGCGTTATCATCTTGACCTAGACACATATAAAGAACTCCAGTGCAGGTAAGTCTCACTCTGTTACAACTTTCACAAAAGTTATGAGTTAAAGGGGTAATAAAACCTAGTTTGTTGTTAGTTTCTTTTACTGAAACGTATCTAGCAGGGCCACTGGTTTGTTCTGGAAGATCCGTAAGAGTAAATTTTTTTTCAAGTTCTTTTCTTACTTGCGATAAAGGAAGATATTGTCCGTATCTTTTATTTCCACCTATATCTCCCATTGGCATAACTTCAATTATTGTCATGTCAAAATTCTCTTCTCCACACCATGTCAATATTTCTGATAAATGATCTTGATTGAAATTACTTATTGCAACTGTGTTTATTTTAATTTTAAGGCCAACTTCACGAGCTTTTTGAAGTCCTCTTTTAACTTTTTCAAGATTTCCCCACCTTGTTATTTCTGTAAATTTTTCTGGGTTAAGATGATCTAAAGATACGTTTATTCGTCTAACGCCAGCATTATATAATTCTTCAGCTTTTTCTTCTAATTGGCTCCCGTTTGTTGTAATTGTTAATTCATCTAGGAAACTTCCTACCTCTTTTCCAAGATTATTTATAACTTGCATTACATCTTTTCTTACTAAAGGTTCACCACCTGTTAATCTAATTTTTCTTGTGCCAAGTTTCATGAAGACCCTGCAAATATCCTCAATTTCCTCAAGACTTAAAATATCTTTTTTAGGAAGAAATTGCATATCTTCTGCCATACAATAGGTGCATCTGAAATTACACCTATCAGTAACTGATACTCTCAAATAATCTACAGTTCTTCCAAAAGGATCAATTAACTTATTTGTATTATTAATTTTTTCATTCATATAAACGTATTTCCGATATCTCCAAAGAAAATGTACTATACTTTAATTTTTAAAATTTAAGTAACAATTTTTTTTGAAGATTATATAATGCATACAATATATTAAATTTAGGTTTATCATGAACAATAATAAAATTTACAGACAAAATCCAGCGGCAGGAGGAAATGCAAATAAATTAGTTGTTTTTCTTCATGGATATGGTGCAGATGGAAAAGATTTAATTGATTTAGCCAATCCTTTTGGGATGGCTTTACCAAATGCGAGTTTTATTTCCCCTGATGCCCCACAAGCATGCTCAATGTCTCCTCAAGGAAGGCAATGGTTCCCAATAGAGGAAATTCCTGGGGGTGCTATTAAAGCATCAATACATCTGCTTGATTTAATTGAAAATGAAGCAAAAAAATTAGATCTTACTTTCAAAGACGTAATACTAATTGGTTTTTCACAAGGTGCTATGATGAGCATGCAGTGTTTGTTAATTAATAATAAACAACTCGGCGCCGTGATTGGATATTCTGGAGCATTGAGACAAGAAAATATAGAT
>CACMYY010000012.1 GCA_902618025.1 uncultured SAR116 cluster alpha proteobacterium
TAAATTAAGGTATATTAATGTTAAAAACATTAAAAGTAACAATATTTGTAATTTTTTTATTGTTGTCAAACATTGCTGTTTCGCAAAATATAGATGGTCTAAAAGAAATTGTAAAATTACAACAAGACAAAATATCTAGTATTGAAGACAATTTAAAAAAATTAATTGGCTCTATTGAAAAGAATTCCAACTTAAATAAACAAAATGCAAATTTGCAAATCATTGAAGATCAAATTAATAAGATTAGTCAAAAACTGATATTATTAGAAAACAATCTTAAAAATGTTACTAACTTGTCTTACAATTTAGATTTTGCACTCAAGAGAGTTGAACGTCATCTTGAACTATCATCAATAGAAAATAGTAATAATGAAGTTATCGTAAACCCTGATGTTAGAAAAAATGATGAAAAAGTTAAAAACACTTCAATTAAAAAATCAGGTTTAGATAAAAAAACAGATGGTGTTCTTGGTTTTATAAAAGAAGAAGATTCAAAAGAAAATAAAAATAATAAGAATATTGTTGTAAAAAATCAAAGCAATCAAAAAAATAAATCTTTTCTTCCAAAAGGGAATGCAGAAGAAAATTATAACTATGCACTCGATTTAGCAAGTCAGCTCGATTTTAAAAACGCTGAAAAGGCCTTCAAAGAATTTTTAAATGTGCACAAGGAAAGTGATAAAGTTGCAGATGCACAGTATTGGCTAGGTAGAGTATATTTTGCACAAAAAAAATTCGAAGAAGCAGCTATTGCTTTAGCAGAGTTTAATAGTATTTTTCCTAATGACGCTAGGTTTCAAGAAACTACATTATTAATTGCCGAGTCAGCAGTAAATTTTGCTCCTAAGGATCAGTTATGTGATATCTTAAAACAATCACTTGAATTTATGGTTAATCCTACTGATAAATTTGTAAAAAGAATTAACATTTTACAAAATGAGAAGCAGTGTACCAGTGGATGATTTCAAATTTCGAGATTTATTTTGCTGAAATATTAAAAAAAATTAAAAATAACAATTATAAATTTATTCTTGGTTTGTCCGGCGGGATGGATTCAATGGCTTTATTATATTTGTTAAAGAATTTTATAGAAACCAATAAACAGTTTAAGATAAATTTGATACCAATAATTATTGATCATGGCCTTAGAAGTGTCTCTAGTAGAGAAGCATTAAAAGTTAAAAAAATATCTCAAATTCTTGGTTTTAATGCACAAATAAAAAAAATTAAAGAATGTAAACCTAATGGAAATATCCAAAATTGGGCCAGAAAACAAAGAAGGGATATTTTATTCCAAATAAGCACAGACTTAGCAGCAAATTTAATCTTAGCTCACCACTTTGATGACCAAGTAGAGACCATATTCATGCGTTTGCTAAAAGACTCAGCTATTGACGGTCTTTCAGGAATGAGTGAAATTATTAATTGGAATGGTGTTGTTATCTTAAGACCTCTCATTTTTTTTAAAAAAAAACAAATAAAAAAATATGTCATCAATAATAATATTACATATTTTAAGGATAACTCAAATTGTGATATAAAATATGAGAGGGTGAAGACTAGAATATTTTTAAAATTAATAGAAAAAAATGTGTGGCCTAATATTTCCGATGATATTAATTACTTTAGCAATCTAAATAGTAATTTATTGAAAAAAATTATTTTTATTTTTAATAAATGGGGGAAAAAAAATATTTTAATTTATAAAGGTGGTGCTGTAAGGATAAAATTTGAAGTTTTGAAAAATTTTTTAAATAATTCTCAATTTTTTTCTATAAGAATTATTGGGAAAATTATTCAAACAGTTGGAGGGAAGGAATATCCTCCAAAAAGAAAAAAAACATTTGAACTTATATCATCTATAATTAATAAAAAACAATTTCATAAGAAGTGCCTTGGAAATGTCTGTATAGCCCTGTCTAATGGTTACTTGTATTTTTTTAGAGAAAATAGAAACTTAAGTTTTGACATCAATATAAAAAAAAATACGTGTTATATTTTTGATGGAAGGTTTTTAGTATTTAGTACAATTTCTGGGAAACTCATTAAGAGTAATAATTCTAATTTATCCTCAATTACTTATAAAAATCCATTTTATAAGTATATTAATCAAATAAATAATACGATTCCTTATTTACAAACACTTGAAGGTAAGACACTTAAACCCCATTTAAGTATCATTAATCAAAATTCTAATTTCAATGATAGTCATAAAAATGAACGTTTCAATCTCTACCTCATTGATAGAATCTTGGTTTAACGGTATTTTATTTAAAAAGGAAAATAATGAATAATTTTGGTAAAAACATAGCAGTTTGGGTAATAATATCTCTCGTCTTAATTGCAATTTTTAATGTATTTCAAGGTGGTTCAACAAAAAACTCAGGCGATGTAATTGCTTACTCTGATTTTTTAGCTCGAGTTAATGCTGGAGAAGTAAGAGAAGTAAGTATTCAAGGAGATAAAATTTTTGGGGCATCAAGTAGTGGAGTTCCGTTTTATTCATTCATACCTAAAGAAGAAGGATTAGCAAATAAATTATCTGAAAAAGGAATAAAAGTTACTTCAGAACCTGATGAGAGCAGCATGCCTGGTATCCTCTCTGTTTTAATATCATGGTTTCCAATGCTATTGTTTATAGGTGTTTGGATCTTTTTTATGAAGCAAATGCAAGGTGGTGCTAAAGGTGCAATGGGTTTTGGTAAATCTAAAGCTAAACTTCTTACAGAACACAGGGATAAAGTTACATTTAGAGATGTTGCTGGCATTGATGAAGCTAAAGCAGAGTTAGAAGAGGTTGTAGAATTTTTGAGAGATCCAAGCAGGTTTCAAAAACTTGGTGGCAAAATTCCTAAAGGTGTGTTGCTTGTAGGCCCTCCTGGAACAGGTAAAACATTGTTAGCTAAGGCAGTTGCAGGTGAAGCGGGAGTGCCTTTTTTTACAATTTCAGGGTCAGATTTTGTTGAAATGTTTGTTGGTGTTGGTGCTTCTAGGGTCAGAGATATGTTTGAACAAGGCAAAAAAAATTCGCCTTGTATAATTTTTATCGATGAAATTGATGCTATGGGTCGACATAGAGGCGCTGGTCTGGGTGGAGGCAATGACGAAAGAGAACAAACATTAAACCAACTTTTGGTCGAAATGGATGGCTTTGAAACTAATGAAGGTGTAATTCTAGTTGCCGCAACAAATAGGCCAGATGTTTTAGACCCTGCTTTGTTAAGACCTGGAAGATTTGATCGACAAGTTGTAGTGCCAAATCCTGACATGATTGGCAGAGAAAAAATTCTCAAGGTACACATGAAAAAGGTTCCATTATCTTCAGACGTTGTTCCAAAAACATTAGCACGAGGAACACCAGGGTTTTCAGGTGCCGACTTGGCTAATCTGGTTAATGAGGCAGCTTTATTATCTGCTAGAAAAGGTAGAAATAATGTGAGTATGGTTGAATTTGAGGAAGCTAAAGATAAAGTAATGATGGGATCAGAGAGAAGGTCAATGGTAATGACCGATGAAGAAAGAAAACTCACAGCATATCATGAAGCTGGCCATGCAGTTGTAGCAGCTTATTCACCTGCTAGTGACCCAATTCATAAGGCTACCATTATACCAAGAGGCAGAGCCCTTGGTATGGTTATGAGATTACCTGAGGGTGATAGAGTTTCAATGGCCAAAGATAAACTCTACGCAGATCTAAGAGTTGCTTGTGGTGGAAGAATTGCTGAAGAAATGATTTTTGGTAAAGATAAGGTAACCACTGGAGCAAGTTCAGATATTAGAATGGTAACTGATATAGCTAGAAGGATGGTAACTGAGTGGGGGTTATCAGAAAAGCTTGGTTTCTTAGCATATGAAGCCAATGAGCAAGAAGTCTTTCTTGGTAGATCTGTCTCTCAGCAAAAGAATGTCTCAGACAACACAGCTTCAATTGTTGATGACGAAATTAGAAGTATTGCAGATAGTGTTTACTTGGATGCACAGAAAATGCTTAAAAAATATTCTAAGCAACTTAAAAGAGTAGCTGAAGCCTTACTTGAGTATGAGACATTAGATGGAGATCAAATTAAGGATTTGTGTAAAGGTTTAGACATCTCGATTAAAAAATCTAATGATAAGGATGAAGCTCCTAGGGCTAAAAAACCAAAGAGAAGAGCTGGTATACCTTCTACAACTGCTAAGCAAACAATTGTGACTAATGAAATAGATAATTAATAAAATTTAGTCATTACATAGGTTAATGTATGGTCTTTGTAAAAAAAACTAGATATTTATTAGCCCCACCGTACTGCAAATCAGTTGAAACATTTCTTAGTCCAATTTTAGGTTCGTCTTCTGAAATGATAGGCGGCTCGAGATTAGCTAGAGGATGGAGGCATTTTAATAGTTTTAGAGTTATTCAAAAAAAAGATAATTATTACATTGAAGTACAAATGCCTATCCACGAGTTACTTAATATTGCTAAGTCACATAACAAGACTTGTTTAAGTAAAGCTGAATTTCAAATAGAAAAGCTAGTCAACAGAAGATTCCCTTTTGCAAAACTAGATATGTCAAAACCACATATAATGGGTGTAATGAACTTAACACCAGATAGTTTTTACAAGAAAAGCCAGATTAACAATATCAACAAATTGAATAAGAAGTTTAATGAAATGATTAACAATGGAGCATCTATTATTGATATTGGTGGAGAGTCAAGTAGACCAGGTGCTGAAAAAATTTCTGTAGCAGAAGAAAAAAATAGAGTAGTTGGAGCAATACAACAACTTAAAAACTGTAAAACAAATTCTTTAATATCATTAGATTCAAGAAATTTATCAACAATGAAAATTTGTCACAAAATTGGCATAGATATATTTAACGACATTACAGCATTTAAGGAGAAAAATAAAATTGAATTTATTTCAAAAATAGACTCACCCATAATAATTATGCATATGCAAAAAGAACCCAGAAATATGCAAATAAATCCTAAATATAATTTTGCTCCTATTGATATATATAAATTTTTTTCAAGAAAAATTGCTGATTTGGTTAAGGCTGGTGTCAAAACATCAAATATTGTTATTGACCCAGGAATTGGTTTTGGCAAAACTTTATCTGATAATTTGAAAATTCTCAAATATTTGCCCCTTTTTCATGGCTTAGGAGTTCCAATTTTGATTGGAACAAGTAGAAAATCACTTATTGAAGAGCTTACAATTGATAATTATAAATTACGTGAGAAAAATAAAAAAACAATAAAACCAAGTAAAAGGTTGAGTGGCTCTCTAGCTTTTGGTATTCATGCTTACATGAGCGGCGTTCAAATACTAAGAACTCACGATGTGTTTGAAACAAATCAGGCTTTGATATGTCAAAAAGCGCTTAATTTATAGGTAAGAAATGGTTCAAACAACTTTTAGTAGTAAGCAAAGATTATTTGGTACTGATGGTATCAGAGGTACAGTGAATAAAGATAAGGTTACCGCTTTAATGGCTGTAAATTTAGCTATGGCTGCCGGTGCATATTTTTATGGAAGAGCAGGAACAAAAAGGTCTCGAGTATTAATAGGTAAAGATACCAGATTATCAGGTTACATGTTAGAACCTGCTCTTGTAGCAGGCTTTACATCTGTAGGTCTAGATTCTATTACTACTGGTCCACTCCCAACTCCGGCAATTGCTCATTTAACTCGAGTACTTAGGTGTGATTTAGGTGTTATGATATCAGCCTCGCATAATCCATACCAAGATAATGGATTAAAGCTTTTTGGTTCTGACGGATTTAAATTGAATGACGAAGTTGAAAATGAAATTCAATCAAGAATGATTTATGGTCCCACCCTTGCAAAATCAGAAAATTTAGGTAGAGCTAGAAGAATGGAGGATGCTATTGGTAGATACTCTGAGTTTGTAAAGCAAATATTACCAAAACGTGAAGATCTAAGTTCTATGAAGGTGGTATTAGATTGTTCTAATGGTGCATCATATAAAGTTGGTCCTGAAGTTCTATTTGAGTTAGGAGCTGAGTCTGTAATTATTGGTGCAGAACCCAATGGCAAGAATATAAACTTAGAATGTGGCGCAATGTATCCTGAAAATATGGCTAAAATCACAAAATCTGAGGAAGCAGATTTAGGTATTGCCCTTGATGGAGATGCAGATAGGGTGATTTTTTCAGACGAAAATGGTCAAATAATAAATGGTGATCAAATTATTGCAGTATTAGCTAGGGAAATGCAAAACCATGGTGAGTTAATTGATAATCAAGTTGTAGGGACTTTGATGTCTAATTTAGGATTAGAAAATTATTTAAATTCTTTAAATATACATCTTTACAGAACAAATGTTGGTGATAGATATATTTTAGATAAGATGATTAAATCTAATTCTAAACTTGGGGGAGAGCCATCTGGTCATATTTTACTTACTGATTATGCGAAAACAGGTGATGGGCTATTAACTGCAATTAAAATTTTGTCTCTTCTAAAAAAGTCTGGTTTAAAAGCTTCTGAATTTTTAAGACCATTTAAACCAATACCTCAATCTTTAAAAAATTTAAAAAATATTGATAAAAATATATTGTCAAATAAAAACATTATAGCATTAGTCGAGCAACAGCAGGAATTGCTTGGAAATAAGGGGAGAATCTTATTGCGACCTTCTGGAACAGAAGATTTAATTAGAATTATGGTTGAATGTACTGATTTTAACCTTAAAAATTCTACAACCGAAATTATTTCAAAAGCCATAATCGAAGAAAATGACAATAAAAAAAGTTAGTAATTTATCAAAAACAGTTCTAGTTATTGCTGGTTCTGATCCGAGTGGCGGAGCTGGCATTCAGGCTGATTTGAAAACGCTTACATCTCTTGGTGTATATGGAATGACAGCTATAACCGCACTTACAGAGCAAAACACTAGAGGAGTTTCAGGAATATTTGAAATTCCTTTAGATTTTGTAGTTAAACAAATTAATTGTTGCTTATCTGATATAGAGGCTAATGCAATTAAAATAGGAATGATGCATAATTCGGAGTTGATAAAAGGAGTGTATAAAGCCCTCAAACATAATCAAGTAATAAGTAATAAAAAAATAAGAATAGTTCTTGATCCAGTTATGGTTGCTAAAGGTGGACATAGATTACTTAAAGAAGACGCAATAAATTCCTTAAAAAATTTTATTAAAAATGTAAATCCCGTTTTAACACCAAATATTCCTGAGGCAGAAATATTAACAGGAATGAAAATTAATAATGTATCTGACATGAAAATTGCTGGAGAAAAAATAATTAATCTTGGTGCCTGTTTTGTTGTATTAAAAGGAGGACATATGAATACATCAGTAATGTCAGATTTATTAATTGGGGAACGAGTTTTATACCAAATAGAAACAAAAAAAATAAAAACTTATAACACACATGGTACTGGTTGTTCGATGGCCTCAGCTCTAGCAGCTGGATTAGCTAAATCATTTGAAATTAAAAAAGCTTTTCAAAAAGCTCATTATTACGTAAATCAAGCCATAATAACGTCACCAGGATTTGGACATGGCCATGGTCCAATAAATCATTCTTTTAATATCAATTAAATTATTGATTAGATATTTTAAGGAGGCTATTATACCATTTATATATTGGATCTTCATCTTCTAATAAATTGCAACTGCTGCAAACATCCACCCACTTTAAATTTCCAAAAAAGATACAATCTTCAACACCAGGTTTTTCACCAGATATAAAACCATTATTAATTATTATTTTTCTGATTGGATCAATTGATTTTCTAAACTCTTCTATAGAGGATGAAATAAAAGGTACAAATTTTGTAATTGGCCCTTTAATTCTTTCTTCTCTTGTCTTTAAATAATACTCAACATCATTTCCTTCTAAAATATTTGGTATGTCATGAGCAATTATCTTAAATAAAATTGGTAATAATTGTCTTGAAGTCCAATGATATAAGAAATATGAAAAATTTCTTGACGTATTATTTGTAAAAATTTTTTTTTCAGGATAATTTTCGTTTAACCAATTGATTATATTCCATGAATCACTGACAAAGCCATCTTTGTAATCTAAGATAGGAACTAATTTTTGTTTAGAAAATGCAATTTTATTTTTATCAGTAAATTTAACTGGAATAGTTATAAATTCTATATTGTTTTGAATGAGACATAGTTTTACATTCCAACATGGAGGACTAAACCTTAAATCATTTTTACCAGATAAATCGTAGAGCTTGAGCATTTAGTTTTAGGACCCTTTTATTATGTTGACTTTTGCAAAATAACCTTTATTAGAAACATCGGGTAATTGCTTCCCAACAAGCAATAACATTATTAAGAGGTTAATATGACAAGACCGTTAGTCAAGCCAATTCGTCCAGAGTTTTCGTCTGGACCTTGTGCAAAAAGACCTGGATGGTCTTTAAATGCATTAAAACAAAGCTCGCTTGGTAGATCTCACAGACATAAAGATTGTAAAAATAAACTAAATCAAGTAATTGAGCTTTCTAAATCTATATTGAATATTCCAAATGATTATTTAGTAGGTATAGTTCCTGGATCTGATACTGGTGCTATTGAAATAGCTATGTGGAATCTTTTAGGTTCAAAACCAGTAAAAATTTTGGTCTGGGATAGTTTTGGTGCGGATTGGGCTAATGATATTCAATTACAATTAAAACTCAAAGATCTTGAGATATTAAAAGTAGACTATGGAAAATTACCTAGCTTAAATGGTTTTGATTTCAAAGGTGATGTAGTGTTTAATTGGAATGGTACTACAGCAGGTGTATGTGTTCCTAACGGAGATTGGATAAAAAATTCACTCGATGGTTTAATAATATGTGATGCAACTTCAGCAGCTTTTGCAATGGATATTGATTGGTCAAAATTGGATGTAGGTACATTTTCCTGGCAAAAATCACTTGGAGGTGAAGCTGGCCATGGCATGATTATTCTCTCTCCGAAGGCTGTTGACAGAATAAATACATACAAACCTAGTTGGCCAATACCAAAATTGTTTCAACTTAAAAAAAATAATGAGATAAATTTAGATATTTTCTCAGGTTCAACAATAAATACACCCTCAATGATTTGTGTTGAAGATTTTTTAGATGCGCTTAATTGGACTAAAGAAATAGGTGGTTTAAAACAATTAATAAGAAGATCAAGAGATAATTTAAACACAATCAAAGATTGGGTTTTTTCATCTACTTGGGTAGACTTTTTGTGCGAAGATTTAAATAACTTGTCAAACACATCAATATGTTTGAAACTCATAGATACAAAGTTGATAACACAATCTCTAGAAACAAAAAATACTATAGAAAAAAATATAATCAATTTGTTAGAAGAAAATAATGTAGCATTCGATATAGGTAGTTACAGATCCGCACCACCTGGATTAAGAATTTGGGGCGGGCCTACAGTTGATAATGATGACATAAAAAAATTATTACCTTGGTTAGATTGGGCCTATGATAAATCATTACATGATTTAAATATAAATTAAGGATTAGGAAATGCCAAAAGTTTTAATTAGTGATAAATTGAGTGAGTCTGCAGTTGATATTTTTAAAAAAAATAAAATTGAGACAACATACAATCCAGGCTTAAATCATGAAGATTTATTAAAAGAAATTAATAACTACGATGGACTTGCAATTAGATCAGCTACAAAGGTTACTGAAGAAGTATTTAACAATGCTAAAAATTTAAAAATTGTAGGTCGTGCTGGTATTGGAACAGATAATATTGATAAATTAGCTGCGACTAAAAAAGGTGTAATTGTAATGAATACACCGTTCGGAAATGCTATTACTACTGCTGAACATGCAATAGCTCTTATGATGTCACTTGTTAGGATGATACCACAGGCTGATATTTCTACAAAAAAAGGTAAATGGGAAAAATCTAAATTTAACGGTACTGAAATAAATGGTAAGTATTTAGGATTAATTGGTTGTGGAAATATAGGATCTATTGTGGCAAGTAGAGCCCTAGGACTAAAAATGAAAGTTTTGGCATTTGATCCATTCCTCACACAAGAAAAAGCGTCTGAATTAAGTGTTGAAAAGGTAGATTTAGACTATTTAATAAGTAACTCAGATATTATATCTTTGCATACTCCTCTCACGGAAGACACTAAAAACATAATTTCATCTGAAGCAATTAGTAAAATGAAAAAAGGGTCTAGGATAATTAATTGTGCTAGAGGAGGTCTAGTTGATGAAGTTGCTTGTAGAGCAGCATTAGAAACAGGTCATTTGGCAGGTGCTGCTTTTGACGTTTTCACAGAAGAGCCAGCTAAAGAAAATATTTTGTTTGATGCTCCTAATTTTGTGGCAACTCCGCACTTAGGTTCGGCTACAATTGAAGCACAAGAAAATGTTGCTATTCAAATAGCTCAGCAAATGTCAGATTATCTTAATACAGGGGCAGTAGTAAATGCTCTCAACTATCCTAATGTATCTGCAGAGGAGGCACCAATCCTTAAACCTTACGTTAAGTTAGCCTATTTAATGGGTTCTTTTTTAGGGCAAGTTACACAAGAGGGTATATTAAGTGTTAAATTAGAATTAGAAGGTAAAGCATCAAATCTGCTGGACGTACCTTTAATGGCTAGTTCATTAGTAGGCATTTTAGAACCTTCTTCTGCTGCTGTGAACAATATAAGTTCAGCATCAATTGCTTCTAGCAGAGGTATTAACTTATCAACAATTAAGCATGAAAGAAGATGTGATTACGAAACTTTGCTTAAAATTTCCATTAAACATGACAATGGTGAAAGAACAATTTCAGGTACTTTAATTGCTGGCAACAAACCAAGAATTATAAATATTCAAGGTATTTCAATCGAATCAGAATTTCCAAAAAATGCTTTGTATTTAAGAAATTATGATAAACCTGGATTCATTGGTGATTTAGGTAATAAATTAGGAAATAATAACATCAACATTGCTTCTTTCCATCTAGGGCGTCGAAATGTTGGAGGAGAAGCAATTGCATTGGTAGAGATAGATGGAAAGATTGATGAGAAAATAATAACTGAAATAAGAAATTTACCCCAAGTGGCAAGAGTAAACTCAATTAATTTTGAAGGTCAATAAAAGTTAATTGTTTTAAAGATTTATTAGATACATTTAGAACTTTGGTATATAAAAGACTTATTTTATAATTTAGGTGTTAAGAATGACCGGTTCACAAATTCAAAAAGGATTATTACCTGCAGGATTAAGTGACGTTCTTTATCCTAAAGCTCAATTTCAAGCAAAAAAAATAGAAAATCTTCTAGATGTATTTTCTAATTACGGATACCAAAGAGTTAAGCCTCCCTTGGTTGAATATGAAGAAACTTTATTATCTGATGGACCTGGCACAGTACTAAAGGATTCTACATTTAGAATTATGGATCCTTTATCGCAGAAAATGATGGCACTAAGATCAGATGTAACAGCTCAAATTTCTCGAATAGCTTCCACAAGATTATCACATTTAGCTCGTCCACTCAGATTATCTTATTCTGGAGATGTTTTAAGAGTTAAAGGCGATAGCTTTAACACTGAACGTCAAAAGACACAAGTTGGTGCTGAATTGATTGGTTTAGAGAATGAATTTTGTGATTCTGAAATTATTCTTATTTGTTTAAAAGCACTAAAATCAATTGATATAAAAAATATAACAATAGATATGAACTTACCTTTTTTAAGAGAGTGTTTTTTCAAAAATTTGTCACCATCTATAAAAGAAGAAATTAATAGGGCAGTAGACTTAAGAGACACAAAAACTCTAAAAAAGTTTAAATTTAAGCACTCTAAAATTGTGCAAGATCTTATGGAAGCAGCTGGTGATTATTCATTTGCTTCTAATTTTTTACGTAAATTAAAGTTAGAAGGTTTTTTTAATGACGTAATAGATTATTATTTAAGAGTAATTGATATAGTTAATAAGAATGATTCATCTATAAAGATATCAATCGATCCTCTTGAAAATAGAGGATTTAACTATCATACAGGATTAACTTTTACAATTTTTTCTGAAAATCTAAAAGGTGAAATTGCTAAGGGTGGAAGATACAAAACTTTAAACGGTGAGACAGCAATTGGATGTACAATTTATACCGAAAAAATTTATTCCAATCCAAAATTTATTCGAGATAAAAGTCTAGTGTATGTGCCTTTTCTTAATATAAATGAAGCAGATCAAATTATTAGTAAAGGTTATAGAGTTGTTTTTGGAAATAACTTAAATGTTGATATAAAAAAAGATGCTTTTAACCTGAAATGTCAATTTATTTGGGAAAATAAAACAATCGTTAAATTAGAAACATAGTAAAATTATTAGATATAATTAAGGAAATTTTATGAGTAATGTAGTTGTAATTGGAACGCAATGGGGTGACGAAGGTAAAGGGAAAATAGTTGATTGGTTATCAGAAAAAGCTGATTTAGTGGTTAGGTTTCAAGGTGGACATAATGCAGGACATACTTTAGTTGTTGATGAAAAAATTTTTAAATTATCATTGTTACCAAGTGGAATTATAAGAAAAAATACAAATGTTTTGATAGGTAATGGAGTTGTAATAGATCCTTTTCATTTAAAAAAAGAAATGGATGAATTACAAAGTCAAAACATTAAAATATCTTCTGAAAATCTTATCATTTCAGACTCGGCATTTTTGATTTTACCTATACATCAAGTTATTGATAAATTAAGAGAAAACAAAAAAAACACGGAAAAAATTGGAACTACAGGAAGAGGTATTGGTCCTTCCTATGAAGATAAAGTTGGTAGAAGAGGTTTAAGAATATGTGATCTTTATCATAAAGAAGAATTATCTCTTAAACTCTCAAAATTATATGGTTTTCATAATATATGGTTAAAAGCAATGGGTGAAAAAAATCTTAATCCAGAAGATATTTTTGAAAATCTCTGGGATATAGGTCAGAAATTAAAATCTTATGTTCAACCGTCCTGGTATTTAATTAATAAATACAACCGTTCTGGATCCAATATCCTATTTGAAGGTGCTCAAGGCACCTTTTTAGATATAGATCATGGTACTTACCCTTTTGTGACTAGTAGCAATACAATTGCCTCACAGGCAGGTGTTGGATCAGGGTTAGGACCAACTGATGTAGATTATACGTTGGGTATAACTAAAGCTTATACTACAAGAGTTGGATCAGGTCCTTTTCCTACTGAAGATGAAAGTGAAGATGGAATATTATTAGGTAAAAGAGGACACGAATTTGGAACGGTTACTGGCAGACAAAGACGATGTGGGTGGTTTGATTCAGTGCTAGTTAGACAAGCTGTGAACTTATCAAGTATTAAAGGTATCGCTTTAACTAAATTAGACGTTTTGGATGGATTTAAAGAAATTAAAATTTGTACAGGATATTCTCTTAATGGTAAAATTGTAAATTATTTACCTTCATCTGAAAAACAACAAAAAAATTTAAAACCAATTTATGAAACTTTAAAAGGGTGGAAAAGAAATATTGCAGGAACAAGGTCTTTGAAGGATCTACCTAAGGAAGTTAAATTTTATATTAAAAGAATAGAGGAGCTAATAGGGTGTTCAATAATAATTATATCAACTAGCCCTGAAAGGGGTGATACGATATATTTAAAAGACCCGTTTGACCAGTATTGACTTTTGATTTACTCTAATAACTGAAATTCTCTAGCCTTGAGTTTAACTGCAGTTTGAAGTTTTTCAAAAGCTCTTGTTTCGATTTGTCTAATTCTTTCCCTACTTACTTTATATTCTTGAGAGAGATCCTCTAATGTTTTGGGTTCGTCTATCAATCTCCTTTTTATTATTATATCTTTTTCTCTAGGTTTTAGATGATCTAAGGCTTCAATCATCATTTTGTTTCTTATATTTTTTTCTTGATAATTTTCATATTGTGTTTCTTGATTGTCTCTTTCGTCAGTTAAAAAATCCTGCCATTCAGCCTCTTCGCCATCATGACGACTTATTTGTGAATTAAGTGAATGATCTCCTCCTAACATTCTTCTATTCATACTAACAACTTCATCCTCTGACACATCAAGGGTTTTAGCAATATGATTAACTTGTTTTGGTGAAAGATCACCATCTTCTAACGCATTTATCTTACCTTTAATTTTCCTTAGATTAAAAAATAATTTTTTTTGACTTGCAGTTGTACCAATTTTGACTTGAGACCAGCTCTTCAACACAAATTCTTGAATAGCGGCTTTAATCCACCACATAGCATAGGTAGCTAATCTAAAACCTTTTTCAGGATCAAATTTTTTAACAGCATGCATCATACCAATATTACCTTCTGCAATTAAATCAGCAATTGGTAAGCCATATCCTCTATAACCCATTGCTATTTTTGCAACTAGTCTAAGATGACTAGTGACAAGTTTATGTGCAGCTTTGGTATCTTGTTTTTCCAACCAATCTTTAGCGAGAATATACTCTTCACTCGCTTCTAACATTGGAAATTTCTTTATATGATCTAAATATCTACCTAAGTTATTATCTGGTGAAAGTAATGACAAATTCACATTTTCTACGTTACTCAAATCTAAATCTCCATATTAATATGATATATATAATATTTTTAGATAAAAATTTAAAGTCTTAAAAAGATATGTTTTCTTTTTTTAGATTTCTAATAAGTGAAGAAATATCTTTAGGAAGGTCGCTACAGAATTCCATATATTTATTACTAATAGGATGTTCAAAGCCTAGTTTAGTGGCGTGAAGAGCTTGTCTACTAAAAGATTTAATTAATTTATTTTTTTCTTTAAAGAAATGATTTGTAAAATATTTGTTTCTGGGTGGTTTTCCATATAAATCATCTCCAATGATACTATGACCTAAATCTGACATGTGAACTCGAATTTGATGTGTTTTACCAGTTTCTAGTTTGCATTCTATCAAACTAGCAAAAGGAGGGTAAATATCCAAAATTTTCCATTTTGTAATAGCTGTTTTACCTCTTTGAACAACGGCCATTTTCTTTCTATTTATTGAAGATCTTCCAATAGGTTTTATAATAACACCATTACTTTGAGGCTGTCCCCAAACTACAGCATTATAACGTCTGTCTAAATCATGGTTGCTAAATATTTTACATAAACTTGAATGCGCCAATTCTGTTTTTGCTACAACCATAACGCCACTTGTATTTTTATCTAGTCTATGAACAATGCCGGGTCTTTTAACACCTCCAATGCCTAAAAGGCTATCTCCACAATGATAAAGTAAAGCATTTACTAATGTTGAGTCAGGGGATCCTGGGGCTGGATGTACAACCATTCCTGCTTTCTTATTTAAAACTATGATAAAATCATCTTCATAAACAATTTCCAATTTTATGTTTTCAGGTAAAGGTGTAGAAACAGATGGTGCGGGCAAAACTAATTGAATCATTTCACAATTACGAACTTTAAATGATGGATTATCAACTATCATACCATCAACAAACAAGTTTTTACCTTTTATTAAATTTTTTACTTTACTCCTAGAAAATGAAAAATTATTTAAATTTAATTGTTGTTTTGTTTGCTCACTTACTTTAATAGCTTCAGTTATCCAAGTATCAACTCGGTCATCAGATATGTTAAAATTTTTAACATTGAAAGAGATTTTTATAGGAACTGTCATGTCAGATATATTTAACTCCAAAACAGATAAAACGTCCTCAATAGTTTCTAATATAAAGGTTATAAAAAATATTGCTATAATTTTAGGTTTATTAATAATTTTAGGGTTAGTTTTTCTTTTCTTGGGATTAGCTAATAGTTTCAAAAAAATAAATAATGCCAAATCAACTATAAGCAAGAGTGTTCAAATAGATCAAAGAATTAAAAAAGAAATTGATTTATATGTACCGAAGGATGCTCAACTAATATCATCTTCTCTAGGGCAAGATAATCAAATTTTATTGAGATATCTCCATAAAGGTAAAAACAAATTAGTAATATTAGATATTAAAACAAAGAAAACAATGTCAATTATAACCTTAAAAAAAGATAGTCAATATTTCAGTTTTAAAAGTAATTAATATATAATTTTATGAAATGAAAGAAAATAAAATTTTTATTGGAACTGATACAGTTTCGGGTATTGCTCCTCAGTTATTAGAAGAAATATCAAAAGCTTCTAAATTAAAAACTTTGCCTTATGGAAATGATGTTTTTACAAAAAAATGTGAAAAAATTGTAAAAAATATTTTTGAAAAAAATGATTTGAAGATAATACCAATGGTGTCTGGTACTGCTTCAAACTCATTAGCTATTTCATCTTTTTTACGTTCTTATGGAAGTATTATTTGTCATGAAAACTCTCACATAAATAAAGATGAAGGAGGAGCCCCAGAGTTTTTTTCTGGTGGAGGTAAATTAATAACTATACAAAATTCTCTTGGGCGCCTTAGAGCAAGAGATATCTCAAAGAAAATTGAAGAAATAAATTTTAAACGTAAATTAAATCCAGTTTTGTCTGGTATTTCTATTACACAACTAGCTGAAAATGGAACTTTTTATACGCTGGATGAAATAAATGAAATTAGTAAAATTTGTAAAACAAATAATCTTTATCTTCATATGGATGGAGCGAGATTTTCAAATGCTTTTGTTTCCCAAGGTTCTATAACTCTTGCAGAAGCAACATGGAAAGTTGGAGTTGATTGTTTGTCTCTAGGTGCAACTAAAAATGGTGCCCTAGCTGCAGAGCTGATAATATTCTTTAACAAAAAATTAGCAAAGGAAGCACAATATATTATCAAACAAACTGGACACGTAATTTCTAAAACTAAATTTGTGTCTGCACAGCTAAATGCTTGGTTTGAAGATGGACTATGGTTGCGACTAGCTAGTAAAGCAAATAAGAAAGCATTATACCTTACTAACAAATTGTGTGAATTTAAGGAACTTGAACTCTTGTATCCAGTACAAGGTAATGAAATCTTTATAAAGATGAGTAATACTTCGTACGATAAAATGCTAAAGAAAAATATCATTCCAAATTTGTGGGGTAAGGTTGGTAATGAGCATGTAATCATAAGATTTGTAACTTCTTTTGAAACTACAATAAGTCAAATAAATGAAATTATTAGACGATTAAAAACAACTTTTTAATTAATCAAATTCCATAATTCAAATTTATAGCAATATCTAGTAATATTGACTTGATTTGTGCAGATATATCTTTTTCGAAAGTGAACGCAAATTTTCCTAAATAAGAGTATCCTAGAATTAGTGGTAAAAGATATAATCTAATCATAAAAATAAGCCAAGCTACATAGAGAGGTATTATTGGTTGGACAATAAAATTAGGTGTTATTTTATTTGTAAAGTTAAAAATTGGTTGGATAATTCTATTTATTAAACGTAAAAATTTAAAATTGCTTACTTCACTAAAAAACAGATTTAATATAAATTTTACTAATAAAACGATCATTAAACATGCTAAAAAATAATCGACAGCTGTAAGCCATATTGGAAAAGATTGTGCCATTAGAATATAATACAAACATTATTGAAAAAATAAAAATTATAATTTTAAATATTTGACTAATAAATTAATATAGGATCGTGAAAATATAAAAATAAATTAATTTAGAGATAAATATGAATAACCCGCAATATATCTACTCAATGTACAAACTATCTAAGGTCTACCCTGGAGGAAAACAAGTAATTAAGGATATAAGTTTGTCTTTCCTGCCTGGAGCTAAAATAGGTGTTTTAGGTGGAAATGGAGCGGGTAAATCAACTCTATTAAAAATTATGGCAGGTGTTGACAATGAATATAATGGAGAGGCAAAAATAGCTGATGGAATAAAAGTAGGTTATCTTGCTCAAGAACCAGAACTAAATAGTAATTTAAATGTTTATGAAAATGTCATGGAAGGGATGGCTGAAGCCAAAAAACTCGTAGACGATTTTAATGCTATTTCTCTAAGATTCTCAGAAGACTTGACTGAAGATGAAATGAACCAAGTCATTGCAAAGCAAGGTGAGTTGCAAGAACAAATTGATAATATGGATGCATGGGATTTAGATAGAAAAGCAGAAATAGCTATGGATGCACTGAGTCTTCCCCCAGCTGAATCAATGATAGATCATTTGTCTGGTGGTGAAAAAAGAAGAGTTGCTCTAGCTCAATTGCTTTTATCAAATCCTGATTTTTTGCTATTAGATGAACCAACAAATCATTTAGATGCTCTTTCGGTAGCATGGTTACAGAGATTTCTTCATGATTTTCCCGGCACGGTTGTAACCATTACTCATGATAGATATTTTTTAGATGAAGTAGCTGGCTGGATTTTAGAATTAGATCGTGGAGAAGGTATTCCTTATAAAGGTAATTATTCTGGTTGGTTAGAGCAAAAGCAAAAGCGACTTGAACTTGAGGGTAAAAAAGAGGAGGCCAGAAAAAGAAAAATTAAAGAAGAATTAGAGTGGATAAAGTCAGCACCTAGAGCAAGACAAGCAAAATCAAAGGCCAGAATAACCTCTTATGAAGAATTAGTCTTAAAAGAACAGATAAAAGAAATTAATACCGGAAACCTTGTAATACCACCCGCTCCTAGACTAGGTAGTGATGTAATAACTTTCAAAAACGTTAGTAAGTCCTTTGATGACAAGTTATTAATCGATAATTTAAGTTTTAAACTCCCTCCAGGAGGAATTATAGGTGTGATCGGAGCAAATGGTGCAGGTAAGACTACACTATTTAGATTAATAACTAAAGAAGAGGAACCAAACAACGGAGAAATTTCAATTGGCGAAACTGTAAGTTTGAACTATGTTGATCAATCAAGAGATGATTTAAAACCTGACCAGAATGTATGGTATTCCATTAGTGATGGACTAGATGAAATACAAATAGGTAAAAAGACTATTCAAAGTAGAGCTTATGTTGGTCAATTTAACTTCAAAGGATCTGACCAACAAAAAATTGTAAGTCAGTTGTCTGGTGGAGAAAGAAATAGGGTACATCTAGCAAAGATTTTAAAAGATCCAGGTAATGTTTTACTTTTGGATGAGCCAACTAATGACCTTGATGTTGATACATTAAGGGCACTAGAAGAAGCAATTCTTGATTTTTCAGGATGTGTAGTTGTTATTTCACATGATAGATGGTTTCTGAATAAGCTTGCCACACATATTCTTGCTTTTGAGGGTGGAAGTCATGTAGAATGGTTCGAAGGAAATTATCAAGATTATGAGTTAGATAAAAAAAGAAGATTAGGTGAAGAAGCACTTAATCCAAAACGAATAAAATATAAACCAATTTTGAGGTAATTTATTTATCTCTAGTCATTTTTTTAAGCAATATGTCAAAGTTACCTCTATTTTTTCTTAAAATAGACACAGCTTCAGCTTTTTGTGAACTTACTAATGATATACCTTCTATTTCTAAATCAAGAATAAGAAATGATCCATTTTTGTTTGCCGCTAATTTCCATAAAAGATTTACATCAGGTTTTTTCTTGTTTGGGTCTTGAATTAATCCCCTAACATAAACTAGTTTCTTACCTCTTTTTTCAGATTTTTTTGGCTTATAGGATAATGTTGCAAGAGTGTTTAGATGTTCTTCAGTCGTAAGAACTATTTGTTTTAACAATGCAGCTTTATACATTTCTTTTTGTTTTACAGAGGCTTTCTTCCAAAAAGTTCCAGTCGTGACTTTACCCATAAAATCAAGATTAATATATTTTTTAATTAATAATTCAATTTTTATGGATCTCTCATTGGGTTCTAGTTTGATAGTATCAATAGCATGTTTTTGTGCCTCTTTAATCATTTGTTGAATAGTAGCTTTACCTTTTTCCAAATTATCTGAAAAAGATTTAGCTATATTAACGTTAAAAATAAAAAAAATTAAAAACGAATAACTTAAGAACTTGCTTATTTTTTTTCTAATCCAAAAGTTTTTCAAATTCTGCATCCAAGTTGTTATTTTTATTCTCAATATATTGTTTGCTATAAATTTCATTTCGCCTATTTTGCAGGTAGAAAGATCTAATTTTGATATATGGATCAGCTGAGAAATAAATGTTATCAATTGTATTTGACATTTTGCCTCTTTTGTCAATTATATTAATAGGAATTTCAGCTAAGTTCAAATCATCAATTGAATCAGAAGATAAAGTTGCCATATTTTGTCTGTCTAGGATTGTTCCAGTTAAATCCCTAGTAGTCTTTGGTCCAATAAAGGGCACTATCAAAAAAGGTCCCTCTGCAACATTTAACTTAGCAAGGGTTGATCCAAAATCTCTTTTTTTGATAACAGTCTCGCCTTTATCTAGATCATAAAAACCTAAGGTAAGTCCATTTAATAGAAACTTAGCTGATGCTAAAATGGTATTTTCCATATCGGTTTGTAAAGCACTGTTAATTATAGTGTTAGGCGTGTCCATCCATTGAAGATGATTACTAACACCTGATCTAATTTCTGCAGGAATTTTTTTGATATAAGTATTGCTAATAGGTGAAATTATTTTCTGATCTACATATTTGTTAAATTGAAATACATTTCTATTCATTTTTTCAAATGGATCTTTGTTTTCAGATACAAGCTTAGTAGAACTGGAGCACCCATTTAATATAAATGCCGCTGTTATACATTTTATAAATAAAAGTTTATATTTTTTAGTCATTAAATAAACACATATTAATCATTTATGTTAAAATTTATTATTATTTATTTGTTAATTTTGTACAAGTTAAACCATCAATATGTTAGAAATATATTAATATTACCCTTAAATTCTTATTAGAAAATATAAAAATTATGACTCAATTTTATAATCATCAAGCATTTGTAGACCTAAATGATTCTCAAAAAGAGGCTGTAAAATATCTTGATGGTCCTTTATTAGTGCTTTCTGGTGCAGGAACAGGAAAAACTAGAGTTCTGACTGCAAGACTAGCAAACTTATTATATAGTAATAAGACTAAGCCATGGAATATTCTTGCGGTAACTTTCACTAATAAAGCTGCAAAAGAAATGAGGACTAGACTTGAAAGTTTAATTGGACCGTCAGCGAATTCGGTGTGGTTAGGTACTTTCCATTCAATAGCTGCTAGAATATTAAGAGAAAATGCAGAAGTTGTAGGTTTAAGTTCAAATTATACAATTATAACTCCAGATGATCAAATTAGGCTTTTAAAACAAATAATGATTGATCAAGATATTGACATTAAAAAATTTACTCCAAAAGCAATGTCTAATTTAATTAGTTCTTGGAAAGATAAAGGCTTTAAACCAGATGACATAAATCAAGCTGACAATGATTTCTTTGCTAATGGTAAAGCAACAAATATATATAAAACTTACCAATCTAGATTAGTAACTTTAAATTCTGCTGATTTTGGTGATTTACTGTTATATAATTTAACTATATTTTCGGAACATTTAGACATATTACAAAAATATCAATCTAAAATTTTATACTTTCTAGTTGATGAATATCAAGATACAAATACTATTCAATATTTATGGCTTAAATTATTTGCAAATAAATCTCAAAATATTTGTTGTGTAGGGGATGATGATCAATCTATTTATGGTTGGCGTGGTGCACAAGTCGGTAATATTTTAAAATTTGAAAAGGATTATACTTCAGCAAAGGTAATAAAATTAGAAGAAAATTACAGATCAACAGGCCGAATATTAGAAGCTGCCAATAGTATCATTGCCAATAATAAAGAGAGGTTAAGTAAAAAACTTAAAACGTCTTCTGGGGACGGAGACAAAATAGATTTAATTTCTGTTTGGGATGGTGTTGAAGAAGCTAAAATAACCAGCTTAGAAATTGAAAATTTACACTCATGTGGTTTTAGATATGACCAGATAGCTGTTTTAGTTAGAGCAGGGCACCAAACTAGATATTTTGAAGAAAGATTTGTAGATATCGGTATTCCATATAAAGTAATTGGAGCAAAATTCTACGAACGTTTAGAAATTAGGGATGCTTTAGCTTATTTAAGAGTTGTTCAGCAACCTAACGATGATTTAGCTCTAGAAAGAATAATAAATGTTCCAAAAAGAGGATTAGGTACAAGTACAACCAGCTTAATACATTCATATGCAAAAAAAAATTATATTTCTTTTTTTTCAGCTGCTCAAGAATTGTTGTTGACTGATGAGTTACGACCCAATGTAAAAAGAACATTACAAAATTTAATAAATCAATTTGTTGACTGGAGTAAACATAACAAAGAGATTTCTCATACAGACTTGGCTTTAAAAGTACTTGAAGAATCTGGGTATATAGGTCACTGGCAAAATGAAAATTCAATTGAAGGCGAAGGTAGATTAGAAAATTTAAAAGAGTTGATCAATGCTATGAGTAGTTTTGACAATTTATCAGGATTTTTAGAGCATATATCATTAGTTATGGATGGAGATAATGAAGCTGAAGCAGGTGAAGTGTCTTTAATGACTTTACACGCTGCAAAGGGACTTGAATTTGAGGCAGTTTTTCTGCCTGGATGGGAAGAAGGTATATTCCCAAGCCAAAGATCTATTGATGAATTAGGCTTATCAGGCTTGGAAGAAGAAAGAAGGTTAGCGTATGTAGGAATTACGCGTGCAAAAAAAAGACTTTTTATAACCTTTGCGGCTAATAGACAAATTCATGGCTTATGGCAAGGATCAATTCCATCAAGATTTATAAGTGAATTGCCTAAAAAGATTATTAATGAAAATATTGAGGGTAATCTTGGATCAGATGTATCAAGCTATAATCAAATTGATTTTGATCTATCATCCAATAATTCATCATATGGGCCAGGATTTCTCAGAGCAAAACAGAACGGAATCAGAAGTCTTGATGTTTATAAAAATTCTCAATTTGAGAAGAGTGTATCTGCCTCCAATTTAAATCTTAGTGTTGGCCAAAGAGTCTTTCATCAAAAATTTGGCATGGGTCTTATTATTTCTTCAGATGGAGACAAGCTGAATATAAATTTTGATAAAGCTGGTGAAAAGAAAGTAGTATCTAGTTTTGTTAAAATAATAGAATAACAAACTTAGTTATGGATTTGTGGTCAATTAGAATAACTGTAGAAGATGAGTTCAAAGAATTATTTTCTGAGTATTTTGAAGATTTTGATGGATATTTGTCATCTAGTTTACTTCAGGATAAAGACTTAAACAGCAAATACAAAAAAGGCAAATCTTATAATTTAACAACGAATAAATTAGGTGAGTTTCATCAAAACAAATATTGGATATTAGAAATCATTTTTAATATAAAACCTGACAAAAAATTTATAAATGCCAAACTTAATTTACTTGCTAAACAATTTAAACTAAATAAATTTTATGTTTATAATGAAAAAAATAATGACAAAGAATTTTTAAATAAAATTTATTTATCTAAAATTATTAGTAAAGATTGGATAAAAGAAAATAGGTCATCATTTCCATCCATAAATATTGATAACTTTTACATTTATGGTTCACATATTAAAAAAGAATGTTCTGAAAATAAGATACCAATAAAAATAGATGCGTCTTTTGCATTTGGAACTGGATCTCATGAAACTACAAAGAGTTGCTTAAATTCCTTAACTTATTTATCAAAAATTTATAATCCAAAATCAGTATTAGATTACGGTTGCGGAACTGGAATTCTTGGAATAGCTGCAAAAAAAATTTTTAAAAATAATAGAATTTCCTTTGTTGATATAGATTTGAATGCATTAAAAGAAACAAAAAAGAATCTTAAATTAAATAATATTATTAGCAGAGAAATCTTTCCTTCTAACTCAAACACAATGAAAAATTTCAATAAAAAAAAATATTATGATTTAATTTTTGCTAATATTCTTTTTAGTTCTTTAACAAGTTTAGCGCCAAGACTTAAATTTATTTCAAAACCAAATTCATTTATAATTTTATCGGGGCTTTTAAGTAATCAAGTTACAAATATAGTTAATAGATATAAAATGTTTGGGTTTAAATTACAAAAAAAAATTATTATAAATGGGTGGGGAACAGTAATAATGAAACGCCAATTTTAGTTAGAGAGTAAAGTTTGAGTACTAAATTAAAATTACTAATAAATAATATGAAGTTAAAAAAACTAGATGCTCTATTAGTTCCTAGGACTGACATGTATTCTGGTGAAGAAGTTCCAGACTATGAAGAGCGTTTAAAATATATTACAAATTTTTCTGGTTCTGCTGGTAATGCAATAATATCCGCTAGTTCAGAAGTAAAATCAGTTATATTTAGTGATGGTCGTTATGATCTCCAATTAAAAAAAGAAGTTGATCCAAAAAATTTTGATTGTTTTATGGGTGGTTTTAAAGATATTTGTTTGTTTTTAAAGAAAAATGAAAAAAAACTAAAAAATATTGCAATTGATCCTTGGCTGTTAACATTAAAGCAATATGATTTATTAACAAGTTCACTTAAAGGTTCAAAAATAAGATTTGAATTTGTTGATAAAAATTTAATTGATGAAATTTGGGTAAAAAAAAGTTGTGTTGTTAAAAATAAAATCTTTGAAATTTCGAATCAAATTAATGGTGAATCTTCGTCTTCAAAAATTAACCGTCTTAAAAATATAATAAAAAAAAATAATTGTGATTTTTATATCTTATTTAATCCTGCTGGTCTTTCGTGGTTGCTCAATATTAGAGGTACAGATTTAGAGTATAGCCTGGTCATAAGATCTTTTTGTATTATTTCAAAAACTGGAGAAGTTTTTATTTTTACAAAAAATCATATGCTTAAGAAGTATTTTTATAAAAATAAGCAAATAAAAATTTATAAATTAGATGATTTTTCTAATTTGTTTTTAAATTTAAAAAATAAAAAATTTCTTATTGATCCAAATTTTTTACCTTTAAAAATTTATGATACCTTAAAAGAAAATGATCTATCATACCAATTTATAAATTGCCCTGTCGATAAGTTTAAAGCCATAAAAAATCCTTCAGAATTAAGTGGATTTAAAAGTGCTCATTTAAAAGACGGTTTAGCTATATTGAAATTCTTATTTTGGTTTGAAAAAAATGTTAATTCCAACAAACTTACTGAGATCTGTATGTCTCAGAAACTTTTTGATATTCGTTCTTTAGATAAAACATTTATTTGTGAGAGTTTTGCAACAATTTCAGCATTTGAAGAGAATGGCGCAATTATTCACTACAAAGCAGATATTTCTTCTAATAAAAAAATTGATAAAAGTAGTTTATATTTAATTGATACGGGTGCTCATTATTTAGACGGAACTACTGATACAACTCGTACTCTTCTAGTTGGGAAAGCTAAATCACAAATGTTGAACGATTATACTCTAGTCTTAAAAGGACACATCGCAATTGCAACTGCTTCCTTCCCTGTAGGTACTAAAGGAAGAGAATTAGATATTTTAGGGAGGGTAGCTCTATGGTCTGAAGGTAAAGATTATGCTCACGGAACAGGACATGGGGTAGGTCATGTTTTAAGTGTTCATGAAGGACCAATTTCAATTTCTAAAATATCTGAATGTTTTATTGAGCCAGGCATGGTAATTTCTAATGAGCCAGGATATTATAAAAAAGGTGTGTACGGTATTAGGATTGAAAACTTAGAGGTTGTAAAAGAAAAGACTAATAAAAAGTTTTTATGTTTTGAAAATTTAACTAGAGTTCCTTTAGAATTAAATCTAATTAATAAGCAAATGTTGTCACCATTTGAGATAAATTGGATTAATAATTACCATAAGAAAGTATATCAAGATTTATCAAAATTAATTGATAAAAATGATAAAGAATTACTTTTATTTTTGAAAAGAAAAACTACAATAATTTAAACGCCAATTCTTTTTATTATTTCAACCCACTCATTTTCATTTATTATTGGGATGTTTAATTCTTTAGCTTTTTTTGCTTTAGATCCAGGTTGATCACCAACAATTACATAATCTGTATTTTTAGAAACAGAGCTACTTACTTTTGCTCCTAAATTATTAAGTTTTTGTTTTGCTTCATCACGACTCATAGTATCTAATGTACCAGTTAACACTACTATTTTGTCCTTGTAGGGTGAACTAATTAATTTTTGTTCAACGTTTTCAATTATTATAAATTTTAAGAGTTCTTTTAACATGACAAGATTAGAAGATGTGTTAAAAAACAAGATTATATCATCAGCAATATTCTCACCAATTTGATCAATTGAAACAAGCTTTTGGAATGAATCAGATAATTTATCATTGGCTTTTTCCATTTCAGTACAAAAATTTTCAAAAGAATTATAATTTAAAGCTAATAATTTAGCATTATTTTCACCAATTTGTTTGATCCCTAAAGCATAAATTAATTTATCTAGTGAAATTCTTTTCTTTGACTCAATAGATTTTAAAAGATTAGAAACAGATAATTTTCCTAAACCATCACTTTTTTCTAATAATACTTTATATTTATAAATTTTAAAAATATCACTAAAATCATTTATGATTTTTTCTTTGAAGAGCATCATTATTAATTTGTCCCCTAAACCTTCAATATTAAAAGCATTTTTGGAAACAAAATGCTTTAATTTTTCAACTGTTTGAGAAGGGCAATTGACCCCAGAAAGACATCTTCTAATTGCTTCACTTTTTGGTTTATACGTTTTGCCTCCACATGATGGACAAAAATTAGGTGGCACGTAAACTTTAGAATTATTTTGTCTTTTTTCTTTTATTACTTCAGTAACTTGCGGAATAACATCTCCAGCACGTTGAATTTTTACAATGTCTCCAACTCTAATATCTTTTCTTGAAATTTCGTCTTCGTTATGTAAGGTTACGTTTGAAACTAGAACTCCTCCAACTTTAACAGGCTTTAATTTACCAACTGGTGTAAGAGCTCCAGTCCTACCAACTTGTGTTTCTATATTTATAAGTATAGTCTCAACTATTTCAGAAGGAAGTTTGTGAGCAATCGCCCATCTTGGTGATCTAGATAAATTCCCTAATCTTTCTTGTAAAATTCTGTCATTCACCTTGTATACAAGACCGTCAATTTCATAATCTAGCTTATTTCTTTTGGATATCATCATAGAGTAGAATTTTTTTATATCTTCAATTTTGCTTGTTTTAAAGTTTTCTTGGTTTGTTTTGAAACCCATTTGTTTAAATTTGTTTAAAAGATCAAACTGAGTTTTAATATTAAAGTCATTTGTATATTCACCTACCGAGAAGGCATAAAAATTTAACTTACGTTCTTTTAAAATATTTATGTCTTTCTGTCGTATAGATCCTGCCGCAGCATTTCTTGAATTAGCAAAAACTTTCCCATTTTTTTCTATTTGTGACTTGTTTAGTTCTTCAAAATTACCTTTCTTCATAAAGATTTCACCTCTTATCTCTATAAAGTCTGGATAATTACCTTTTAATTTATGTGGTATATCTTTAATAGTCTTGACGTTATCAGTTACTATTTCGCCTACTTTACCATCGCCTCTTGTGACAGCATTAAATAAATTACCATTTACATAAAGAAGTGATATCGACAGACCATCAATTTTTGGTTCACACATAAAATCTATCTGAAATTCCTTTTTTAAATTCAAATATTTTAAAGTTCTTTCAATGAAATCATTTACGTCATCGAAAGAAAACGCGTTAGTAAGTGAAGTCATTGGTTTCCGATGATTATATTTTTGAAATTGATTAGAGGTTTGTGAGCCAACGGTTTTGCGTTCTAAAAACATAAATCCTGGATTCTCATTAATTAAAGTATCATATTCTCGACAAAGCTTATCATATTCAAAATCGGAGATTACAGGATTATCCTCAGAATGGTATTTATTATCGTGAAAATCAATCTCATTTTTTAATTGATTTAATTTATTGAAAATTTTCGTGTCCATTAGCTTAATTATCTAATAATTTCTGAGCTGCTTCTCTAGCCTCATTTGTTATGGCTTGTCCAGAAACCATTCTTGCTATTTCTTCAACCCTTTCATTTATGTTCAATTCAGTAATATTAGAAATTGTTTTATTTTGAACATTCTGTTTTTTAATAAGGTAATGATTGTGTCCTTTAGAAGTAACTTGTGGTGAATGTGTTATCACTATTGTTTGATATGTTTCTCCTAATTTAGCCAATCTCAGACCAACAGCATTTGCAGCTGAGCCACCGATACCAGAGTCAATTTCATCAAAAATAATTGTTCTATTTTGCATTTTAGTTTCAAGTACAACCTTAATAGCAAGTAAAAATCTTGATAGTTCACCGCCAGATGCAATTTTATTAATTGGTTTTTTATCCATTCCAGTATTGGTTGAGGCAAAAAATATGACCTTATCAATACCATCAATAGAACAATTCTCAATATCAATTTCTTCAAACTTAATTTCAAAATTTGCATTTTCTAATTTTAAATAAGGGAGTTCCTTGTTGATTTTCTTGGATAATTTAATTGCAGATTTTTGTCTACTCTCCGATAATATTTTACTATACAATTTAAAATTTTCTTTAGCTTTAAGATGCTTGTCTCTAAGATCGTTTAAATTTAAATTGTTTTTATTAAGTTCTTCTAACTTTTCCTCTAATCCTATTTTTATTTTTATTAGGTCATCTACTTCGCACTTGTGTTTTCTTGCTTGGGAACGTAATTCGTATAGTCGATCATTAATCGTTTCTAAGTTATCTGTTTTTTCATTTAAGTCTGTGCTTTTTTTATTTGCAAATCTCTTTATTTCATCAATTTCTGCTTTAGTCCTATAAATTGAATCTATGGCTTCATCCAAATTAGGTTGTTCATAATATCGGAGGTCATCAAATTCTTTTAATAATTTATTTATTAAATCTTCTAATCCATTTTCATCTTCTATAATAGATTTGGCTTTAATTATTGTATTATAAATTTTTTCACGGTTACTTAATAATTGTTTAGCCTGATTTAATTCTGTTTCCTCACCATTTTTAGGGTCTAAAATAACTAGTTGATCAAGCGAATCTTTTATCCATTCACTATCTTCATTTAATTTTTGTTCCTTAATTTCACTCTCTTTTATAAAATTTTTTAATTTTTTCATTTCAGTATAAGAGATTTTAGTATCATCAATTAATTTATCGTGATTGGAGTAATCGTCTAACAATGATAAATGAGTTTTTATATTCAAAATACCTCTATCATCAAATTGTCCTTGGATTTCTAGTAAGTATTCTGTTATTTCTATCAAAGCATTTCTAGTTATAATAGTATCATTTATTATACATTTTGATTTACCGTCTACATTAATTTGACGTCTGATTATGAGTTCATCTTCAAATTCTATATCATATTTTTTTAAGGCATCAATAACTGGATGATTTTCATCAATGTCAAATATTGCAGTCACTGATCCATTAAGTTCCCCATGTCTTATTAAATCATAATCAACTCTGTTTCCTGTAATTAAACCTAAGCTATCAATCAAAATTGACTTACCTGTTCCGGTTTCTCCTGTTAAAACTGAAAGACCTTCTTTAAATTCTATTTTAATTGACTCTATGAGAACAATATTTTTAACTATTAACTCTTTGAGCATTTTCTTATTCAAAAATGTTTTTAAAATAATCTATAATTGATAATTCATTACCTTTTACTTCAGCAAGATTATTTTCAAATAATTTTTTACTTAAATCAGACCATTTATTATCCGAAAAATTGTAATTTAAAATTGCATTACTTTTAATCGCTTCTTCTTTCAATCCAATTATCAGAAGAGCTTCGGTTAATCTATAAAGTGTTTCTGGTATAACAGAAGTATTTTGATAATTTTGTAATATGAATTTAAATCTTTTTATCGAACTAGCTGGCGCACCTTTTTTTAAATAAAATTTTCCAACATGTAACTCATTTCTAGCAAGTGAATTTTCTAAAAATTGTATTTTCAGTTTTGAATCTTTTGCATATTTTGTTTTAGGATATTTGGTTACGAGTAATTTAAAGCTATTTAATGATTTCACTGTCAAACCTGAATCTCTTGCTTCACTTGATATTTGTGAATAGTAACACATAGCTAACAAATAGTGCGCATACTCAGTTAATTCTCCTTTGGGGTTCATTTCAATAAAATTATCTAATTTCACTATTGCTTTTTTGAGTTCATTATTTTCATAATAAGAGTAAGCAGACATAATTTCAGACCTTGAGGCCAATGATGAAAATGGATAATTTAAAAAAATTTTTTCAAATTCTAAATTCGCTTTATTAAAATCACCTTCTTGAAGTGAAGTTAGACCTTTCAAATACATTTCTTTGTCTGATAATTTTAATTGATTTTCTTGATTGTTATTATTACTGCAACTTGAAATAAAAAAAAGCATTAAAAATATTTGTTTAACTATCAAATATTTTTTTTTGTAAATATACATAATTTATATGTTCTAATTTAGTGATCGATTATATTGTTTTATTATTAATAATCAGATTTGTACATAAAAACTTATTATACATTACAAATATACTAAGCTACGTTAGTAATATTTTGTGATGAGTTTTCATCATTTACTAAATCAAAAGGTTTTTCACCATTATTTTCGGGATGGAGGTATTCTATTTTATAATTATTCTGGTCTTTCAAAATTTCTCTAACAAATTTTTGATTTAAATTATGACCAGGAGCAAAGCAGTTTATATTACCTATCAAGGGCATTCCAAGAAGATAAAAATCACCAACACAATCTAGGGTTTTATGTTTTACAAATTCTTTTTCAAATCTCAAACCATCTGGATTTAATATTTTATAATTATCTACAACTATGGCATTATTTAAGTTTCCTCCAATAGCAAGACCAACTGTTCTCATTTTTTCAATATCTTCAGAGAGAGTGTAAGTTCTAGCCATTGACAAATTCTTAATAAAATTTTCTTTTGTGTGCTTATAAGAATATTCTGAAAAACCAATAATAGTGTTAGGATAATTAATAGCAATATTAATCGATAATTCGTTAGATGGTGAAATGGAAATGAATCTATTTCCAATATTAACTTCAATTTTTTTGATTATTTTTAGAAATTTTCTTTTTTTATCCTGGGATTGAATACCTATATTTAAGATTTTTTTTATATACTCCTGAGAACTCCCATCTAATGCTGGTAATTCTGGAGCATTAATTTTAACAAGAACATTATCTATATCTAAGGCACTAAAAGCAGCCATTATATGCTCAACTGTTGAAACTGAAATCCCTGCAGAATTTGATATTTTGGTACATAAACTAGAATTGACAACGTTGTCTATAACAGCTTTAATCTCATTATTATTACTAACGTCTATTCTTTTAAAAATAATTCCAGTGTCAATTTCTGCTGGTTCTATGCTTACTGTTACAGCACGACCACTATGAACACCAACGCCGGAAAAAAAGGTTTTACCTTTTATAGTGTTTTGCTTTGATTTATCATCAACTATTATTTTATTAATGAAATTCATATTTAATACCCTTGAGTTATATTTATAACTCTTTTAAATTAAATACAAATCACATATAATTACCAAATATTTCAATTTATTTTAATTTGCTTGTCTTCTTAAAAAAGCTGGTATTTCTAGTACTTTTTCGTCAATCTCCTTGTTTTCTTGCTCTATTTCTGTCAAATCAATTTGATGATTTGCAGATTTATTCTGTATTTCGTTGTTAAACAAGTCAAAGTTATCAGATTTATTCTCAGTTTCTTTAATGTGCTGGTCAAGGTCAGAATCCATATCTTCTATTGTATCACTTTGCGATTTTGGTTTTTTAAATATTTTATTAGTATTGATATCAGCACTACCTAATTCTTTATCTAGAAATAAATTTTCTTCAGCATTTAAATTAGGTTCTAATTTCACCTCATTGTTTTTATTATTCACAAAAAAAGATGAAACACGGTTAAATAAAGATTGTGGTTTGGATTGAGTAAATTTATTTTCAGGTTTGTTTACAAAAATGGTTTCAAACTCATTTTTTTTAATTTCAGTTGCTAAATAATTTTCCCTTTCACTTTTGATATTTTCATGATTCACTTCTAATTTATTTATCTCCGTCTCTAAATCAGTTTGGTCAATATTTTCGTCTTTCACTATTTCAGCTGAATCTATAGAAGATGTTCCCCCAAAATTATTACCGGAATTTTCTGGCACTAAATTTAAATCGGAATTTTTTAATGTATTTTCATCTTCAAATGTTTCATTATTGAATCCATTTATGTTTTCTTCTTTATTTATTCCAGTTGCCACAATCGAAACTTTAATTATTCCTTCTAAATCATTGTCGATAGATGATCCAAAAATAATATTTGCATTTTCATCCACTTCGTTCCTGATTTTACTAGCCGCCTCATCAACTTCAAAAAGAGCCATATCAGGGCCTCCTTGAATATTTAGCAAAATTGACTTAGCTCCTTTGATATTAGTATTATCCAATAAAGGATTATTGAGGGCAGCTTGAGCGGCATTTTTTGCTCTGTTTTCTCCTGAACTTTCACCTGTACCCATCATAGCTTTGCCCATTTTAGCCATTACTGTTTTGATGTCAGCAAAATCTAAATTGATCATTCCCGGATTTGTTATCAAATTGGTAATACCACAAATGCCTTGATAAAGAACATCATCAGCCATTTTAAAAGCTTCTGCAAAAGTAGTCTTTTCATTGGCAATCTTAAAAAGGTTTTGATTTGGTATTACTATAAGAGTGTCAACGTGTTCTTTTAATAATGACAGGCTATTTTCAGCCACTTCCATTCTTTTTCTTCCCTCAAAATCAAAAGGCTTAGTTACTACAGCAACAGTTAAAATTCCTTTTTCTTGAGCTGCTTTAGCTATAACTGGAGCAGCCCCGGATCCAGTTCCACCACCCATGCCAGTAGTAATAAATAACATATTAACATCGCTTAATTCAGCTATTATTTCTTCAATAGACTCATCTGCAGCTTTTTTACCAGTTTCAGCATCAGAGCCAGCTCCAAGGCCTAATGTGATATTTTTACCAAGTTGAATTTGTCTGGATGTCAGGCTTCTTGACAATGCTTGACCGTCAGTATTAGCTACTAAAAAGTCAATATTTTCTATTTTTTCACTAATCATTGTATTGACTGCATTACCTCCAGCTCCTCCAATTCCAATTACTGATATATTAGGTTTTGTATCATTTATATTCTCTGGGATTGTTATATGTAGTGTCATTATTTTCTCCTTACTTAGTTGCTGTTAAAGTTAAAAATTACAAATTTTGATCAAACCAATTACCTATTTTTCCAAAATAATTAAATATTCCCGTATTAAATCCTCTTTGATTCAATACTTTTTCTTTCTCTAAGCTTTTAATAAGCAAGCCGGTTAAACAAGCAAATGTAGGTGTTTGTGCAATTTCTGGTAAATCAATTAATCCAATTGGTCGTCCAATTCTAACGTTTGATTTAAATAAGTTTGCAGCTAAGTCACGAATGTTATTAAGATTAGCCCCTCCACCACATAATATTATCTTATTGATGTTATTTGGTTTTAATTTTAGTTGAACTAATCTTTCCTGAACTAGTTCAAATATTTCCTCAACCCTAGGTTTGATTATAGCAATTAGCATTGATTTTGGTACCTTTTGATTTACAATTTCACCTTGATCAGAAATTATTGGGATGTCTAAATTTATATATTCGTCTGTTTCTTTAGCTAAGGTTGATCCGTGCAATATTTTTATTTTTTCGGCATCTTCTGATTTTGTTCCTAATCCTCTGACAATGTCGCTCGTAATGTGTAATCCTCCCACTGGAATTGAATCAGAAAAAATAATTTTGTTGTTAAGAAATACTCCAACGCTTGTAATATTTGCCCCAAGATCGATTACAACAGCACCATTGTTCTTCTCATCCTGGGTCATTGTTGAAATACCGGATGCTTCTGAACATATAAAAAATTTTTCTATAGATAAATGACAAAGATTTACAGCGCTTATTATATTTTTAATCGTAGATTTTTGACCATAAGTGTAACTTATTTCTACTCTTAGTGTATCTGTAAATATTCCAATCGGATTGTTTACAGAAGTATTATTATCTAAATAATACTTTATTACAGATGAAGAAATTAGCTCGTAATTATCGATTGGAGCAAAATTTTTAACTTTAAGAATTTTATCAATATCATTCTTTTCAACCCTTCCATTTTCTATTTTTACTTCGTTTCTCATAATTTTTGTAATTGGTCTTCCACCAGAAAGACTACATATTACGTTATTGATAGGTAAGCCTGCCATAATTTCTGCACTTTCAACTGCTCGAGCAATGGAATTTGCAATTTCTTTCATGTCCGTTACGTGACCATTACAAATTCCTAGAGAAGCATGCTGTCCAAAACCTAAGGTCTTTATTTGAACATCATTTGTTTTTACAGAAGTTCCAATTAAACAAGATACTTTACTATTACCAATATCTATTACAGTAAAAATATTTTTTGATTTGTTCATATTATTCATAACTATTTTTAGTTTCTATTTTCAAAAATAATCTTTTTGTCCACATTTATTTTTCCAAGAATTTGATTGGGTTTTCTAAGATCTATCTCTGTGAGACCAAAATTTAATATTTTGAAATTCTCATTTAGGGACAGTATTTTTTTCCAAGCTTCTTTCATATTACTTCGTGGTAATCGGATGGTTAATCCTTGTTTAAAATGAACATCCCACCTTCTTTCGTTGACAAACGTCAAAGACCAGACATTTTTTGCAAAATCTTTATTCAAATTTAATATTTTAAAAATTGGATCAATATTTTTATGTGCATTTTTCCCAATTATAATTGGAAGGAAGTTCTTAAAATAATTTAATTCTTTTTCTATTATAAAATTACCAGTCTTAGAGATTAATTTATTTCCGAATTTATCTTGCCAAATAGCTATTGGCACTTTTTCAATTAAATAGACCTTTACAGTGTCAGGATATATAACCTCTATTAATCCTTTTTTAACCCACGTGTTATTATTTATTTTTTTGTGTAGATCCTTAAAGTTAATACTGAATATATTAATTTTATTGTAAGAATTAATAATTTTTAATATGTCATTTTTGTTGAGATTATTTATGCCTTTAATTTCAATATTTTTAATTACAAAGCCATTTTTTATTAAAAATTTGTTAAAAAACTCAAATTTAAATGAAGTTATTATTTTACTTAAATTTAAGCAAAAATATAAGGTGATCAAAAATAAAATTAAAATCACAAAACTTTTTTTGTTGAGAATACTTTTTTGGCTGATCTCTCTTTTTATATAATCATTAAAGTTACTTGAATAAAATTTAGATATTAGCATTCGTAACTCGCTTCCCCTATGATTGTTCTAATCATATCATTCATATTAAGGCCACAATATAAGGCTTGTTCTGGGCTAAGGGATGTTTTCGTCATTCCTGGTTGAGTATTTAGTTCAAGCATGTATAATTTTCCCTTGATCGCATCGTACCTAAAATCACTTCGAGAAATCCCTTTGCAACCAATGATCTGATGAGCTTTCAGGGCCCATGTCATGGCTTGATTGTAAATATTTTTTGGAATATCTGCAGGTATCACATGGAATGATCCATTTTGATCATATTTGGCATTATAATTGTAAAAATCTTTTTCTTCATTTGTAGTAATTTCAGTAACACATAAAGGTTTTTCTTTTAAAACAGTCACAGTTAACTCTGTTGAACCTACATAACTTTCAGCCATTAACTGATTATGAATATATTTGTTAATATTAGGAATTTGATTTCCTTGCTTTATAATATTAACTCCAACAGAACTACCTCCTTTAATGGGTTTCACTACAAATGTTCCATCATGATCTACATCTAAATATTTACCTTTCTTGATTATTGGTAATGTTTTTGGAAAGTGAATTGGATCATCAGAAAACTGAGTAGCATTTGTTATAATTCTCTTAAAATTAATTTTATTCATTGCAATTGAAGATGTGGCCACACCTGAATGTGTATATGGTATTTTAAGTAAGTTTAAAAAACCTTGTATTGAACCATCTTCTCCACAATCTCCGTGCAATGCATTGAAGCATAAGTCAGCCTTAATTTTGGCTAAGCTGGTTATATTAATGTCAGCTATATCAACTTCAGTAATTTTGTACCCTATTTGTTTTATTGCTTTAGCACATTCAGCTGCAGTGTTAAGAGAAACTTCTCTTTCATAGCCACTACCTCCTTTTAAAAGCAAAACATGCATATTATTGTAGGTATTCATTTATTTCCTACTCTCTCTATTTCCCAGGTAAGTTTAATTCCAGAATTCTCAAATACTTTTTGTTTAACATTTTGTGCTAATTCTTCAATTTGTTGAGCGGAAGCTTTTTTAAGATTAATAATAAAATTACAATGTTTTTCTGAAATCATTGCATCACCATTTTTTAAACCTCTACATCCAGCTTGATCGATAAGTTCCCAAGCTTTTTTGCCTAATGGATTTTTAAAAGTACTGCCTCCTGTTTTCACTCCTGATGGCTGTGAAGCTTTTCTAGAATGTATAATTTTTTTCATCTTTTCTCTTATAAATTCTTTTGCTCCATATGAGCTTTTGAAGCGAGCTGATAAAAATATCCACTTACCTTTAAGTCCTATTTTTCTATATTCCATCTTTAATTCTTTGTTAGAAAATATTTTATATTCACCATCATGACTTATTGCTTTTACATCTATTAAAACATCTTTAAATTCAGAACCAAAAGCACCAGAATTCATTTTTATCCCACCACCAATCGTACCAGGAATGCCAATTAAAAATTCAAGTCCAGTTCTATTATGTTCTCTAGCAAAGCGAGCAACCTCAGCGTCAACTGCACCACAATCAGCTGTGATAATTCCATCTTCATCAATACTTATTTTATTCATTTTATTAGTAATTAAGGTAATCCCATTTATACCATTATCCCTAACTAATAGATTAGAACCTGCACCAATCGTAAATAAATTACATTCACTTGGTTTTTCTTTTAAAAATTTTTCAAGAGATATCTCTTCTTCCGGTATGTAAAGAATTTCAGCATTACCCCCAGCTCCAAACCAAGTATATTTTGCAAGTTTATGTTCTGTATAAATATTATCTAAAAATTTATTTTTAAATGCATTTATATTCATTATATAATTCTTCTTCGAGGCTATTAGCAATTTTTGTTATTGAACCTGCTCCTAGGCAAATTATTAAATCATTAGGTTGTATTATCTTTATTAGTTTTTTTGCCAAGAGTTTCTGATCTCTTAAGTGCAAAACATTTTTATGACCATAATTAGATAGTCCATTTTCTAAATTATTACTCTCATAATTTTTTAGAGGTTTTTCACCAGCAGCATAAACGTCAAGAAGTATGACATGATCGGCATCATTAAAAGATCTGCAAAATTCATCAAAAAGATCTCTTAGTCTGCTATACCGATGCGGTTGGAAAATTGTAATTATTTTATTTTTAGGAGCAAGTAATCTCGCCGCTGCCAAAGCTGAGCCTATTTCTACGGGATGATGACCATAATCGTCAATAATAATTGTACTTTTAAAATTTCCAACTTTTTGAAACCTTCTTTGAACGCCAGTAAAATTTTTCAATGTATTTTTAATTTTTATAAGTGGTATTTTTAATTCAATTCCTGTTGCAATTGTTGCTAATGCATTTTGGATATTATGATTACCAATCATAGAAAATTCTATTTCGTAAATTTGATTTTCGTATTCTTTATTATTTGAAATATTTAGAGAAAAGATCATTTTGTTTTTTTTATACAAAATATTAGTAGCTCTTATATCAGCATTGGCTGACATACCATATGTAATTACTTTTTTATTCTCTAATTTTGAGATTAATTTTTGCGTTCTTGGATTATCAATGCATAAACAAACAAACCCATAAAATGGTATTGAAGAAACAAAATTATAAAAAGCATTTTCTAAATTGTCTTCTGTTTTGTGATAATCCAAATGTTCTAAATCAATGTTTGTTATAATAGCTGCAGTTGGATTTAGTTTTGTAAAACTCCCATCACTCTCATCCGCTTCAACAACCATCCACTCACCATTACCAAGACGAGCATTACTATCCAATGAGGAGATAATTCCTCCATTTATTATAGTCGGATCCATTCCATTTTCTTCAATCATTTTTGCAATTAAAGAGGTTGTCGTGGTTTTGCCATGAGTACCAGCTATAGCAATTGATTGCTTTAAGCGCATTAGTTCTCCTAACATTTCTGATCTATGTACAATTGGAGTAAACAATTTTTTTGCTGCAATAAATTCCTCATTTGTGTCTGAAATGGCAGTTGAGACAACGATTATTTTAGCATTAATAATATTATTTTTTTTCTGACCAATAAAAACTTTAATTCCAAGCTTTTCTAACCTATTTGTATTGTTACTTTTACTAAGGTCGCTTCCTTGAACTTGATAACCAGATTGGTGCAATATTTCTGCAATTCCACTCATGCCAATTCCACCTATACCAATGAAGTGAATAATCCCGAGATTTTCTGGGCTTTTTAACATTAGCTAATATGTCCTTTTTTTGGATTATTTATCATTTTTAAAATTAAATCTGACAAATATTCTGATGATGTTTTATTTTCTCTTAAATAAAATAATTTCTGTGATAGTTTTGCTATCTGTTTGCTTTTTCTAATAATTTCATTTTTGTCATTAAAGATTTTTTGTAATAATTTTTTAATATTATTTTTATCATCATTATTTTGATCAATAACCCAGCCACAATTATTATCTTTTAAAAATTTAGCATTTTCATATTGATGATTATCAAATGCATTTGGAAGAGGAACAAATATTGCTGGCTTACAGGAGGCTAGTATTTCAGCCACTGATGATCCTCCTGATCTCGTAATTATTAAATGTGCAATCCTAAATTTTATAGAAATATTGTTAAAATAAGTAGAAACTTCTGCTTTAATATTATTTATCTTGTAATTGTTTTTCACTCTGTTCAAATCTTCTATTCTTACTTGCTGAATAATTTTGATTTTATTCCTAATTTTTTTTGGAAGGGAACAAATTATTGAGGTCAATTGTTTTGAAAAATAAGAAGCACCAAGACTGCCTCCATAAATTAAAATAGTGAAAGGTTTATTAGAAATAGAATTTATACAATTATTACCAATTTCTTCAAATTCTTGTCTCACTGGATTTCCAGTGAAAATTATATTTTTGATATTTTCAATTTTTTTTGTCTCTAAAAATGACAAGGCTAATACATTTGAAATTTTACTTAGTAGTTTGTTACCTCTTCCAATAACAGCATTTTGTTCATGTATTATTAATGGAATTATACAAATTTTTGCGGCTAACATTGGTGCTACTGAAGGATATCCTCCAAATCCTATGGCTATATTTGGTTTTTGGGAAATAATAATTAAAAAAGATTTTAATAATGAAACTAAAATTTGAAAAAATGAAATTATTTTATAGATTATTTTTTTATTACTTGGGCTTGTAACATGATGGGTAAATATTTTAAAACTGAAAGCTTTATTTTCAAAGAATTTCTTGTAATATCCTTTGCCTCTAAGGTCAGTAATAATAATAAAATTAAAATTTTTCATATTATTAATTAATGATAATGATGGATAAATATGTCCTCCTGTACCTCCAGCAACGAGCATTAGATTTTTTTTTCTGTTATAACTTTTCATTTCACTAATTTTCATAGATTTCTTTTTTTAATGGTTCTAAAGGGTTATTTCTTTTAGTTAAGGATAAAATTATTCCTGCTGTTATAGCTGAAGCTAATAAAGATGAGCCCCCATAAGATAAAAATGGTAATGTCATTCCTTTAGTAGGAATAAGGTCAGTGTTACTTGCCATATGTATTAAAGATTGGAAACCAAATTGGAAAGCAAGTCCTCCCACAGCCAAAATAAAAAAAAGATTATTATTATAAATTGTGTAGTAAAAGGATCTGATAATTATAAGACCATAAATAATAATTATAACACTACATATTAAAGCAC
>CACMYY010000013.1 GCA_902618025.1 uncultured SAR116 cluster alpha proteobacterium
CATTTACTAATAAAGGTCGAATTCTTTCTATTGAATAAACTCTTCTTGACAAGATTGACAAAATAGATGTTTGGTAGCCAGAACCAGTTCCTATTTCTAAAATGACTTCATTTCCTTTAAGTGATAAAGCCTCAGTCATCAAGGCAACTATATATGGCTGACTAATGGTCTGTTCAAAACCAATAGGTAAAGGGTTATTTTCATATGCATAATCTATAAAGTTTGAGGGTAAAAAAATTTCTCTAGGAATTTTTTCAATTGCAGATAAAACGTTTTTTGAAGAAATACCCATAGATCTTAATTTCATAATTAAATTAGCTTTTTGAATTGTACTTTCAAAGATCATGATTTAATTTATTAAAAAATTCGTTATTATTTAAGTTAAAAGACAGTGGCGTTATAGATATTTTATTTTTTTGTAAACATTCTAAATCTGTATTGTTTAAAGATCTATGATCATTAATCATTCGTCCTATTCTGAAAGAATTAGAACCATTATCAATGAAAATTTCATCAGCAATTTTTTGAGATGCTAAAGTTGTGAATGAACTTCTAATATTTTCTAAATTAAATGAAGTTATGTATGGAAAATTAACATTATAAAATTTAGGAGTTTGAGATTTTATTTTAAGTATGTAGTTAATGATTTCAAGACCTTTGGCTTGTGAACATTTATAAGAATTAATTGTATTATCACCACCATATTGGCTTAACGCAATTGAATCTATTTTTCTGACTGCTCCTTCCCATGCGGCAGCCACAGTACCAGAATAAGAAACTTCGTCTCCAATATTACTTCCAGCATTTATACCACTAAGGATTAAATCAGGCTTATTTTTTTTAAATATATGATTAAGAGCAAATATCATACAATCAGTTGGTGTGCCTTCAACAATCCAAAAATTTTTTGATATTTTTCTATAATTAATATTTTTTCTTATTGTTATAGATTTTGATTTAGCTGACTGATTTCTTTTAGGAGATACTATATATACATTATCTGCTAGTTGCTCCGCAATATTTAAAAGAACTTTCAAGCCAACAGATTCATATCCATCATCGTTGGAAATAAGAATATTATTCAATTTTTTGTTCATGTAATCAATTTAATGCTTCAATTTTTTTAATTCCCTTCATATAGGGCACAAGAACATCAGGAACAACTACGGATCCGTCACTTTGCTGGTAATTTTCTAATATGGCTATTATTGTTCTACCGATTGCTAAACCAGAACCATTAAGTGTATGCAAAAATTCTATTTTATTTGTTTCTTTATCCTTAAATTTGGCATTCATTCTCCTTGCTTGAAAATCTCCACAATTAGAGCAAGATGAAATTTCTCTGTACATACCTTTTCCAGAATTTTGTCCAGGAAGCCAAACTTCTAGATCAAATGTCTTTTTAGCTGAAAAACCAACATCTCCTGAACATAACTTCATAATTCTATATGGTAATTCTAATTTTTTTAAAATAGTTTCTGCACAAGAAACTAAGTTGTTCAATTCTTCATCAGAATTAATTGGATTTGTTATAAAAACCATTTCAACTTTTGAAAATTGATGTTGACGTATCATTCCCCTAGTATCAGTGCCAGCAGCGCCAGCTTCAGATCTAAAACAAGGAGTATTGGCAACAAATCTTAATGGTAGACTATATTTATCAAGAATTTCGTCCCTTACAATATTAGTTAATGGGACTTCAGCAGTAGGAATTAACCATCTTTTGTCTGTAGTACAAAATAAATCCTCAGTAAATTTAGGAAGTTGACCAGTGCCAAACAGTGCATCATCTTTTACGATATAGGGAGGAGAGATTTCTTCAAAACCAAAATTTTTTACATGAATGTCTATCATAAATGCAGATAGAGCTCTTTCAAGCAAAGCTAATTTTCCTCTTAATAAAACGAACCTAGATCCTGATATCTTCACACCTGTTTTGAAATCAAGTTGCTTTAGTTTTTCACCAATCTCCACATGGTCTAAAGGTTCAAAAGAAAATTTTGGTTTTGTTCCCCACTCTTTAATTAATTTATTTTCATTTTCATTATCCCCATCAGGAACATCATCATCTAAACTGTTTGGTAATACTTTTAAAATATCATTAAGTTCAACAGATTTTTTTTTTATTTCTTGATCTATTATTGTTAATTCAGACTTGAAATTAGAAATGTATTTTTTTAGTTCTGATACATCTTTACCTTCAGATAATAGTTTTCCAATTTCTTTTGAACTATTATTTCTTTGTTCTTGTATAACTTGTATTTCTGCTTGTTGTTTTCTAATTGCTTCGTCAATTTCCAGAATTGAAGATATATCTATATTTAAACCTCTACGATACATTTGTTTTTGAAATTTTTCAGGATTTTTTCTTATAAATTTTATATCATGCATTAAAAAAACTCTTTTACTTACTTTTACTTAGAAATTTAGAAAAAATTATAGATACTTCGTATAAAGCGATAATTGGTAATGCGAGTAAAATTTGTGAAATAACATCTGGTGGTGTAAGTATCGCTGCAATAACAAAAGCCGTTAAAATTGCATACTTTCTCTTACTCGCCAAGTCATCTGGTGTGATAATACCTGTTTTGACTAACAATAATAAAATGACTGGTAATTCAAAACATAATCCAAAAGCAAAAATCAGTTTCATAATTAATGAAAGGTATTCTGATATTCTTGGTTCTAATTCTATTGGTAGAGAACCGTCTACACTATTAACTTGAAAAGAAAGAAAGAAATCCCATGCAAGTGGTATGACAATATAATAGACCATAGCTGCACCTGCTATAAACAAGATAGGTGTGGCCAACAGAAAAGGAAGAAAAGCTTGTTTTTCGTTTTTATATAAACCTGGCGCAACAAATCTCCATATTTGAATTAAAAAAATAGGTAAAGAAACACATAAAGATATAAAAAAAGCAACTTTGACCTGTGTAAAAAAACCTTCATGAAGAGCAGTAAAAATCATTCTTCCACCGTTTTCAAGTATTTGAGTAGCAAGTGGGGCTTGCAAAAACATATAAACAATATCAGCGAGATTTTGATTATCTTCTGTAAATTTGATGAAGCAGAGGAAAAATAAAAATAAAAATGCACAAAATGAAACTAATAGTCTATTTCTTAGCTCAATAAGGTGGTCTAATAATGTCATATTTTGTTCAGGATTTTTGGCTTTGCTCATATCATTATTTAAAATTATAAATTTTTAATTTTTGAATTAGATTTTTTTACTGTTTTTTTATTATTAGCATTTTTTATATCATCGACATCATTTTTTATTGATTTTATATTAACATCGTCTTTTAATTCTTTTATTTCACTTACATGGTCATCGATTAGGTATTCTTTATCAATTTTATTAACTTCTTTTCTTAAATCGGAAATTTCAGATTCGTTTGCTAGATCATCAATTCCTGAATGAAATTGTGAAGCCATAGATTTTATTTTTCTTATAAAAGATGTAATTGATCTAAGAACTTTTGGTAAATCTTTTGGACCAACCACTATAAGCAACACAAAAGAGATTAAAAGAAACTCTGGGAAACCAATATCAAGCATTAAATATAACTTTACTTAAGATTTGTTTTTAACAGCTTGTTTCTTTTTTGCTGTTTTTTTAACAGTCTTTTTTTTAGGCTTATTTTTTGTTTCAGCAATAACCTCTATTTCTTCATCATTTTCTTTGTTAGACTTAACTTGATCTTTGAAATTTTTTAAACCTTTACCAAAGTCTCCCATTATACTTGATAATTTACCTTTACCGCCAAATAAAATTAAAACAACAATTAATACAATAATCCAATGCCAAATACTAAATGCACCCATGATACAAATCTCCTATTTAAAATACTTTAAATTAAGAATACATTACATGTAATTCGTTTTTTTTTATATACAAAAATTATTTATTGCTCAAAGATAAAAATTTGTGACGGATCAGTTTCAACAATTACTTTTTCATCAACTTTAAAAAAATTAAGTCCAGGAATTCTTGCATGGATATGAAAATTTAATTTATCAGCTTTTAATGATAAGTGAACTAAACTTGAACCAGCAAGTAATCTTGCTTCCATAACATATCCATAATATGAAGATTTTATAAAATTTGTTTTATCTTTTGCATTTAAATTAATTTTAGTTGCTGAATACAACTTAATTGCTTCGTCTCTTACAACAATTTTTACTTCTTTATTATTAAATTTTTGAGAACAATTAAAAGTACCAAGTACAGTTCTAACAGAACCTTCTTTAACAATTCCTTCAAGTATATTTATTTCTCCAAAAAACTCAGCTATGAAAGCTGATTTTGGACGTAAGTATAGATCTATAGGACTTCCAAATTGTTCAATACATCCATTATTTAAGACACCAATTTTATCAGACATAAACATTGCCTCTTCTGGATCGTGAGTTACTAATAATGCTGATATTTTGTGTTCTCTTAAAATATGTAGCATTTGGTCTCTAATTTTTTCCTTTAATCTTGAATCTAAATTTGAATAAGGTTCATCTAAAAAAATAATTTTAGGATCAGAAGCCATAGCTCTTACTAATGCAACTTGTTGTTGTTGTCCACCTGACAATTCATGTGGATAGTTATTTGCTAGATTTGCAATATCAATTTCATCCATTAAGTGTTGGATTTTTTCTGTATTTTTTTCTATGTATTTTTTTTTTATTCCAAAAAAAATATTTTCTATAACCGTTAAGTGAGGAAATAATGCACAATCCTGAAAAACATATCCAATCTGTCTTTTCTCAGAATTTAAATGAAAATTGAAAGAAGAAACAAGCTCATCATTTAATTTGATTTCGCCCTTTTGAAGTTTTTCTATTCCACTTGCTAATTTGAGTAATGTTGTTTTTCCACATCCAGAAGGACCTAACAAGGAAACTACTTCTCCTGCTTGAAGTTTCATAGAAAAGTCATTCAAAATTATTTTTTTGTCATATTTATGTGAAATATTCAAAAATTCTAGCAATATTTAAATCCAAATAATTAATTTATATTTCATCTTCGGATTGATCATTAAAAATAACTTTGTTTTTATCAAGTAAACCTGAATTTTTAAGATCCTCAATCCCCGGGAGATCTCTGATATTTTTAAGATTAAAATAATCTAAAAACAAATTTGTAGTTTTCCACGTAAGTGGATTTCCTGGAGTTGATTTCCTATATCCAGGTTGAATCCATTGTAACTCTAATAATACATCAAGGGTTCCTCTACTAAGAGATACTCCACGAATGTTTTCTATTTCTGAACGTGTAATTGGTTGATGATAGGCAATAATTGCTAGAGTTTCAGTTGCTGCACGCGATAATGGTTTTGGAACAATTTTTTCAATATTTAAAAACTCCGAAACATCTAAAGATGTTCTAAATGCGTATGTATCATTAATAACATACAAATTAATTCCGCTTGAGAGGTATTTTTTTTCTAAGTTAGATAGAATTTTATTTAATATGTTTTTATCTATTATTCGTTTTAATAATTCATTATAAGGCACTGGGTCGGAAGAAGAAAAAATAAGAGCTTCGACTACTTTCTGCTTCAATACAAAATCATAATTTTTATCATTATTTTCTTTAAAATTTTTCATAAATTTACCTAAAATTAATCTTTTAAACCATAAAAATTTAGTTTATTTTGAATGTAATAAGACGTTATCATTAAAACTATCTTGTCTTAATTGTAAACTACCTTCTTTAACAAGCTCAAGAGAGGCAACGAAATGAGAAGCTAGGGCTGATTTCCTTTCTAACTTATTTATGAGATTGTTTGGAATAAAATCTAAAAGATCTCTCCAGTCTTTTGAATGTTTAAAAAAACTTTTAAGAGTATTTAATGCATATTCAACTGAATATAATTGAGTATCTGCAATTGTAATAGATTTATTATTGTTAAACGTAATAATTTGACCATAAGTTTTGATCAAATCATATAAACTTGAATTATATTGGTTTTTTTTATATATGCCAAAAATTTCTGGATTACCTCTTTTAAAAAAATGGGTCCCTAATTTATATCTCTTAAAAAGAAGCTTAGATACTTTTTGCATACCTTCCAATCGTTTTAATTTAAATTCTAGTAATTCTGATATTTCTTCTGAAGTAACAGACATATCTTCGGTTTCATCAGGCAATAAAAGTTTTGATTTTAAAAATGCTAACCAAGCTCCCATTACTAAATATTCTGCAGCAATATCAATGTCTTTCTTTATAAAATGATCTAAAAATTCAAGATATTGTTCTGCTAATTTTAGTATTGATAATTTGGTTAAATCAATTTTATGATCCCTAGCTAAATTTAAAAGAAGATCTATTGGCCCTTCAAATCCATCAAGTGAAAGACTTAAAATATCATTTTTTTTAGAACTTAATTTTAACATTTAACTTTTATTTACTTGAAGAATACATACAATATCTTCTTTTTGAAACTTTTTACACAATTTTAAGCCCTTTTCTTTTTTCATTAAAGTTGTCCAAACTCTATAAAATATTAAATTGTCATCATTTTTATGAGAAAATATTTCAACCTTTATTTGCTTTAATATGTATTTGAATTTTTTCTCAATATTTATTTTTGCTAATTTTGCTTTATCAAGATTTCTAAATGACCCAAATTGTACTCGATACAAAATATTACTTTTTTTCTTTTCACTCGCTTTGTTCGTTTTTTGATTGTTTAATTTATCTTTTGGTAATTTTTCATATATTTTAGCGTTCTTTGTTACTTTATAAGTATTTTTTTTTAATGATTTGTTTTCAATTTCATTAACCTCTAATGGTAAGAGTTCAGGTTTTGTTGGCTTAGGTCTAAATTTTTCATTATTAATCAATGCGTCTTTGTTATTTAAAATTTCAATATCAAGATTTGATATCTTTTCTCCGCCCATATTCTTTGGTTTAATAATAATATCTTCATTATCTGGCCCTAAAACGATTAATTTATCATTATCATTTTGTTGAAAAAAAATTTTTAAGGCAAAAAGACTAATTGAAAAGCAAAGCCCAACACTTAAAAATATAATTGAAAATATCTTCAAGTAATTGTTCATCAATCTACATCTCAAATATTGGCTCAATTTTAAGGATACTTAATCCTTTTCTTATTGTTAAAGCAACAACTTTCACTAATGATAATCTTGCATTGGTTAATTCTAAATCATCTTCAACAATAAATTTAATATTATTATCTTTTCCCTTATTCCATAGACTATGGAAAATACTTGATAATTCAATTAAATAGTAACAAATCCTGTGAGGTTCATGATTTTTAGCAGCAAGCTCTAAAGTTCTAGGCCACAAGGCTATGAATTTAATAAGTTCAATTTCGTGGACATCTTTTAGGCGTTTTGGATTTTTTAAAATTAGTTCTTTTTCATTGACTTTTGAAGATCTAAAAATAGATTTACAACGTGCATGAGCATACTGAACGTAAAATACCGGATTTTCTTTTGATTTTTCCATTACTTTTTTAAAATCAAAATCTAAAGATTGGTCGTTTCTTCTAGTAAGCATAATAAATCTTAGAACATCTTTACCTACAGCATTTACAACATCGGATAAAGTTACGAAGTTACCTTTTCTCTTGCTCATTTTCATTGGTTTTCCATCTTCCAAAAGATTTACCAATGCACAAACTTTAGTATCAATTTCTACAGATCCATTAGATAAAGCACTAACTGCAGCATTTATCCTTGAAATATAACCTATATGGTCTGCGCCTAGAACATTAATTAAATCACCTTTAGTTCTATTCATTTTATCTAAATGATAAGCCATGTCAGTTGCAAAATAAGTCCAAGTTCCGTCTGATTTTTTAAGAGCTCTATCCGCATCATCTCCATACTGGGATGATTTAAATAAAAGTTGTTCTCTTTTTTCCCAATTTTTAGCGTCAGCACCTTTAGGTGGATCTAGAACGCCATAAAAAATAAGATTTTTGCTTTCAAGAATTTTTATAATTTCATTTAACAAATGTCCTGATATAATTTTTTTTTCACTGGTAAAAACATCCATTTTTATTCCTAATTTAAGAAGATCATTTTTAATCATTTCCATAATTACTTCTATTGAAACGGATCTAACTTTTTCAAAAACTTTTTTTTGATCATCTAGTTGCAATTTATCTCCATACTTTTCATAAAGAGTTTTACCTACTTCTTTTAAATATTCACCTGGATAAAGACCTTCTGGGATATCAATTGTTTTATTTGTTATTTGTTCATTATATCTTAACAAAGATGAATCTACTAATTTTTCGATTTGATTTCCTGCATCATTAATATAGTACTCTCTAGTAACTGAGTATCCCACTTCAGTTAAAAGCGATGCAAGAGCATCTCCAAAAACAGCACCTCTTGCGTGACCAGCATGAAGAGGTCCAGTAGGATTGGCAGAGATATATTCAATGTTAATATTTTTTCCGTTTCCTATTTCTAATTTATCCCAATTTTCTATGTTTTGTAGTAAATTACTAATAAAATCTGTCCATATATGTTGTTTAAAAGTAATATTAATAAAACCAGGTCCAGCCACATTTACATTAGCTACATCTGGAAAATTTAAGATGTAAACTTTCAAATGATTTGCTATTATTTTTGGACTTAATTTTAAATCTTTACTTAAAATCATTGCTAAATTTGTAGACATATCTCCATTGATTGAATTTTTTGGAGGTTCTAGAGTTAACTTTTTAAGTATATCATCGACTTTAAAAGAATATTTAAAATCTGATTTAAATTTCTCAAGCGCTTCAATCAAATAGTTAAAATACAATTTGTAAATATTCATTAACTCAAAATCTTTCTATGTATAAAATTTATCATGTTCTCTTTTCAAATAGTTGTCAGTCATACCAGCTATGTAATCAGCTATAATTCTAAATTTTTCTTTTTTTGAGAGTTCCGATAAAATTTGTCCATTAAAATATTTCCATTGTTCTGGAAGTTTATGAATATCCTTTATAAATAATAAAAATAATTTTTCTATCATAAGTGCATTTTTATCCAATTTTTTTACTACTGACTCATTTCGATACATTTTGTTAAATAAAAAATTTCTTATTTCTTTCATTGACGATGAAGCATTGATGGAAAGTTTTACAGTTTTTTTCCCATAATCTTTTATTTCATTTACATTTTTAAAATTATTTTTTTTTATAATTGCTAGTGAATTTGATACAACATCGTTAATAAAATAACTAATTAGATGCCTTATTAATTGATGAATTAATATATCATTCTTTATATTTATAAAATTATTTTCGATATTTTTTAAAATATAATTAATAATATCTATTTTACGAAGATCATTTAAAGAAAATAATTTTTCACGAAGACCATCGTCAAAATCATGCGTCAAATAAGCTATATCATCAGAAATATTTGCTACTTGACCTTCTAATGAGCTGTGTGTTCTGAAATCAATATCTAAGATAAGACAAATATCTTTGATAGTTTGTGGTATTTTATCCAAATCTAAAAAAGGTCCATTATGTTTAATCAAACCCTCTAAAGTTTCATGAGTAAGATTCAAACCATCAAAGTTTGGATATTTTTTTTCTAATATTGTTACAACTCTTAATGATTGTTCATTATGATTGAAACCACCTACATCAGACATTATTTTTTGAAGAATATCTTCTCCCTTATGACCTAGAGGTGGATGTCCTAGATCATGTGCAAGCGCTATGGTCTCAGTTAAATCCTCATTAATATTTAGAGCCTTAGCAATTGATCTTGCAATCTGGGATACTTCAAGAGTATGAGTTAGTCGAGTTCTATAATGATCACCTTTATGGAAAATAAAAACCTGAGTTTTGTCTTTTAATCTTCTAAAAGCTTCAGAGTGAATAATTCTATCCCTATCTCTTTGATATTCAGATCTACCAAGAATAAGTATATCATCTTTATGGACTCTACCTCTACTTTTAGAACTATGACATGCAAATGGACTTAAATAACGGTTGTCATTATTAACAAACATATAATTTTCCAATAAATTATTCATTTATGTATAAAAATATGTTAATTTGCAATTAAACAATTGTAATAAATTCAAAATTATATGAGGTTCTTTTTAAATGAATGCAAATAAGGATTTCAATCAAGAGTTTAATCTATCAAAAGAAGCCTTGGAAAGAGTAAAACTATTACTTAAAGACGAAGAAGGTTCATATTTTAGAATATCAGTCCTAGGAGGTGGATGTTCTGGTTTTCAGTATGATTTTTCATTTGATAAAAAACCTAAAGACGATGATATGATTTTCAAAGAAGGTGGAATTGATTATTTAATTGATAAAGTGTCTATTGATTTTCTTCGTGGAAGCACTTTAGAGTATGTTTCAGAACTAGCAGGATCATATTTTAAAATTGAAAATCCTAATGCTACAGCAAATTGTGGCTGTGGAACAAGTTTCTCTATCTAAAATAAATTTAATCCTATGTCCTTTAAAATAGCTAGTTTTAATGTAAATTCTATAAAAATGAGACTGCCAAATGTATTAAGTTGGTTAGATAAAAATAATATTGATATCATTTTAATGCAGGAAACAAAGACAATGGACGATAATTTTCCTTCATTAGACTTTAAACAAAAACGATATGATGTAATATTCAATGGACAAAAATCATATAACGGTGTTGCAATTGCATCTAAATTTGAAATAAATGAAATTACCAGATCATTGCCTTTTTATAATGAGAGCATTGATGAAGATAATCAAGCAAGGTTCTTACACGTAAAAATTAATGATGTAAATATCATTTGCCTATATTTACCTAATGGTAATCCCGCTCCTAGCCCTAAATATGACTATAAAATTAGTTGGATGAGACGTCTAACAAAATACACTAAAGATATTTATGACACAAATGAACCTTTGATTTTAGGTGGAGACTTTAATGTAATTCAGGAAAGTATTGATTGTTATGATGTATCAAAATGGCAAAATGATGCATTATATCTAGAAACAACCAGAAGGCATTTAAAAGAGTTAATAAATATTGGTATAGTTGATGCTTACCGCATAAAATATCCAACTGCTAAAGAGTATAGTTTTTGGGACTATCAGGGTGGAGCTTGGCAAAAAGACAATGGAATAAGAATAGATCTTTTTTTAATCTCGCCAGAGATAGTTGATAATCTAATTGATGTAGGTATAGACAAAACACCAAGAGGTGAAGAAAAACCAAGTGACCATACACCTATTTGGATGCATTTAGAAAAATAAACTTTATGATTTATGTATATTTTTGGGTATAAACCCTGAAAATTCGCCCCCTCTCGGATTAGGTACCCAGATTTCTCGATTTGGATGCATTCCAGCTCCATAAGTTGCTGAAACAGCAGAGTTTCTCATTCTATTAAGCAATCTAGTATCTGCATCTCCAACTGCTGGATGTGTGCCACCGTTAGTTTTGAAAATTTCTTCCCAATTGCTTTTTCTAAATTTGAAAATATTAGTATCATTCAATTGGGAACAATTAATCTCATTTTTATTTAAATCAACTATAATTTCATCTCCATCCTCTATTAGGGCAATAGGTCCACCTATAGCCGCCTCTGGACCAACATGACCAATGACAAGACCAACAGAGCCACCAGAGAAACGTCCATCAGTCATTAATCCTACAATTATATTTTTTTCTCTGCACAAAGTGGTAATTCTTGAGGTGGAATCAAGCATTTCTGGCATACCAGGTCCACCTACAGGTCCTTCATACCTAACTACAACCATATCATTATTGTTAAAGCTGTCTGGTTGATTTTCTAAGGTCCAAAGAAGTTTTTGTTCTCCATCAAATATTCTAGCTTTCCCAATAAAAATATTATTTTCTAAACCACCTTCAACACCAGCTAGTTTTAAGATAGAACTGAATTCGGGAGATAAATTTCCTCCTAAAAGTCTAAGTCCACCAGTTTCTTTATAAGGGTTTTTTACAGGGTATATTACTCTTCCGTCAGGTTCTTTAGGAGCTAATCGATCAACTTGTTCAGCTAAAGTTTCACCCGTACACGTTAAAGTATTACCATTCAACAAGCCTGATTTTAATAAATCTTTAATAAAAACCTGAACACCACCTTGGTTATCAATATCAACCATTGAGTATTTTCCAAATGGTCTTGCGTCAACTAAAACAGGAACTACCTTTTCGGATAAATAGTTAAATTCATCTGGAGACATAATATCTTCAATAAAACTTTTATATCCTGCAGCTCTAGCTAACTCTGGTGCATGAAGCATGACGTTAGTTGATCCTCCTATAGACATTGCTACTATTAGAGCATTCCTCATAGAGTCTCTTGTGACAATATCCCTTGGCTTAATATCTTTTTTAACCATATTATCTAAATAAGTAATGAGTTGGTCAGGAAATACATCTAACCTTCTTTTATCGTCTGAAGGTGGTGAAACCATATGTAAAGGTTGCATGCCCACAACACCAATAAACGTCTGCATAGTATTATAAGTAAACATCCCACCACAACTTCCATAACCAGGACAAGCTTCGCATGCAATTCTTCTTTTCAGTTCTTCATCTTCACTACCTGCAATTTGATAACTTGAAATAATGTCCAATGGTTCATTAGTAACTGAATCAATTCCAGGTCTTATTGGACCGTCAGACATTATAATAGCAGGTCTATTGTGCTCTAAAATTGCAGACAATGTTCCAACTGGCGGTTTATCACAGGCAACAACTGCAATTGTACCTTCTAAACCCGAAGCGCTTAAATGTTCGCATAATGTATCATTAGTTACTTCTCTTCCAATCAAAGAATAACGCATCTCTTTAGTACCATTCCTTATACCATCAGATGTCGCAACGGTGTACTCAGGTTGTACTAATCTCATTCTAATATCATTTGTGTTTTGGCCTATCCTTAACCTTAATTTCTCATGTATTGTTTTAACTTTTTGTTCAACACCAAGATAACATTGAGAGTCCCCTTTATTACCGACCACCCCAATTGAAGGTTCATGTATTAAATCAAGGTCAGTATTTAGAATTCTTGCAATACCAAAAGTTTGAGAATTTCTTCCAGGGTTTTTATCAATTAAAACTGTTTTTGAATTCTTCATATTTTTCTCCGATTTTAATTTAATATTATAAATTTAATAAGGCCTTATTTATTTCTGATTTTCTTTGATTAAATACTGTTTTTTTAGTTTTCACATCCTCTATAACTTTTGGTGGTGCTTTTTCAATAAATGAAGGGTTGTTTAATCTTTTATCTATTAATTCAATTTCATTGGTTATATTTTTAAGCTCTTTGCTTAATCTATTTTTTTCTGCTTCTATATCAATGAGTCCATCTGTTGGTATCATTAAAATTATTTCATCAACAGTTGTAACAATAGATTTTTCATTTTCTTCATGTGGTTCAGATAAAAATTTTATCTGATTTAATTTTGCTAAATTAAGGATTAAATTGTTATTCTCTTCAATAATAATCTTTTTTTCTTGATTTACATTTTTAAGTAAAATTGTAGGTCTAGATTTATTTGGAATATTTTTTTCAACTCTAATTGATCTTATCGCAGACACAATATCAATTGTCAGACCTATTCCATTTTTTAATGAAGTTTCAGTTTCAATTAAGCTCGGCCATGAAGATGATATTGCTAACTTATTAGAATTAAACAAATTTTCAAAAATTTCTTCTGTCACGTATGGCATTATTGGATGTAGCATTAATAAAACATTTTTCATAATTTTAATTGAAACATTTTTAGTCTCTTTTTGCGATTCAATATCTTTAGTATTATTTAAAATTGGCTTAATAAATTCTATATACCAGTCACAATAATCTCTCCAAATAAATTGATACAATGCATCTGCAGCATCATTAAATTTGTATTCAAATATAGATTTTTTAACTTTTGAATTAAGTTGATTATAATTTTCAATTATCCATTTGTTGATTTGTAGATTTATGAAATTTAGATCAGTGTCTAGCTCTGAAATGCATTGATTAAATTGAAGAAATTTACATCCATTCCATATTTTTGTACTAAAATTTCTATATCCTGCAATTCTTTCTTCTGATAATTTTATATCCCTTCCCTGAGCGGCCATTGCTGTAAGAGTGAACCTTAATGAGTCAGCACCATATTTGACAGATAAATCAAGAGGATCTAGAACATTACCCTTTGATTTTGACATTTTTTGACCCTTATCATCTCTTACTAGAGCGTGTATATAAACTTCTTTAAATGGAACCTCATCATCCATAAAATGCATACCCATCATCATCATGCGAGCCACCCAAAAGAAAATTATGTCAAAGCCAGTTACTAAAACATTTGTTGGATAATATTTCTTTAGATCTTTTGTGTTATCAGGCCATCCTAGGGTTGAAAATGGCCAAAGTGCGGATGAAAACCATGTGTCCAATACATCTTCATCTTGTTCTAGTTTAACTTTTTTTCCATAATGCATCTCTGCTGCTTTCTCAGCATCTAACCGGTTATGTTCTACAAAAATCTTATTATCAGGACCAAACCAAGCAGGTATTCTATGGCCCCACCATAGTTGTCTCGAAACACACCATGGTTGAATATTGTTCATCCATTCAAAGTATGTTTTATCCCAATTTGCAGGAACAAACTTAGTTTTTTTATCTTTAACAGCTTGTATAGCTGGTTGAGCTAATTTATATGCATCAACATACCATTGGTTCATAAGCCATGGTTCCACAACTACGTTAGATCTATCTCCATAAGGAACCGTATGTATTATTTTCTCTTCTTTAATATATAAATTTTGAGCTTTTAAAATCTCCAAAACTTTTTTTCTAGCTTCAAATCTGTCTAATCCTGTGAAATCTTCTCCACCATTTTCATTTATCGAAGCATTAGCATCAAAGATATTAATCATATCTAAACCATGTCTTTTCCCAACTTCGAAATCATTAAAATCATGAGCTGGGGTTATTTTAACTGCACCAGAACCTTTTTCTGGATCTGAATAATTATCAAAAATAATAGGTATACGTCGATTTATGATTGGTAAAATTACATATTTACCTTTCAAATGAATATATCTTTCATCATCGGGATTTACAGCTACAGCTGTGTCCCCTAACATAGTTTCTGGCCTAGTAGTAGCTATTGTTAAGAATTCGTTACTATTTTCAACTGGGTATTTAAAATACCAAAATATTCCTTCAACTTCTTTTTGTTCAACTTCTAAATCAGAAATAGCTGTTAATAGTTTTGGATCCCAATTAACTAATCGCTTGTCTCTATAAATCAACCCTTCTTTATATAATTTAACAAATACAGAAATTACGGCTTTTGATAATCCCTCATCCATTGTAAATCGTTCTTTTTCCCAATCAGGTGAAGCTCCTAAAGCTCTTAATTGATTTGTGATTTCACCACCTGACTTTTCTTTCCACTCCCAAACTTTTTCAACAAACTTTTCTCTACCTAAGCCATGTCTTGTTAAATTAGATTTTGCTAATTCTCTTTCAACAACCATCTGAGTAGCTATTCCAGCGTGATCAGTCCCTGGTTGCCAGAGAACATCTAGTCCTTGCATTCTATGAAATCTTATTAATATATCTTGAATCGTGAATGTTAAAGCATGACCAATATGTAAAGAACCTGTTACGTTTGGAGGTGGCATCATTATAACATATGGTTCTTTTGGTGATTGATTGTTTGAAGCAAAAGCACCACTTTCCAACCATCTTTTATACCATTTTTTTTCTATATAATTAGAATCAAACCTTTTGTACATCATATTAGAATTCCAATAAATTTTGCTTAATTAAACATCCTACGATCTAATATGTTAAAATCTAGTTTATTCTCTTTCAAATCATATTTAACATCCAAATCATTATTAATATCTTTAATTGACAAGCTTCCTAGAATAGACTTTATTTGGTAAACATTAAAAATCTCTTCAGCCTGACTTTGTATCAAATTTGTAGATGCATTTAAAAATTGAACTTCTGCATCTAGTACGTCTAAAATTGTTCTTATGCCAAATTCTGACTCCTTTTTGATACCATTTAAGGCTAGTAATGAGGATTTTTTTTCACTCTCTGATGCTTTGGTTTTTGCAATAGCACTTTTGTAATTTTGATATGATGAAATAGCACTTAACTCTACCTGTCTCTGTTTTTCAGAAAATTCAACTGAACTCGCTTTTGATAAATTATCAAGTTTTTTTATAGAAGCTTTGGAGGATGAATTATAAAACAAAGGTGCCTTAAAAGTAAGATTTACACCATAACTTTGGTAATCAGTTGCAGAGGTATTTAATGATGATTCACTATCATTACCAAATACTTCTAAGTTAATCGTTGGCCTGTTTTCACTTTCTTTTAATGCAATATTTTTTTCAGCAATATTTTTTTTCAATTTAGCTACAATAATATCAAGGTTATTCTCTAAGGCTATTTTCACAGTTTTATTTTTTGTATCTGGAGGTGTGAAAGTTAAATTGGGTAAAGAAAATTTATTTGGTATAACTTTGAATTTTGTAATACTTTTAAATTTGGAAATTGCTTTTTCAAGATTTCCTTCAGATAAAATTAAATCATATACCGCTTGTGATAATTTTGATTGAGCTTCGGCCAGTGTGGTTGGTGTTACTGTTCCAGCTTTTAGCTTTAACTCTGTGGCTTCAACATTTTCTTCAAATCTATCTAAACTTTTTCTTCTTAAACTAACTACAGATTGATTTGAATAAACATCTAAATAAGCTTTTATACAATTCAAAATTATTTTTTGCTCAATAATGTTTAAATTATATTGCTCAAGTTTAATATTTTCTTTTACTATAGAAATTTTTTCATAAGCTTCTCCTCCATCAAAGATATTTTTACTTAATGAGATAGTGGAGGTTGTTGTATCATCATTAACAAATGTTCCTTGGGAATTGATATTTTTATTGTCAGATTTATAAGTAGTAGTAAAAGAATTTGTCCAGTCTTTTGAAGAACCAGCTTCTTCTAAGGAATTTTTGGTGGCAGCTAATTTATAATTTTGAGCTTTTAATTCCAAACTATTTTTAAGTGCTTCATGAATAGAGCGTTCAAATAAAAAATCTGAAGTAAGAGCTTTTGAAACATTTAAAAATACAAAACAGAAAAATGTTAAATAAAGTAATTTGCTTCTTTTAAAAAACGAAATCATTGAAACCTCAAAAAATTTTTAAATAATATTAAATATAATTTAATAGCGAATTGAAAATAAAATTCTAGTTATTATTTAAGTATTAGCACGAAATTACAAAACAAAATATTATTCTAATTTTTTTTTTAATTGCTTGTATGTTATTGAAGAGTTATAGAAATAATCACCTAACTTTTGGCCCGATGGCAGAGTGGTGATGCAGCGGCCTGCAAAGCCGTTAACAGCGGTTCGATTCCGCTTCGGGCCTCCATTTATTAGATGTAATAAATATGTTTAACCAAGAAGAAATCCCAATAAACAATGACTTAGTGTTAATTGGTGGTGGACATTCTCACATAATGCTAATTATGGAGCTATCAAAAAAACCAATTAGAGGAAATCGGATAACATTAATTAGTAATGAAATTGATACTCCTTATTCTGGAATGACACCAGGTTTTATAGAAGGAATTTACACTTGGAGAGAAACGCACATTGATCTCTATAAACTTTGTTTCAAATTGGATATTAGGTTTATACATTCAGAAGTTTTAGAAATTTCAGCAATTAATAAAGAAATTATTTTAAAAAACAGGCCAAAAATCAAATTTGATGTACTATCAATAAATACTGGCATCAAAAGCAATAATAAAACTATAAAAGGGGCATTTAAATATTGTGTTCCAGTTAAACCCATTTCAAAGTTATCCAATAATTTTTTAGATGAAACAAAAAAAAATAATAATATTGCTTTTATTGGAGGAGGTGCTGCTTCAGTAGAATTAGCATTAGGTTTAAAAAAACGTTTAAAAAATAAAAAGTCTAATTTGAAAATAAGCATAATAACCGGTAAAAATGGACTACTAAGTTCTTTTCCACCTAAAACCAGAAAAATAGCAAAACAAACTCTTCAAAAATCACAAATTAATGTGATTGAAAAAGTTGAAGTTATTGAAGTACAAAAAGACAAACTGCTTTTATCAAACAAAACTAAATTGAAAATTGATAAGGCAATTTTATCAACAAATGCCATGTCACCAGAATGGATAAAAAAATCAGATATTATTTTAAATAAAAATAATTTTATTGTTGTTAATGATAAATTCCAAACAAATTATAATTATATTTTTGCTGCAGGTGATGTGGTTGATTTTAACAATCAAAATTTGAGCAAATCGGGTGTTTATGCAGTAAAATCTGGTAAACCTCTAGCTAAAAGTATTAGAGGATTTATTCAAAAAAAAGAAGCTATACCTTATAAATTTAATAAAAATTATTTATCTATAATTGGATTGTCAAATGGTCTTGCTATTGCGACAAAACATAATTTTACTTTTACTTCAAGATTTTGTTTTCTATTAAAAAAATTCATAGATCAAAAATTTGTAAAAAAATTTAATAATTTAAACCAAAAAAACTATTCGAATTTTTCAGGTTTCATGAATATTTTTGATAAAATAGTAAAAAAAAGTAATAAAAATATACCTGCTTATCAAATGCAATGCAGAGGTTGTGCTGCGAAAGTAGATTTTAATGCTCTTAAAACTATTCTTCCAAAAAAGATAATTAACACATCTGAAGATGCTATTAATGTAAAAAATTATCCAAATTTATATCAAAGTGTTGATATGATTAGCTCTATTGTATCGGACCCATATCTATTAGGAAAAATTGCAGCTAATCATGCAATTAGTGATATAATTGCAGTAAATTCTAAACTTATTTCTGCCCTAATGATTTTACAACTTCCATTTTCAAATTCTGAAATAAATTCTAGAGATCTAGAACAAGTTACCGCTGGAGCAAGTGATGTATTTAAGTTAACTAGTTGTTCTATAAGTGGTGGTCATACTATGATTGGTAAAGATAAAGATCCAATAATTGGTTTTTCAGTAATGGGAGAGAAAAAGAATATAGTTAGCAATAAAGTCCGAAGTCAACTAAAAGAAAATGATATTTTATTATTAACTAAAAAAATAGGATCTGGGATTATATTTTCAGGTATAAATAACGATATTATTGACAGTTATTACCAAATTGAAGTTCTTAACCAGATGTCTCAAGGAAATATTAATTTCTCAAAAATTTTAGATAAATTGAAAATTCTATCTATGACAGACATAACAGGCTTTGGGCTAGCAAACCATCTATTAAACTTAATAAAAAGGGATTTTGGGAATACTGGACTGACAATCTATCCAGATAAAATACCTATCTTTAACGGTGTTACGGAAGCATTATCCAAAAATGTTAGGTCTTCATTATTCGAGAAAAATTTTAACACTGCACAAAAAGAATTAGTTTACGATAGAGAAACAAAGTTAATTGATGAAGTATTATATGATCCTCAAACTGTTGGAGGTTTAGCCTTTATAATTCCACAAGAAGAAAAAAATAAACAATTTAAAATTTTAAAGGAAAACAAAATTGATTTTACAGAAATAGGATTTGTAAACAATTTAGATAATAAAATTAGAATAAAGTAAAAAATGGTAAAAAAATATAAATCAATTAAAAATTGGGAAAGCAAAAAATTTGATACAATTATTGATGTAAGATCTCCTTCAGAATTTGCTAATGACCATATCATAGGAGCTATCAATTGCCCTGTATTATCTGATCAAGAAAGAGAAAAAGTTGGTACCATTTATAAAAAAGAAAGTACCTTCAAGGCAAAAATAATAGGATCCTCACTTACTGCAAGAAATATTGCAGACCACATTGAAACAAAATTTCTTAAGCAAAAAGGTTCATGGCAGCCATTGATTTATTGTTGGAGAGGTGGTCAAAGGTCCAAGGCTTTTTCAATTATTTTATCTGAAGTTGGATGGAGAACATACCAATTAGATGGTGGATATAAAGAATATAGAAATAGAGTAGTAAAATTTTTTGAAACTATAGGATCTAAATTAAAAATAATTTTAATAAGTGGAAAAACCGGTTCTGCAAAAACGAAAATTTTACAAAATATTGGTGAATTAGGTGGACAAATCATAGATCTAGAAGGTTTGGCCAATCATAAAGGTTCTTTATTAGGTAAAATGCCAGGTTTAGATCAGCCCTCTCAAAAATTGTTTGAAAGCAAATTATTTAATAAACTTAAACAACTTGACTTGAAGAAAAACATATATGTAGAAGCAGAAAGTAGTAAAATTGGTAATGTTCATATACCTAAATCAATTTGGGCAAAAATGATAATTTCACCTAGGGTTGAAATAAAAGCAGATTTGAAATTAAGAGCAAATTTTCTTGTTAAAGATTATGATTATATGTGTAAAAATCCCAAACTAATTTATCCTTTGCTTAATGGTCTAAAAAAAAGATTGAGCAAAAATTTAATTGAAAATTGGAAAGAATTAATACTCAAAAAAAATTGGATAGAGCTAACAAAGAGCTTTTTAGAAAGTCATTATGATCCATCCTACTCATCAAATACTATTAAAAATGATCGTAAAATAGTAAAACTTATAGATGTTGAATCATTAACTCAAAAAGAAATTATGAAAATTGCTAAAACAATATTGAAATGATAATCAATCATAAAGTCTTTGAATTGTTTTATTAAAGTGTTGCAATTTATGATAATTAGATTAAAAACGAATAAATATGCAGTTAATATATTCCCCGGTAGCTCAGCGGTAGAGCAGACGACTGTTAATCGTCTGGCCGGCGGTTCGAATCCGTCCCGGGGAGCCATTACTTACATAACTTTTCCCAAGAAACTACAATTTCATGAAAGTTCACTTCCTTAAGATATTTTGAAATTAATTCAGGTTTATTCATAAATTTATTATCAGCATAAAAAAGTAATAAACTAATTTCAGCTTCTAATAATTTACACTCTGTTTCAAATTTTCTATTAGAGATTTTATCATTAATTTTTTCTGCATAAGTAGGAAAATTTGAAAATAAAATAAATAAAAATATAGTAAATAATTTCATCTTAATTACACAATATTAATTATAAAAGTTTTAATGCAATATAACCTACAAAAATATATCTTAGTACTTTTGAGATTGAAACTATAATTATAAATATAATTAAAGGAAAACGAAACATACCTGCAACAATTGTTAATGGGTCTCCAATTATAGGAACCCAAGAAAGAAATAAAGACCATTTACCATATTTTAAATACCATGAAGAAGCCTTATCCAATTGTTTCTTTGAGAAAGGAAACCAACTTTTATTAACAAATTTTGTTATATATAAGCCTAAGAACCAATTAACAATTGAACCTAATATATTACCAAGGCTCGCAAAGAAAATTAGCAAAAAATGTGAATATTTTTCTAATAGAAAAAGAGTTGTTAATGTTATTTCAGAATGCCCAGGAAGTATTGTCGAAGACAAAAACGAAGAAATAAAAAGACTAGTATAAGCTTCTAACGAATTCATTAATTTAGCTTTTCTATTTTAACTACTAATTCTTCCCATTTTTTTTCTTCTTCAGTGATAAGATTTATCAGAGTTTTTAATTCAATATTAACTTCCTGAATACGTTTTTGATTATTAGCTTCATAAAAATTTTTAAGCAACATTTCATCTTCTAAAATACTTTTTTGTTTTTCATATTTTGAAATTTTGTTTTCACAATTTGTTAAAAGTTTTTTTAAATCTTTAGTGCTAAATGTCTTAGATTGATTGTTTACTATTTTTTTGCTGCTAACTCCCTTATGTTTGCCTTTAATTGTATTATTATTTAGAACGACTTCTTTATATTCATGAATATCACCTAAAAATTCAGACACATTCCCATCTTTTATGATAAGAAGACGATCAACTAATCTTTCTACAAGAAAAGCATCATGAGTTACTAATATTAAAGATCCTGTATAATCATTTAAAGCCATTATAAGCGCTTCCCTACTCTCAACATCTAAATGATTAGTAGGCTCATCAAGAATTATTAAATCAGGTTTTTCAATAACAACTAAAAGCAACAATAATCTAGCTTTTTGTCCGCCAGACAATCTTTTTACTTCGATATCCATTGTATCTTGTGTAAAACCAACTGAACCTAGTTTAGCTCTAATCTTAGAAGGTACTTCTTTGTCCAGTTTTGAATATAAATGTTCAAAGGGTGTTTCATTTGACCTTAATTCGTCTAGTTGATGTTGTGCAAAATATCCAATTTTTAATTTTTTGGGATAATTTAATTTTCCTTTCATTGAATTTAGTTTTTTTGCTATCAATTTTGATAGAGTAGACTTACCCTCTCCGTTTACTCCTAAAAGGGCAATACGATCATCTGGATCAATACTTAAATTTATATTTTTTAAAATTGGAATATTATTATATCCAACTGATGCCTGTTCAATAGTAATTAGTGGTGGAGCAAATTTTGTATTTTTTTCAAAATTGAAGGTAGGAACTTTCTGATTTTCTTCAATTATAATAGGTTTCATTTTTCCTAAAATTTTAATTCTTGATTGAGCCTGTTTAGCCTTAGAGGCTTTAGCTTTAAAACGATTAATAAAGCTTTCCAAATGGGCTCTTTGGGCATCTTGTTTATTTTTTTGAGATATTTTTTGTTCTAATTGAACTCTTCTTTCGTTATCAAAAAAATCATAATTACCATTATAAAAAATTATTTTTTTTTGTGATAAATGTAATATGCTAGTTACTGATTTATTAAGTAAATTCCTATCATGAGAAATCACCAAAGCTGTGTTTTTAAATTTTTGTAAGTAATTTTCTAACCAAACAGAACCTTCAAAATCTAGATAGTTTGTGGGTTCATCAAGTAAAAGTAATTCTGGATTAGAAAACAATACACTTGCTAATGCAACACGCATTCTCCAACCACCGGAAAAACTAGAGCATGGCCTAATGAGATCTTCTTTACTAAATCCCAGACCATTTAAAATTGAAGATGCCCTAGCTTCAGCAGAGTATGCATTAATATCAGACAACCTAGTATAAATTTCTGCAATTTTGTTTGGATCTTTTTCTATTTGAGCATTGTACAACAATTTCGACCTTTCAATATCAGCCTCTAAAACTGTGTCCAATAATGTTACTTCAGTTGATGGAGCTTCTTGTGAAACATAGCCAATCTTATAATTTTTTGGCACCTCGATTACCCCAGCGTCTAAAATAATTTCATTTAAAATTAATTTGAATAGAGTTGTTTTTCCAGCTCCATTTCTTCCAACAACACCCACCTTATGTCCAGTAGGAACAAATCCGGACGCATTTTCAAAAAGTGGGACTCCCCCTATAGAGAAGTAAATATTTTTAAAATTAATCATTTTAAATTTTCTATATTAAATTAATATGGGTTTTGTATATATAAAACTGATTATTAGTTAAGTAAAAAATTATGAAAAATAATATTAAAAATAATTTTATCGATACGGTTGGGAATACCCCATTAATAAAATTAAAAAAAGCTAGTGAAATTACTGGTTGTGAAATTTATGGGAAAGCTGAATTTCTTAACCCAGGCTCATCTATAAAGGACAGAGCTGCCAAAGGAATTGTTTTAGATGCAATAGAAAAAAAACAATTATTACCAGGGGGCATAATTGTTGAAGGAACTGCTGGCAACACAGGCATCGGCCTAGGACTAGTTGGAAATTCACTTGGATATAAAACCTTAATTATTATGCCTGAAACCCAAAGTCAGGAAAAGAAAGATGCTTTAAGGTTAATTGGATGTGAACTAAAATTAGTTCCTGCTTTACCTTATTCTAATCCTGGTAATTACATAAGACAATCACAACAAATCGCTCAAGATTTGGCTAAAACACATGAAAATGGGGTTCTTTGGGCCAATCAGTTTGATAATGTAGCAAATCAAATGTCTCATTATAACTCCACAGGGCCTGAAATATGGGAACAAACAGATGGTAAAGTAGATGCTTTTACTTGTGCAGTTGGTACTGGAGGAACTTTATCTGGTACGGGATTATTTTTAAAAGAAAAAAATAAAAAAATTAAAATAGCTTTATCTGACCCTTTTGGCTCTGGTTTGTACAACTATTATCAAAATGGAGAAATGAAAGCAGAAGGAAACTCTATAACAGAGGGTATTGGACAAGGAAGAGTTACTAAAAATTTAGAAAAATGTCCTTTAGATTTATCTTTTAGAATAAGCGATAACGATGCGCTCACTATTATATTTGATTTACTAAAAGATGAAGGTTTATTTCTTGGAGGATCAAGTGGAATCAACGTAGCTGGAGCCATGAAATTAGCAAAAGAACTTGGTCCGGGACATACTATTGTAACGATTTTATGTGACTCAGGACAAAGATATCAATCTAAAATATGGAACCCTGAATTTTTAAAATCAAAGGATTTAGTAGTCCCTAATTGGCTGTAAATGGAGAAATATTTTGAACAACTCTTTATTCATAGAACCTAACACACTAAAAAATAAAATTAATAAGCCAAATGTAAAAATATTAGATGCTACGTTTTTTCTTCCAGACTCTGGTTTAAATGCTGAGGAAGAATATCAAAAAGAACACATTCCAAATTCAGTTTTTTTTGATGTCAATAAGATTGCAGATCCAAAAAATCCTTTACCTCACATGATCCCATCAAAAGATCTTTTTTCAGATATGATGCAAAACCTTGGACTTAATAATGAAGATGAAATTATTATTTACGATAATTCGCCATTGTTGTCTTCGGCTCGAGCATGGTTTTTATTTAGATATTTTGGCCATAAAAATATTTTAATCTTAAATGGTGGCTTAAAAAATTGGAAAAATAGTGAAGGAGAAACAACAGTTAAAAAAACAATTATTTCTAAAGGCAATTTTGTTAGTAAAACTGAAAAAAAAGACTTAGTTATAAATTTAGAAGATATGATATCTATTTCAAATAATAATTCAAAAGTAATTTTAGATGCCAGATCTTATAAAAGGTTTATTGGTGAAGCTAAAGAACCAAGACCAGGATTACAATCTGGTCATATTCCAAATTCTAAAAGTTTACCTTCATCTGCACTACTGACAAATGACGGTTTTCTAAAATCAATTGAAGAGTTAGACAAGGTTTTTTCAAATAATGACATTGATACATCACAGGATATAATTGCAACTTGTGGATCTGGAGTATCTGCATGTGTTATATCAGTTGCACTTTATTGTTTAGGTAAAGAGAATATTCCTATTTATGATGGCTCTTGGACAGAGTGGGCTACATCTGGACAAAAAATACAAACAGGAAATTAGACTTAAGTCTAATGATTAAGAATTTGGCTTAAGAAAAGTTTAGTTCTATCATTTTTAGGATTATTAAAAAAATTCTTAGGGTCATTCTGCTCTATGATTTCACCCTCATCCATGAAAATGACACTATCTGCAACTTTTTTTGCAAAACCCATTTCATGAGTAACAACTAACATAGTCATTCCAGTTTCAGCTAATTCTATCATAGTATCTAAAACTTCTTTTATCATTTCTGGATCAAGAGCAGAGGTCGGTTCATCAAATAACATTATTTTTGGTTGCATGCATAATGATCTTGCAATGGCAACTCTTTGTTGTTGACCTCCAGATAATTGTCCGGGATACTTAAGAGCTTGCTCTGGAATTTTTACTCTAGTTAATAATTCCATTGCTAATTCCTCAGCTTCTTTTTTAGGAAGTTTTTTAACCCAAATTGGAGCCAAAGTACAATTTTCAAGTACAGTTAAATGAGGAAAAAGATTGAAGGACTGAAATACCATTCCAACGTCACTTCTTATGGCTTCAAGATTTTTTAAGTCTCCAGTTAATTCAACATTATTTACAATAATATCACCTTGTTGATGAACTTCTAATCTGTTTATACATCTAATCAGTGTAGATTTTCCAGACCCAGATGGTCCACAAATAACTATCCGTTCACCTTGATTTACACCCAAAGAAATATTTTTAAGTACGTGAAAGTTACCAAACCATTTATGCATTTCTTTTATTTCAATGACTGGTTTTGATGACTTATTTTTATTTACTACCATTTTATTCTCACTTTTTATCAGTGTTTAATTTATTTTCAAGCCATAAGGAATAACGAGACATAGCAAAACAACTTACAAAAAAGAACAAGGCTACAAATAGATAAGTTTCAGTAGATAAACCATTCCATTTTGTATCAGCAAGTGCTGCTCTTCCAATACCAAGTGGATCTAACAATCCTATCACCACAACTAGAGTTGTATCTTTATATAAACCTATAAAGGTGTTTACAATACCCGGTATTGAAATCTTTAGTGCTTGAGGAAGAGTTATAAATCTTGTTTTTTGCCAATAATTCATCCCTAAAGCGTCTGCAGCTTCATACTGACCCTTAGGAATAGCTTGAATACCACCTCTTATCACTTCTGCTATGTAAGCAGCAGAGAAAAAAGTAAACATAATTATAACTCTTACTAAAATGCTAAAATTAGTTCCGGGTGGAAGAAAATAATTTAGCATTGAAGAAGCAACAAAAAGAAGTGTTATTAGAGGGACACCTCTCATAAACTCAATAAAACAAACACTTAATGTTCTAACTACTGTTAAATTCGATTGTCTTCCCAATGCTAATAAAATTCCAAGAGGCAATGAACAAACAATACCGCAAACACCTAAAATAACTGTGAGCATGAAGCCACCAAAAAGACTATATTCAATTTTCTGAAGACCAAAATAACCACCCATAATTAACACAAATGCAAAAAATGGATAAAATAAACTGAAATACAATAACCACTTTCTTTTTGGTATATCGGGATACAGTAAAGGTGCAAATGCTATAAACATTGTTAAAAATGTTATGTCAATCCTCCACCTTTCAGCTTCAGGGTAAAAACCATAAACAAACTGACCTACTCTTCTTGTTATAACTGCCCAACAAGCACCATCATCTATTTTTCTACACGCAATTTTAGAATCAGCGTCAAAAACGGCGTCCAAGAAAAACCAGCCTATTATTCCATCAATTAAATAGTAAAGAAGTACAACTGATATAATTGTAAGTAGAGAGTTACTTATGGATGAAAATAAATTTTGTCTAATCCATCCATACACTCCAACTGTGCCAGGAGGAGGAGGAAGATCAGGATAGTTTCCTGGTTTATAAATCTTTTCACTCATCTTATCTTCCTACCAATTTTACTTTACTATTATACCAATTCATTAGAGCAGATATACTTAGTGAAACTGATAAATAAATTAGCATTACAATAAGCATAGTTTCCATTTCTCTTCCAGTTTGATTAAGAGATATACCACCAAGTGTGGCAACAAGATCCATATAACCTATAGCGATGGCTAGAGATGAATTTTTTGTTAAGTTTAAATATTGACTTGTTAATGGCGGAATTATAACTCTTCTAGCTTGCGGTAGTATGACTAAATTCATTACTTTCGAAGGCTTTAAGCCAATTGATTCAGCTGCCTCTCTTTGGCCCTTATCTATAGCTAAAATTCCTGCTCTAACTATTTCAGCAATAAAAGCAGCAGTATAAATTCCTAAAGCAAAAGTTAGTGCCGCTAACTCAGGGCTCATATGCATTCCACCTCTAAAATTAAAACCTTTTAATGCAGGAATTTCCAATGAAACAGGCATCCCTGAAATAAAAAATGCGATTAATGGCAGAAAACAAATAACTGAAACATTAATCCAATACACTGGATATTGAATGCCGGTTAAATCTTGTTTTCTTTTGCAATATTTAGCAAATAAAATTGAAAAGATAATTGCAATTACAAAGAACAAATAAACAAGTTCGATGCCAGTCTCTGTAAGTGGTTTAGGTATGTAAAAGCCTCTATTAGATAAAAATGTAACCTCACCTAAGCTAATTGCCTTTCTTGGATGAGGAAGAGTATTTATTATGATACCATGCCACAAAAGTATATGTAATAAAATTGGGACATTTCTAGTAAATTCTACGTACCAATAAGCAATTTTACTTGCCAGCCAATTTTTTGATAATCTTATAATTCCAAGAGCAATACCTAAAACAGTTGCTAAAATAATCCCAAAAAATGCAACTAATCCTGTATTAAGTAGTCCAACAATACCTGCTCTTAAATGACTGTCTCTGTTGTTGTAGTCGATCAAATATTGATTAATATCATATCCAGCAGGAATAAATAAAAATTCAAAACTAATATCTTTACCAAGAGCTTCAAAGTTAGCATTCACATTCATTACTAACCAAGAAATGAACCATCCTAAAAAAAATAAGACAATTATTTGGACTATTATCTCTCTACTTTTCTCATTGCGCCAAATATTAGAAAAAAAAGTCATCAAACAGTCTTACATTTTTGGATAAATTAAGGTTCACTGCGCCCTCTAATTAGACGCAGTGAAAAATATTTTTATTTAATTGGTGGGATGTAATGTAAACCACCGTCTCTATAAAGAGCATTCATACCTCTTTTGATAGTAAGAGGAAAAAGATGCTTTTCGAAACTTTCCTGATAATTTCCAACTTGACTAATAACGTTAACCGCCCAGTCAGCAGATAATCCAAGTTTTGATAAACCTTGCAATGGATCTTTACCAAGAAGTCTATTTATTTCCTTGTCTTTATTGTCCTTAGCAGCAAGTTCTTTAACGTTTTTGGATGTTATACCTTTTTCTTCGCCAGCCATCATCGCTCTTAATACCCAAGCTACAATATCTGCCCATTGATCATCACCATGTCTTACAACTGGTCCTAACGGCTCTTTTGAAACAATTTCAGGTAAAACCATATGATCAGATGGGTTATCAAAACTCATCATTGTAGCGTATAGTCCAGATGCATCAGTTGTATAAACGTCGCATCTTCCTGCTTTATAAAGTTCTTGAGCTTCAGCATTAGTTTCAATTGGAACAGGGTTATATTTGATATTGTTACCCGCAAAAAATTCAGCCAGATTTAATTCTGTAGTAGTACCAGTTTGGATACAAACAGAAGCACCATCTAATCCCTTAGCTGATTTTACACCTAATGCCTTAGGAACCATAAATCCTTGACCATCATAGTAGTTAACACCAATAAATGTTTGTGATAAATCAACATCTCTGGAAAAAGTCCAAGTTGTATTTCTGGACAATAACTCACCCTCACCAGCAGCTAGTTTTGTAAAACGTGTCTTACCTGTAGCTGTTGTGTAATTAACCTTATTTGCATCGCCTAGTGTAGCCGCAGCAACAGCTCTACAAAAATCAACGTCAAATCCAGTCCAATTACCCTTATCGTCTGGTGCAGCAAAACCAGCTAAGCCTGTATTAATAATACAGTTTAACTTTCCTCTTGCTCTTACATCGTCTAATGTGCTTGCAAGTACAGAGCCAGCAAACATCACTCCAGCAGTTACACCTGCTAAAAGCATTTTAGTTTTCATATTATTTCTCCACTAATAAAGTTTTCCATGTTAAACATGAATTTGTAGTACTTTCGTTCTTATTTAGTATAGTTTCAAGATAAAAATAAAAAAATTTTTACTTTAAAACATAAAAATAAGGTTTTTTTTAAATTAAAAAATATGAAATTTAATTAAGAAAATAATAAATGAAAAAGAAACTTAAAAATTACAATACAGAGACTATAACCTCACACTCGGGTAAAAACCCAATTGAAAATCACGGAATCCCAGCTCCACCTTTGTATAGGACTAGTACAATTTTAAGTCCTAAAATGGATAATTATAGAAATAGATCAGGAAAATATACTTATGGAAGAAATGGAACCCCTACTTCAGATTCCTTAATTAATGCAATTTCAGATCTTTATAAAGCTGAGGGATGTATATTAGCTCCTTCAGGAATGGGGGCTATTACAATTGGATTAATGTCAGTTTTAAAGGCAAAAGACCACATTTTGATACCTGATTCTGTCTATGGTTCAGCAAGAAGATTTGTTCAAGAAGAGTTTCCTAGACTAGACATAGAATTTGAATTTTATAATTCACGTGACCTCGATCACCTAGAAGGATTAATAAAAAATAATACAAAAGCTATATATATAGAAAGCCCTGGAACTTATACTTTCGAAATAGTTGACATTAAAAGGGTTGTTAAAATTTGTAAAAAAAATAATTTAAAATCTTTGATAGATAACACGTGGGCAACTGCAATATATTTTAATCCATTCGACTTTGGAGTAGATATTGTAATAGAAGCAATTACAAAATATATCTCTGGTCATTCTGATATTATGATGGGTGTTGTTTTGGGTAATAACGAAGATTTGATTGCTCTTCAGAGATGGTCAAAAAATACAGGTAATTATGTAAGTCCTGATGATATTTATATGTCTTTAAGAGGTCTTAGAACTCTTCCTTTAAGATTAAAAAAATCATCACAAAATAGTTTAGAAATTGCTAAATTTTTAGAAACTAAAAACATTATAAAAACAGTCTTTCATCCTGCTCTTGAACAACACCCAGACCATGAACTTTGGAAGAAGGACTTCAAAGGTGCATCAGGACTATTTGCTATTGAATTTCATGATAATGTAAATGAAGAAGCTATTGATATAATAGCTGATAATTGTAAAATTTTTGGGATTGGTTCCTCTTGGGGAGGTTACTCTAGTCTGTTATCTACAATGAATGTTTCAGAAAACAGAAATTTAAAATCCAGTTATGTTCCAACAGGTAACTATTTAAGAATTTATACAGGTAGTGAAGATACAGAGGACCTGATTGGAGATTTAAACGTTGGATTTAAGAAAATTTAAAAAGGTAAACTCTTAATAATTAAATAAGTTGTTCTTCACCTAAAACAGTTGTTCTTCTCATATCCCTGTTCTCTTTTAAATCGTCAAATGCTCTAGCCCTGTGCATGGTTTGTCTGTTATCCCAAATAATTAGGTCATTTTGAGACCATTTATGAACATATTTAAATTGTGTTTGAGTAGCATATTCAATTAAATCATCAATAAAACACATCGAGTCAGGTCTTATCCAATCTCTAATCTTTCCAATATGACTAGAAAGAAAGATTGTTTTTCTTTTAGTCAAATTGTTCATCCTAACAAGAGGTTGCTCTACAGGTGTAAAATTTTTAATTTCTTCTGAAGATAACTCTTTAGTCATATCAAAACCTAATCTTTGTCGTGAATAAATCAAAGAATGTTCACAAATCATATTTTTAATTTTTGTTTTAGTATTATTATCAAGACAATCATATGCATCTCTCATGTCAGCAAATTCAGTATTGCCTCCCTCTTTAGATATATTCCTTGCAGATAACAGAGAGTATTTTGCTGGAATTTTTTTGAAAGAGCTATCAGTATGCCAAAGTCTATTTCCTAAATTAAATATCCTTCGTGGATCATTTTTTGTAAAAGGTTTGTTATTTTTATCTAGATTAGATACATCTGCTAAATCAGCAGACAATCTTCTATCTTTAGCTTTTGTAATGTTTGATTTTTTTCCTGATGCTTCTATTTCGCCAAAATATCTAGTAAATCTCACTTGTTCGTCGTCATTGATGTTTTGATTTTTAAATACTAACACAGATAATTTATTTATTGCTTCGTCAATTTTTTCTACTAATTCATCGTTTAATTCTTTTTTCAAATTAACCCCAGAGACAAATCCTACAAAGTTAGGAAATTTTTCTCTTGTTTCTATTTTCATGTTAATTTCCTCCTAGATCCTAATGAAAAAATATTAGTATTTATTTATAATTAATTATAAAATACGACTTGTAAAATCAAAAAAGAGAGAATTATGAGTTTAATCAGAGTGAATTTTTTATTAACCTGTTTAATTATATCCTTTTTAGTTCTAAGTTTTAAAACTTATGCTGTTCAAGAATTAAAAGGAACTTGGTTTGAATGCGAGTTTTCTGGCAAAACCAGCAAACCAACTGATGATTGCAATATGTTAGACAATGATGGGTTTATATTTAACGAAAACATTGCTGCACATATATCGGTAGTAGATAGTCAAGAACCAAATTGTAAAAAAAATAAATTTGGTCAATGTTTTCAAAGTGATTTAAAATTTGTAACTGTAAGGAAAGGAAGACAAGACAAAGTAGATTTTCAAAACGGAAAGCTGATTTTAACTTTTTTAGGTTGTGGACAAGTTTTTCATTTGAAAGATAAAATCAAATACGTAGAAGCCGCTCCAGACAAAAAAAAATGTTTTTGGGCTGGTAAAAAAGTCTTTTATCTAAAAAAATACAATGGAAAATTAATATTTAAAAAATAGTTATTTAGTAATATGTATATCTTAAAACAAACAAATCTTCTTAAATTTGGATTAATTACTGTTGGAATAATAATTGCTCTATTTTGTTTCTATGTGATTGTTGGCTTTTTAGGCATTCAATTTTTAATGGAACCTTATCAATATGGAACTTTCTTCGCCTGGGTAATAATTTTATTTAGTATTTTCTATAGGTTTACATTTTTACTTTTAACTATAGGTGTGTTTTTTGGTATAATAAATGTTTTAGAATGGCACTTGATATTTGCAATCTTGTTTACTTTGCCAAGTCTTCTATTTATTTTTCCAAAACAAATCCTTAATTTTAAAATGAAAACAAAAAACACTTCAAAATCTCAAAAAGATAATTTTAATGAATTTTCAAATGCAAATTTAAAACAGAGTATGAACAGATTTAAGAGTAAATCTCACACAAGTGAGGTAATTGACGGTGAATATGAAGTTATAAAAGATAGTGAAAATAAAAAAAATTAGTTATTTAATTTGATATGAATTGATTCTTGTGAGTTAAGATTAAATGCAACCATACCTCCGCTTGATGTAGACAAACCGGTAAAAGCTAAAATATTGACATAGTGTGTAACTAATAAATATGGTCCACCTGATTTATCAAAGCTATTAACTAAATTATTTAATTTTATTAATGTTAATTTTCTATCTGCATGTTTTTCGTAGAAGGAATTTAAACCTTCATGTGTCTTAAATTCTCCGATATTCATATTTAAGGCTGTGTCTTTACACCTACACCAAAAACTTGAATATATTTTTGAAAATTTAATACCTATTTTTTTTAAAGTGTTACCAAGCATCCTACTTTGGTCTATACCTACTTGATCAAGGTTTCTTTGAGTAGAACAATCATTAACGTTAAAATTTGAAGGATCTCCATTACCTGGAGCTAAGGCGTGTCTTAAAAAAATAACTTTGTCCATATCATGATTTTTAAGTTTTTCTAATGATATGAAACTTTCTTCAGAATATGAGTCAGTAATTAAAAAAAAAGAAAATAAAATCGTAAAAATTATCTTTTTCAACACCAATAATTTCCTATTTAGTTCATTAATTTGACTTTTTTACAGTTTCTCTTTTTATAATTAAAAATGAAGAAAATACAATTATAACAGTTCCTAAAAAGAATGTTGTTGAAATAACTTCATCAAAAATAAAAATACCAACTACTATTCCAATAGGAACTGATATATATCTTAAAGGAGCTAATAAACTGACTGGCGCCATCTTTAGACTGTAAGCTAAAAAAAACTGTTGAAAACTTGACATAATACCAATAAGTACCAAAAACATAATCAATGCATTATCATTTGGAAACTCAGTTTGATTAAACAAACAAATAAATAAAGATACGACCGTACCAAAGATATTGTACCAAAGAGCTGTAGTGGTGGGATGGTCTGTTTTACCCAACTTTCTAACATAAATTGTCATTAAAGCACCAAAAAATGGAGATAAAATACCGAGAATAATGCCTAAATTTTTCCATTCTTCTGAAAAAGGCTTCAGTATTAGTAAAACACCAATAAACCCAATTAAAGCTGTTATTTTTCTATACCAACCAACTACCTCTTTGATTACAATTGGTGCGAGTAAAGCAACAAATAAAGGCATTGTTTGAAGTAAAGTTGTCATTAGACTAAGATCTATAAATTGTAATGCTGCAAATAAACATCCAAATGACCCTAATCCAGTAAATATTCTAATTGCTAAAGTTGATTTAGATACAACATAAAAAGCTTTTGATTTTCTTTGATAAATTGACGTAATTAAAAGTAGAGGTATGCAAAATAAATATCTAAAAAATAGAATCATAAATACAGACAATTCTACTGAAATAAACTTTACAATGCTTGCAATGGTTATTGTACAAATAACTTCGGCAATAGAAAAAGATATACCTAGTGATATTTCAGATTTTTTATTTATTAAAGACATCTAAATTTAAAAAATCTAAAATTAGTAGAAAAAAACTTGATTTAAATTCAAGAAATGACATCCCATAAGTAAAGTTAAAATATATTAAATTATTGTGACTACTGACTTTTTTTCCTTACAGATCTGATTAATCTTGAAAACTAAAATCTTAACTTTTACAAAAAGAAAGTCAAATTTTAGAGCACTATTTTGATCGATAAGACACCTAATCTAAACACTTGTTGCAAATAGACGGCTATGCTCTAAATATTTAAAAACTATTCAAAGCCATATTTCAACAAAACTTCTTCATAAACAGGATAGCTTAGACGTTCATTATTCCACTTTTTGAAAATATTGTAAATTTTTTGAAGTTTATTACCCTTTATTGATCTTTTTACATTATCAAAATGATCTTGTGCAATTTCAAATTTGCCTTCAAAGTGTGAAGCTACACCTGAATGTATTTCATAAAAAAACCTTGTTTTGTGAGGTATTGGACTCAACATTTTTAATGCATTTGCTCCATCTTTTACAATGTTGTAACATGCTGCTAACATATAATTGTCCATAATAACAACATTACCAGTATCTAATTCATGAGCCTTTAAACCCATATCCCAGCAACCTCTGTGAAACTGACATTTCTTTTTATTTATATTTTTAGTTTGTTCATCTGGGGAAGTAACATCGTTTAAAGTGCATTCGCCTCCAAACGCAACATTAACTGCAAGATTACTTAATACACTTGGATCACCAGCATTTAAACTAAAAGCTTTTTCAGCTGACACAAACATCGTTTCCCAGTTTTTTTTATGAAATTCAATCATTGTTTTGACTGTTAAGCCTTTTGGTGACTCTGGATCAATTATAAGAGCTTTATTAATATATTCTACAGCATCTTCTAACAAATTATTATTATCAGCTTTGGGATTAGAGGAGTATATCATTCTTGTTCGTTCAGCCAACCATATCCATGCATCAGCATAATTAGGATCTTTTTTGACTGATTCTTTTAAACATTCAATTGCTTTAGGTCTTAAACTTAATACAGTCTGAGAATTTCTTGCCAAGTTAATACATTCATAAATTGATATATCATCAGTTGAAGAAGATGCTATCTTTTGATTTATATCTTTCGATAAGACAGCCCCTGCTCCAACCAATTCATTTATGATTTGTTTGATAATTTCATCTTGTAGTTTAAATATATTTTTACCTGTTAAGTCTCTGTCATATGTCTCTGACCATATATTAGATATGTTCTTACCATCTATAAGATCGACCTTGACTCGAAGCATATTATCAATCTGCATGATGTTTCCATCAACTAAATAAGAGGCATTTGTAGATTTAGAAACTTCTTTTAAGTCCTTTGGTATTTTTTTTAAATTCAATATATTTAATGACTTAGATGATTTAGTTAATTTAGAACCTAAGTCTTGGGATATCCCTAAAGATAATAACTTTTCTTTTTTAGTATCACTTAAGCTTTTAAATGGCAGTATGACAATCTTACTACTATCAAGTTTTTGCTCTATATCCAACACCCCAGAGAAGAACAGTCCTATGAAGACAGCAGCTATGGCACCCCCTATCATAGCTATTAACTTCGTATTTGATGATTGTGTCTTAAGCTTTCTCTTTTGTGATGGATCTAATAACAGGTCATAAGCATGGAATTGGTTTTGTTTAACCTTTTGTATGCCTAAATCATTGAACTCGTACTTTGTTTTGTTAGCAACAAGATCATAAACATTCTTAGATATTGTTATTCCACCTGGCTGCGCTAAAGCTTCTAATCTAGCTGCTACATTAACACCATCTCCCATAAGGTTAGCATCACCCTGTTTTACAACATCACCCATATTGATACCTATACGGTATTCTAGCTTTACTTCTGTTGAATCTTTATCATTACGAGCTTTAATCTGTTTTTGGAACTCTACGGCTGTGTTAACAGCAGCAACAGCACTTGGAAACTCAGCAAATACAGAGTCCCCTCCTGTATTGAATATACGGCCTTTTAATTTTTTTATGAGGGGTTCTATAATCTTATTACAGTCATTTAGACTGGCAAGAGTAGCATCCTCGTCTTTTTCCATATGCTTACTATAGCCAACTACGTCAGTGGCAAATATTACTGCTATCTTACGGTCAATGTCTGATGAACTCATATGTTTATTTTAAGCATGAAATTATGTGGATATCAATCAGCATTAAACAAATAATTTAAATTTAATTTAAGTAAAATACTTTTGATTATTGAAAAATTACTTTTATAAAAGCAAATATATTTTTTCAATAACTTATTAGTTAAGTCATTTATATTAATATGGTCGGGCCAACAGGATTCGAACCTGTGACCTCCCGCCCCCCAGACGGACGCGCTACCAGGCTGCGCTATGGCCCGAAATATTATCTAATTTAGCATTGTTAAATGATAAAAATACAACTTTTTATTTGAAATTTCCAAAAGATTGTTGCGGAACGCCCCTATTTAATGAAAAATGTGTGTGTATTCCTTTCCATTCAGAATTTAAACTGGATCTTTTTAAAGTTACGGTTGCTCTTCCTGATCTTTCAAAAGTTTTTCCATCTTGATGATAACCAAGAGATGTCCATGTCAATATGGAATTCGCGAATAGTTTATCTGGCGATAATTGAATAAAAAGAGTTTCTGTTAAAAATTTAAATCCACTAATAGTTGGCCAAATATTTTCCCATTGATTAATTTTAAGTTGGTCTAAACCCTCGACTACATCCATCCAAGTACCAAAACTTACAACATCATTTTCAAAAAATTGTAGTGCTGATGAGTATTGTTTTTTTTGAACAAATTTTTCCCATTCTAAAAACCACGATTTGATTGTTTTATGTTCTAGATTTTGCGAATTGAATTTATAAATGGCAATGACCCTTCATGCACCCATTAAAATATGCGTTTAATAATTTTATTTTATTTTATTTTATTAATTTTTTTTCGAACCATTTTTGCAATAAACCATATAAGAATAAGTATAATTGGAACACATAATGCTAAAAATACTGTTTTACTAATTAAAAATTTGTCAAAATTTATTGGATCAACAAGTGTGCTTAATAGACCAACAATGTAATATGTTATTGCAACAATAGACAAAGACTCAACAGTTTCTTGCAACCGCAGTTGTGCTCTGGCTCTAAGTTCCATAGATTCTAATAAATCTTTATTCTGAATTTGAACTCCCATTTCAATTTGAGTTCTTACTAAATTATCTGCTCTCTGGGCTCTAGTCGCTAACGATTCTAATCTTCTTGAAAAAGCTTCACTTGTTCTTATTGCAGGCTGTAATCTTCTACTTAAAAATTCATTGTTTGTTTGAAATGACACCAAACGATCTTCACGTAAATCTGTTATTCTTTGTTCAACTAGTTTGTAATAAGCAGCAGTTGCTGATAGACGGTAATTTGTCGACGAGTCTATTTCTTCTATCTTTGCCACTACATATGATAGTTCATTTAAGTCTTGTTGATAGTCAGGATATGTAATAGATTTTTTATCTAAATTTTTTTTTGCAGTTTTTGATACAGATTTCGTGATTTTTGTGATTTGTTTTTCTAGATTGCTTAAATTTAAACTTTCCTGTCTTACTTGAGGTAATCCTAACAAAGACAATACCTGATAAGTTTCAAGTTCAACAATTCTTTGCAAAAGTCTTCCAGTTCTTCTTGTTCTTAAATTTTTATTTTGGATAAATACCCTTCTAAATCCAGAGCTAAGAAAATTTGTCCTATCAGATTTAAAAGACATAAATACATTAGCACCGTCCTCTGCAACATTTGATCCTGCAAAGTTATCGTGATAAAAATATTTTTCAATATCAATTGGTTTGAAACTATAATTAGATGGAACCATTTCAATCCATGTTGACAAAAAATGTTCGCCAGGAAAGTTTTTCAAAAATTCAGTTGGTAAAAGTCTTAAAAAATTTTCATCAA